>NZ_JBWKDK010000076.1:0-25978 GCF_056436005.1 Streptomyces sp. NPDC043854
GAGGTGACGGGCCGCTTGCGCAGCATCTGCCGGTAGGCGTTGTAGCGGGGGATGCCGCGTTCGCGGTCGCGGAGGATGTCGACGGTGCCGAGGTCGATGTGCTCGCCCGTCAGCCGGACCAGGTTGCGCAGCGCGTCCGGGTGGTTGTGCAGGACCAGGGCGCCGGGGTGGGCGGTGCCGAAGGAGACGAACAGGTCGCTCATGCCGAACGTGTCGATCGCGGTGCGGGTGGTGGCGCCCTGCATCTCGTCGAAGCCGATGGTGGCGCGGACGGCGCCCCGGCGGTGGTCGCGGACCACCAGCTCGTCCGGGATCAGCGGGTGCAGCCGGTACGCGGAGACGAATTCCTCCGTCATCGAGTACGGCGCCGCGTGGTGGTCCGTCGGCGAGCCGAGGATGCCGCTGAGCATCTCGCCGTTGCCGACCCGCCCGTACGTGCGGCGGACCCAGCGCGGCAGCACCCCGTACCAGTTGGCGTCCATCGCCCGCTTCAGGACCGGGGTGTCGAGGACGCCGGGCGTCCACTCCACCGTGTGGATCTTCGCCATCAGGGCGGTGTTGACCAGCCGGGCGGTGTGGAAGAGCCGCTCGTCGCCCCACGTCGGATAGTGCGAACGCAGGAAGTCGCAGACGGAGTTGTGCTCCTTCGCGAAGAGCGTGTGCAGCAGCGACAGCCCCGTCCAGTAGTCGCTGTTCATGCCGGTCCGGTCCAGGCACTCCTGGCCCGGGCGCGGGTCGGTGGGCAGCCGGCCGTCCTCGACGATCAGCTTGCCGTGCTCACCCGTCCGCAGCGAACGGCAGCGGGCCTCGTCCGAGCCGTAGACCTGCGAACCGTCCCACCAGTGGGTGACCGTGTTCTCGTACGTCGGCGGGGCGTCCGCCGCCGTGTGCGCGACCGGGTCGGGGCGGGTGCGGCTGATCCGCATCGGGCAGTCGCCGCCCTGCTCGGCCCAGTCGTCGTCCGCGGCGAGCGGGACGGTGAAGGGCTCGGCCTCCTCGTTGTCGCCGTGGTTGGCCCAGCCGTGGTTCTCGAACTGGATCCAGGCGGCCGCCAGCAGGTTCAGCGTGGGCGCCGGCACGAAGCCCCTGCGGGCCAGCAGCTGCCTGCTGATCTCGCGCGGGCTCGGCGACATCAGCCCCTCGTCGCCCTCCGGGAAGACCATGTGGAGCGGGGCGTTGCGGTCGAGCCGGGTGCCGACCCGGCCCATGTCCTCGTCGTACGGGTCGTAGCCCGAGCCGTCGTACGAGCGGAACGGCGCGAGTTCGGCGGTGGGGCGGCGACGGCGCTCGCCCCCGGCGCCGCGGGTGTCGTGCAGGTTCCGGCGGCGCAGGTCGTCGCGGAGCACCCGCAGGTTCAGCAGCGCGAGCGGCTGCGGGAGTTCGTGCCATTCCCGGGTCCGGTTGATCCGGGCGAAGGCGGCCGACCCGAGGCGTTCGAGGAGGCCCGGCGGGCCGTAGCCGGGGGCCTGCGACGGGCGGGCCGCGCCCGCCTGCCCGGGCACCCCCGCGGAGCCGGAGCCGGAGCCGGAGCCGGAGTCGGAGCCGCGCGGGGCCGGTGCGGCCTTCCCCCGGGCCGACCCGGACTGATCGGTGGAGGCGGTGTCGGTCATGTGGTGGTGGTCCTCGGTGGTCGGTGGTCGGTGGTCGGTGGTCAGCGGTCGTAGAGGCGGAAGAGGCGGGTCGCTGTCACCCGGCCCCGGTAGGGGGCGAGTTCGGCGTCCACGTGCGCCCGCGCCGCGGGCACGTCGTGCTCCAGGTTGTGCGCGTACCGCTCGGCGGCGTGGCACAGCGGGAAGGCATGCGTGTCGTCGGTCCAGGTGAACTCGGTGAACTGGTCCGGAAGCCGGTACGGGGACACGGAGGAGCGGCCCTCCAGGCTGGGCACCACGTCGTGCTCGTTCACCAGCGAGCACACCCGCGTCCGCGGGTCGGCGGGCCGCTTGCCGTCGATGGGGGAGCCGATCGCCACCACGTGGGTGACCCGGTACACCGCGCAGAAGTCCCGGTCGGCGGCCAGGTTCATCGCGGTGATCCCGCCCAGGCTGTGGCCCACCAGGGCGATCTCGCAGCCCGAGGGGACGGCCCCGCGCAGCGCCTTGCACACGGCCCTGGAGTACGGGGTGGCGGGCCGCGCCACCGCGTGGACCGCGCCCAGCAGGTCCTGGGGGCTCTCCCCGCTCAGCCCCGACATCCCGGCGAGCTGGACGACGTACCGCTGCACGCCGTCGGGCCCGGCGACCTGCTGGACCAGCAGGGTGCCGTCGGTGCCCACCGCGCCGATGTTCCGCACGTACCCGGCGATGGTGCCGCCGGTGTCGAGCCGCTCGGCGAACCCGGCCGGGGGGACGAAGGGCTCGGCCCGGCCGGGCCCGCGGTCGAGGAACGCCCAGACCCGGGCGCCGATGCCGAGGACCGGTTCGGCGCCGGCCAGGGTGCGGCCGGTGGCGACCTCCCAGCCGGCCGCGTCGTTCAGCGGGTTCTCGTCGGTGAGCGCGTTCCAGGCGAGGATGTCGGCGAACGCCGGGGCGAGCAGCGCGAAGGTCCGCTCGGCGCCCTTGCGGCCGAGGATGGCACGGAAGACCCGGATCGCCTCGCGCTGGCGGTCCTCCGCGACGGCTCTGAGGACGCGGGCGGTGTCGGGGTCCCCGAGCAGCTCGGGGTGGGTGACGGCGGCGGCCCGGATCCGGGCCTTCAGACCCGTCACGGCCAGGGTCACCGCGAGGCTCTCCCGGCTGGTGAACACGCCGACGAGCCGGCCCAGCCCGGCGAGGCCGCGGCCGCGCGGGGCCCAGCCCAGGCCCTTGGGGTCGGTGATCGTCCGCAGTAGGTCGCGCCGGGCTGCGCCGCCGCGGACGGCCCGCGGCAGCCGGGCGCCGAGGGCGAGTTCGGACGCGTACCGGGACGCTTCCCCCACGCCTTCGGCGGCCTCGGCGAGCAGGCGGCACATGTGGTGCAGGGAGTCGACGTCCGGTTCGTGCCCGGTGACGGCGGTCGTGGCATCGGTCATGCGGGTGCCCTCCGGGGCATGGGGGGTGGAAAGGAGGGGTGGCGCGCCGCGCGGGCCCGGGGCACGCCGTTCGGGTTCAGCGGGCGGCGAGGGTGAGCCGGATGCCTGCCGAGCCGAGCAGGCCCGGCAGTGCCAGGGAGGGGTCCAGGGCAGGGCGGCCGCCGGTGACCCGGTGGCCCCGCAGCACCGCCGCGATCACCGCCGCCGCCGTCAGCAGCCCCAGGTGCTCGCCCGGGCAGCGGCCGCCGCCGTGGCTGAACGGCGCCAGTCCCGGGTCGTCCGCCGCCCCGGGGCGCAGCCACCGCGCCGGGACGAACTGGTGGGCGGCCGCGACGTGTTCGGGGTCCCGCTGGTGGAACAGCGCGGGCACGAGCACGGCCGTCCCCGCCGGATAGCGCTGCCCGCGCCACTCGGTCTCGGCGCGGGTGACCCGTACCAGGTCCGGCACGAGCGGGTACAGCCGCAGCGTCTCCCGTACGCAGGCCCGCAGCCGGGGCAGCTCCGGGTCCCCGCCGTCGATCTCGGCCCGGACGGCCTCCTGTTCGGCCGGGTGGGCGGCGAGCAGCAGCAGGGTCCGGGCGACGGTGGGTCCGACGGTGTCGAGGGCGAGCAGCCAGTGGTGGGCCTGCCCGACCGGGTCCAGCAGCGCGGCGTCCGGGCCCGCGGCCGACGGGTGCCGGCGGGCGAGCGCGGCGAGGGTGTACGGCTCGGCCCGGGCCGCGTACTCCTCGACCCGGGCGGCCGCCTTCGCGTACAGTGCCTCGGCGGCCGCGGCCCGCCCCTTGCGCATCCGCATCCAGTTGGCCTCCTCGCGGATCGCCAGCAGCCACCGGGCGAGCTCCTCGTCACCGGCCGCCGCATCGCCGAGGACCATCCGGCGCCCGAGCCGTGCCACCGTGCGGCGCAGCCGCGCGAAGTCCAGCTCCCCGCCGCAGGTCAGGGCGGTCGCCTCCTCGTCGACCAGGGCCTGGAACTCCCGGCACGAGGGGTGCACCGGCCGGTCCGACGCGAGCACCTCGTCGTTGATGCGGCGCCGGTCCTCGCGGGTGTCGCCGTGGGAGCAGATCACCCCGGTGGGCTCCAGCAGCGACAGGCCCCGGTACTTGTCGGGGGCGTCCATGGCCAGGGTGCGCACCGGCAGCTCGTAGAACTGCCGGACGTCGGCCTGGTCGAGCAGGACCAGCAGCGTCCCGGACAGTCCGCGCACCTCGACGGGCGCCCCGCCGTGCCGGGCGCGCATGGCCCGCAGCGTCGCCGCGGACCAGCCCTGCTGGCCGAGGGCCGCGTACGCCGAGACCACCTTGGGCCGGACGTGGAAGGCCCCGCGGATGAAGGCGGGCAGGGTGTGCGTCGCCGCGAACCGGACGGTTTCGGCGCGGCCGGCCCGGGCGGGTCGCGGCACGGCGCGGGCGGGCGTGGAGGCGGAACGGGCGGAGGGCGCGGGGATCGCGGCACCGGCCGCGGTGGCCGGGGCCGTGGCGGCACCGGCTGCGGGGGAGTCCTCGGTCATGCCTCCACGACCTTGCCGGGGTTGAGCAGGTTCTTCGGGTCGAAGAGGCGCTTGAGGCCGCACTGGAGCTCCAGGCTGACCGGGTCGAGCTCGCGGGTGAGCCACTCCCGCTTGAGGGTGCCGATGCCGTGCTCGCCGGTGCTGGTGCCGCCGAGGGCCAGACCGGCGGCCATGATGTCGTCGTACGCGGTCTGGGCGCGGCGGAACTCGTCGGCGTCCGACTCGTCGAACACGACCGTGGGGTGGAGGTTGCCGTCGCCGGCGTGCCCGAGGGTGAAGATCCGCAGCCGGTGCCGGGCCGCGATCTCCTCGATGGTGCCCATGAACTTGGCCAGTGCGGAGCGCGGCACGGCCACGTCCTCGATGAAGGCGGTCGGCCTGCCTCCGAGCGTCGCGGCGAACGCCCCCAGCGCCGGGGTGACCAGCCGGCGGGCCTCGATGATCCGCCGGGACTCCTCGGCGGTGGACGAGGTGGCCACGTTCTGCGCCCCGGCCCCCTTGCACAGCAGCGTCATCGCGGTCAGGTCGCGGACGGGATCGGCGCTGTCGCTCTCGATGATCAGCGTGGCGGCGGCGCCGGCCTCCAGCAGCGGGTGCCCGTGGTTCGCGACCGCCTGCGACGTGGCCCGGTCGAGGAGTTCGAGCGCCGACGGGACATGGCCCGCGGCGGTGATCGCGGCGACCGCCTCGCCGGCCTGCACCAGGCTCGGGAACTGCGCGAGCAGGGAGAGCGCCGGCGGCCGCACGGGCCGCAGCGCCAGGGTGGCGCCGACGATGACGGCGAGGGTGCCCTCGGAGCCGACGAGGAGGCGGGTCAGGTCGTAGCCGGCGACCCCCTTGACGGTGTCGCGGCCGGTGCGCATGCGCCGCCCGTCGGGCAGGACCAGGTCCAGGCCGAGCACGTAGTCCGCGGTGACCCCGTACTTCACGCAGCAGATGCCGCCGGCGCCGGTGGCGATGTTCCCGCCGATGGTGCAGTGCTCCCAGGAGGCGGGGTCCGGGGGATAGCCGAGCCCGTGCTCGGCGACGGCGTCGTTCAGCCGCTTGGTGACGACGCCCGGCTCGCAGCGCACCAGCCGGTTGGCCGGGTCGATCTCCAGGATGCGGTCCATCCGGCCCGTGTTCAGCACGATGCAGCCGTCGACCGCGTTCGCGGCGCCCGCGAGGCCCGTGCGGGCACCCTGCGGGACGACGGGGACGCCCAGCTCGTACGCGGTGCGCAGGATGTGCTGGACCTGCTCGGCGGTCCGCGGGAAGGCCACGGTGGCGGGGAGGCCCGCCTCGGAGAAGGGGGCCGCGTCGCGGGCGTGCGCCGAGAGGGTCTCGGGATCGGTGTGCAGGACGTCGGCATGGTCGGGCAGGAGGGTGCGCAGACGGGACAGGAGGGGGGTCTCGGGTGGCATACGGGCCTTCCGTTGGTCGGGGCGGGTGGCCGCTGACGGGCTCAGAGGGAGGGGAACTCGGTGGTGACGGGCACGTCGATGAGGACCGGCCCGTCCTGCTGGGCCGCCGAGTCCCGTACGAGCTTGGTGAGTTCGCCTGCGCCCTGGGCCCGGTGGGCACGCACCCCGTAGCCGGTCGCGACGGCCGTGATGTCGATGCCGGGAATGTCGAGGCCGGGGGCGCCCTGGGCGTGTTCGAGCTGCGCGAACCACTGGAGGATCGCGTAGCGGGCGTTGCTGAGGACGACGAAGGTGACGGGCACCCGGTAGGCGGCGGCGGTCCACAGGGCCTGGACGGCGTAGTGGACCGAGCCGTCGCCGATGACGCACACCACGGGCCGGTCCGGGGCGCCGAGCTGCGCCCCGACGGCCGCCGCGGCACCGAAACCGAGCCCGCCGCCGGCGGAGAACAGGTAGGAGCCGGGCGTGGAGATCCGGGTCACCTCGTGGAACTGCGGGACGTTGGACGGCGATTCGTTGACCCAGAGGGTGTTCTCCGGGGCGCCCTGGGCGACCGCCCGCAGGGCGGCGATCGGGGTCAGGAGCCCGTCGCCGGCCTCGGGCGGGAGTACCTGCTCGCGGGGTGCGGCGGGCGCGGGCCCGGCGGCCGGGAGCCGGTCCGCGAGCGCCCGTGCGGCCAGTGCCAGGTCCGCGACGACGGCGTCGCCGACCGGGGCCTTGGCGGCCTCCTCGGCGTCCCGGGTCAGCAGGACCAGCTCGGTGCCCTCCGGCAGGTGGCGGCCGGGGACGTACGGGTAGTAGCGGAACACCTGCGCGCCGATGACGACGACCAGGTCGTGCCCCTCCAGCTGCCGGCCCAGCGGGCCGATCGCCCCGGTCAACTCCCCGCGGAACTGCGGGTGGTTGCGGGGGAAGGAGACCCGTGCGGAGATCGGTGCCGCCCAGACGGGCAGCGCCGTGCGCTCGGCGAGCGCGACCACGGCGTCCCAGGCGCCGGAGGCGTCGACGTCGTCGCCGACGACGAGGACGGCGGAGCGGGCGCGGGAGATCCGGTCCGCGAGGGCGGCGACCGCGGCCGGGTCGGGGGCGGCGGCGTGCGTGATCCGGCGGGCGGCCGCCGCGCCGGCCGCCCGGTCCTCCTCCTCGGTCAGCTCCGCGTCGAAGTCGTCCATGGGGAGGGAGAGGAACACCGGCCCGTGGGGCGGGGTTTCGGCGAGCTGGACGGCGCGGGCCAGGGCCGGGGCGACGTCGGCGGGGCGCGGGGGCTCGTAGGCCCACTTGACGGCGGGCTGGGGGAGGAGGGTCGGCTGCGGGTTGGTGAGCAGCGCTTCCAGGGTGAGCATGGCGCGGTGCTGCTGGCCGGCGGTGACGACCATGGGGGTGCGGTTGGCGCGGGCGTTGAGGACGGCGCCCATGGCGTTGCCGGTGCCGGGACCGGTGTGGAGGTTGGCCAGGGCGGTCGTGCCGGAGGCGAGCGCGAAACCGTCGGCCATCCCCACGACGACGGCCTCCTGGAGGCCGAGGACGTACCGGAAGTCGTCCGGGAACTGCTTGAGCATCGGCAGCTCCGTCGAACCGGGGTTGCCGAAGACCGTGGTGATGCCACGGGCCCGTAGGACGTCCAGGACTGATTCGCGAACCGTGCGCATGGGGATCCTTCCGCGCAGCAGGGGAGCACTGTCGGTGATCAATCCAGCACACTGCGTGGATCTTTACAAAAGGCCTCCGCGGGCGCCGCGGACCTGCTACGCGACATCGCCGATCGCAGTCCTGGCGGGCCCGCGCCGACCGGACCGGTTGACGCGCCGTCTACGGGATCGGCCGGATGTCCCTCCTGTAGGTGGCGGGCCCGTTCACTCCGTCGGTGGAGCGCACCGGGATTGCCGGGCGCAGGGGCCGGCGCGGACCGCACGCGCCCGCGCGCCCGGCCGCGCCCTTGGGGGGCCGGCGGGTCTCGGCGGTGCTCGGCGGTGCTCGACGGCGTCGGACGGCGTCGGCGGCGGTCACGGGCGGAACCGCAGCGGATGGCCCTCCGGCACCTCCACCACGGCGATGCCCACCCCGTCCGGATCGGCGAGCCACATCTCGATCAGCCCCCACGGCTCCCGCAGCGGCGGCCGCAGCACCTCGGCCCCCCGCTCGCGCAACTCCTCGTACGCCGCCTGCGCATCGGCGACCTGGAGCCACAGCCGCATCCCGGGCGCGGGCGGGGTGGCGGAGCGGCCGGACAGCTCCAGGAAGCCGCCGCCGAGGAAGTAGACCGTGCCGCGCTCGGGGCCGGTGCCGAACTCCCGGTAGACGGCCAGTCCCAGGACCTCGCCGTAGAAGGCGCGCGAGCGCTCGGGATCCGTGGGGCACAGCAGGATCCTGCTGCCCAGTACATGCACCATGGCGCGAATCTACGCCCGGCGGCCGGCTCGGGCGGGCTTTCCTCCGCGGCGGGCCCCTCCGGCTCCGGCCCCCCGTCACACCTCCAGGGCGGCCGCGTCCAGCGCGGCGGTGAGGCGGTGCAGGCGGGTCTGGAGGTCCCGGAGCTCGGCGAGGTCGAAGCCGGTGGCGGCGGCGATGCGGCGCGGGACCTCCACCGCGCGGGCGCGCAGCTGCGTGCCGGCCCCGGTGAGGACGGCGTGGACGGAACGCTCGTCCTCGGTGCTGCGCTCGCGGCGGATCAGCCCCGCGGCCTCGAGCCGCTTGAGCAGGGGGGAGAGGGTTCCCGAGTCCAGTCGCAGGCGGTTGCCGAGCTCCTTGACGGGCGTGGTGCCGTGCTCCCAGAGCACCAGCATCACCAGGTACTGGGGGTAGGTCAGGCCGAGGTCCTTGAGGATCGCCCGGTAGACGCCGCCGAAGGCCCGGCTCGCCGCGTTCAGGGCGAAGCAGACTTGGCCGTCCAGGCGGAGGAAGTCCTCTTCGCGGAGGGTTTCGGTGGGCTGCTCGCTCATGCCGGCCAGTGTACGCGGTGTGACTCGCGAGCCATTCAGTTGTGCACAATTGAATTGTGTGCTCTAGTGGTGGACGTCAGCCGGACACCGGCCGGCACACAGGAACCACCATGGAGAGGAACCCCGATGGACGCGCTGTACACCGCTGTCGCCACCGCCAACGGCCGCGAGGGCCGCACGGTCAGCTCCGACGGCCAGATCGACCTCGCGCTCGCCATGCCCCCGGCCCTCGGCGGCAACGGCCAGGGCACCAACCCCGAGCAGCTCTTCGCCGCCGGCTACGCGGCCTGCTTCGCCAGCGCCCTCGGCCTGGTCGGCCGGCAGGCGAAGGTCGACACCGGCGAGGTGTCCGTCACCGCCGAGACCTCCATCGGCAAGGACGGCACCGGCTTCGGCCTGGCCGTCACGCTGCGCGTCGAGCTCCCCGAGTCCCTCGCCGGCGAGACGGGGGCGCTGCTGGTCAAGCAGGCGCACGAGGTCTGCCCCTACTCCAAGGCGACCCGCGGCAACATCCCGGTCGAGCTCGTCATCGAGTAGCCACCGGGGCCGGCCGTCACCGCGGCCGCCGCCACCGTCACCCGGCCATCACCCCCGTGACCCGATCGGGGGCACTGCCCGCGCCCGGTTTTCGCCACGGCGCCCCTCGGGTAGACCGTGCCCACCATGGGCGGCTCCGGCCCGGACCGGCCGGCCGGCGCGCACGCCACCTGGGGGAGGGAACGCTGATGAGGGCGAAGGCCGCGGCGGCCGTCGGGGCGTACGTACAGCGGGAACGGGACAGGCTGGTCTCGCGCGAACCGCTCGTGCGCCGGGACCGGCCGGGGGCGGTGAAGGTGATGCGCACCGCCTCGCGCCGCCTGCGCAGCGTCTGGCACGCGCTGGAGCAGTCGGGCACACCGGCGGCGCCGGCCACGGCACCGGGGGCGGGGACACCCGCCGGCACGGCGTCCGACGCCCAGCCCCACGCGCAGTCCGACGCGCAGTCCGACGCGCAGTCCGACGCGCAGCCCGGCGGGCTGCCCGGCGGGCTGCCGGGGGAGTTCACCTGGCTCAACGAACACCTGGGCCGCGTCCGGCATTTCGACGAGACGGCCCACCGGGTCGCCGCACACGCCCCCATGGCCGGCCGCCCAGCCCGCTGGACGCTGCTGCGCCTGGAGGAGTCGCGCGGCCCGGCCCGCCGCGAGCTGCTCGCCGTCCTCGACGGGCCCCGCTACCGGGCCCTCGTCGCCGAGCTCGACGCGCGGGCCGACGCCCCGGTCCCGCAGGGCCCCGCCGGGGGATTCGGCGACTGGTTCTGCGCGGCCTGGCCGGCGCTGGTCGAGGACTTCGCCGCGGCCGCGGCCATCACGGACCCCGAGACCCGGGCGGACGAGCTGCACGAGGTGCGCAAGGCCGCCAAACCCGTACTGGACACCGGCCGCAGCGTGGCCCGCGCGTACCCGGGGCTGCTCCGGAGCCCGCTGCGCGTCCTCGGGGCGCTCCACGACGCGCTCGGCGAGCACCAGGACAGCACCGTCTGCCGCCGCACGGTCGCACCCTGGCTGGACGAGGCGCCGGACGCCGAAGTCCGCGACGCGCTGCGCGAGCTGACGGAGCACGAGTGGGCCGCTGCCGCCGCCGTGGAGGCCCGCCTGGCCGTGCTGCACCGCGAGCTCGCCGCGTTGGCCCCCGGCCGCTGACCCGCCGCCAAGCCGGAACCGGAACCGCCGGGGTACGGGAGAGCCGGGGGCGCGGGCGGGCGCCGAGGAGCGGGAACACGGCCGGGGGCCGCCTGTGCGGGCACCATCCGGGGACGACACAATGGCCGGTGTTGTCTCTTTGGACCAGTACGGAGGAGCCGGCACATGCCGAACGAACGAGCAGGGCAGCAGGCGGGCCCGGGCGATCTGATCGATGTCGCCCGGCTCGTCACCGCGTACTACGCCCTGCACCCCGACCCGGCGGACCCCGCCCAGCGCGTCGCCTTCGGCACGTCCGGGCACCGCGGCTCCTCCCTCGCCACCGCGTTCAACGAGGACCATATCGCCGCGACCAGCCAGGCGATCTGTGAGTACCGGGCGCAGCAGGGCATCGACGGGCCGCTCTTCCTCGGCGCGGACACCCACGCGCTGTCCGAACCCGCCCGGGTGACCGCCCTGGAGGTCTTCGCCGCCAACGGGGTCACCGTCCTCGTCGACAGCGCCGACGGCTACACGCCCACCCCGGCCGTCTCCCACGCCATCCTCACCCACAACCGGGGCCGCACCTCGGGCCTGGCCGACGGCGTCGTCGTCACCCCCTCCCACAACCCGCCCGCGGACGGCGGGTTCAAGTACAACCCGCCGAGCGGCGGACCGGCCGGCTCCGACGCCACCGGCTGGATCCAGGACCGCGCCAACGAGATCATCACCGGCGGCCTGAAGGAGGTCCGCCGGATGCCGTACGCCCGCGCCCGGGCCGCCGCGACCACCGGCACGTACGACTACCTCGGCGCGTACGTGCGCGACCTGCCCTCCGTCCTGGACCTCGACGCCGTACGCGTCGCGGGCGTGCGCATCGGCGCCGACCCGCTCGGCGGCGCCTCCGTGGCGTACTGGCAGCGCATCGCCGAGGAGCACCGCCTCGACCTCACCGTCGTCAACCCGCACACCGACCCCACCTGGCGGTTCATGACGCTGGACTGGGACGGCAAGATCCGCATGGACTGCTCCTCCCCGTACGCGATGGCCTCCCTGATCGAGGGCCGCGACCGGTTCCAGATCGCCACCGGGAACGACGCCGACGCCGACCGGCACGGCATCGTCACCCCCGACGGCGGCCTGATGAACCCCAACCACTACCTGGCCACCGCCATCGACTACCTCTACCGCCACCGCGAGCAGTGGCCGCAGCGGGCAGCGGTCGGCAAGACGCTGGTCTCCTCCGGGATGATCGACCGGGTCGCCGCCGACCTGGGCCGCGAACTGGTGGAAGTACCCGTCGGCTTCAAGTGGTTCGTCGACGGGCTCTCCGCCGGCACCCTCGGCTTCGGCGGCGAGGAATCCGCCGGGGCCTCCTTCCTGCGCCGCGACGGATCCGTGTGGACCACCGACAAGGACGGCATCATCCTCGCCCTGCTCGCCTCGGAGATGCTGGCCGTCACCGGGCAGACCCCCAGCCAGCGGTACGCCCGCCTCACCGAGCGCTTCGGGGAGCCCGCTTACGCCCGCATCGACGCCCCCGCCGACCGGGAGCAGAAGGCGGTCCTCGCCCGCCTGTCGCCCGAGCAGGTCACGGCCGACACCCTGGCGGGGGAGCAGGTCACCGCCGTCCTGACGCACGCGCCCGGGAACGGGGCCGCGATCGGCGGCATCAAGGTGGCGACCGAGCACGCCTGGTTCGCGGCCCGCCCCTCCGGCACCGAGGACGTGTACAAGATCTACGCCGAGTCCTTCCTCGGCCCCGACCACCTGGGCCGCGTCCAGCAGGAGGCCAGGTCGGTCGTGTCGGCCGCGCTGGGCGGCTGACGCGCCCGGGCCCTCCGCGCCCGACCGGACTCCCGGCCGTCCCCGGGGGGCACCCGACGGGACGCCCGACGGGACGTCCGAAAACCGACCGTCACCGTCCCGCCCTCGCCTAGGGTGGCGGGCCGGATCCGAGCCGGGCACGGAGGGAGCAGCCATGCGGGGTGGCAGGGTCGCGGTGGTCGGCGGGAGCATCGCGGGCTGTGCGTTCGCCTCGGCGGCGGCACGCGCCGGAGCGGACGAGGTGTCCGTGCTCGAACGCACCCGGGGCCGCCTCGCGGACCGCGGCGTCGGGCTGTGCGTCCACGACGACCGGGCCGCCGAACTGGCCGCGACCGGCGCACTGCCCGCCGGGATCGCCGCACACCCGCTGGCCCGCCGCCGGTGGCTGGTCCGGGACGACGCGGCCGGCCCGGCCGGGCGGGTGTTCTGGGAGCAGCCGTTCCCGTTCCACTCCTACCACTGGGGCCTGCTGTGGCGCGGGCTGCGCGAGGCCACCCCGCGGTCGGTGGCCTACCGGCAGGGCGCGGCCGTGGCCGGCGTCGCCGACGCGCCCGAAGCCGCCGGCGGCCAGGCCGAGGTACGGCTGGCGGACGGTGCCGTCGAACAGTACGACCTGGTGGTCGGCGCCGACGGCTACCGGTCCGTGGTGCGCGAGGCCGTCTGCCCGGACCACCTGCCGACGTACGCCGGGTACGTCTGCTGGCGCGGCAACCTCGACGCCGCGCGGCTGCCCGCCGCCGGCGCCGACACCTGGCCCTCCGACACGGTCGCCACCGTGTGCTTCCCCGGCGGCAGCTGCGTGGTCTACCGCATTCCCGGCCCGGACGGGCTCCGCGTCAACTGGGTCCTGTACGCCACGCCCCCGCAGGCCGGCCGGCTGCCGTACGACGACCCCACGAGCTTCCCTCCCGGCCGGGTCACGGAGCAGCTCACCGCCCACCTCGACGAGGTCCTGGACCGGCGGTTCCCGCCCTACTGGGCCCGGGTCCTGGGGCTCACCGAGCCCCGCGACATCCACGTCCAGCCCATCTACGACCTGGCCGCCGACCGCATCACCGCCGGGCGGCTGCTGCTCGCGGGGGACGCGGCGAGCGTGGTGCGCCCCCACAACACCAGCGGTGCCGCCAAGGCCCTCCAGGACGCCACCGCGTTCGAGGCGGCCTGGCGCGCCGCCGGGTCCTGGGCCGAGCTGCTGTCGGCGTACCGGGCCTCGCGCGGCGCGGCGGGCCGGGAGCTGGTGGCCCTGGCCCGCCGCCTGGGGCGGGCCCAGGTGGAGCGGACCCCGGCCTGGGCGGCCATGGACGGGCGTGCGGCACGCTCCTGGTGGCAGGACCAGCTGGCGGGCGCCGCGGACATCGGCGGCCGGGCCATGACCCGCTGACCCACCGGCGGTCCAAACCGGGAGCTCTGCCCCGGACCCCGCGCCTCAAACGCCGGCGGGGCCGGAATTGCCGGGCAGCGGCAAAATCCAGCCCGCGCCGGGGGCACCTCCCGGCGGTGGCCGGGGGAAGGGGCGGGGTGGGGAACCGGCGGCGGCTCCCCTGTCCGCGGTGCCGCACCTCGGCCTACGCTGGAGACGGCGGCCGCCTGCGGTGAGCGGCCCGGGCGGTCGCCCCGGTGGCTGCGGGCACGTACCCCTCCTTGTTCCCCGCGCCCGCGGCACCGGTCCGGTACCGGACCGGCACCGGCACGGCGGGTGCGGCCGGTGCGCCGGACGCGGCGGCCGAGGTGGCACAGTGGATGCCATGTGCGGACGCTACGCCTCATCCCGCGCCCCCGAAGACCTCGCCGGCCTGTTCGAGGCCCGCTGGGATCCCCGGGAGACGCTCGCACCGAGCTGGAACGTCGCCCCCACCGACCCCGTCTGGGCCGTTCTCGAACGCCCCGACCGCGACACCGGAACCCCCGAGCGCCGGCTGCGCACCCTGCGGTGGGGCCTGGTCCCCTCCTGGGCGAAGGACGCCTCCGGCGGCGCCCGGATGATCAACGCACGGATGGAGACGGTCCACGAGAAGCCGGCCTACCGCCGCGCCTTCACCCGCCGCCGCTGCCTGCTGCCCGCCGACGGCTTCTACGAGTGGGAGTCCGTGCCCGCCACCGCCACGGCGAAGGCGTACAAGCAGCCGTACTTCATCGCCCCCGAGAACGCCTCGGTGATGGCCATGGCCGGACTGTACGAGTTCTGGCGCGACCCGGCCGTCACCGGCGAGGACGACCCGGACGCCTGGCTCGCCACCGCCGCGGTCATCACCACCGAGGCCGTCGACGCGGCCGGCCGGATCCATCCCCGCATGCCGCTCGCCCTGGACCCCCGCGACTACGAGGCCTGGCTCGACCCCGCCCACCAGGACGTCGACGCGCTGCGCGCCCTGCTCCACACGCCGGCGGACGGCCGGCTGGAGGTCCGCCCGGTCTCCACCGCCGTCAACAGCGTCCGCAACAACGGCCCCCACCTCCTGGAACTGGCTCCCGCGCCCTGAACCGCCCCGCCCCCCGCCCGTGCTCACGGCATCCCGTACCACCAGGGCGTGCTCACGGCTCCCGTACCACCAGGGCGTGCGGTGCCCGGGCAGGGGGCGCGGGCAGCCGGAGCGGGCGCCGGCCCGGCGTCAGCGAGCCCAGCACCCGCGGCCCGCCCGCCCCGGTGCACCCGGGGGCGTTGCCCGGCAGCCCGTGCAGCGTGAGGTAGCCGAGGACGGCGAACGCGTACGCCTCCTTCGCCGCCGCGGGCAGGCCCAGCTCCTCCGAGCCGCGCACGGCCGCGCACCCCGCCAGCTCCTCGCGGAGCATCCCCATCAGCACCGGGTTGCGGACCCCTCCGCCGGACGCGAAGACCTCGGTGGCCCGCAGCGGGCGCAGCGCACCCGCCACCGTACGGGCGGTCAGCCGCGTCAGCGTGGCCACGAGGTCCTGCGGCGAGGGCGCCGGCCCCGCGCACCCCGCCAGGACGGCCCGCAGGTAGCCCGCGTGGAACAGCTCCTTCCCGGTCGTCCGGGGCGGCGGCAGCCGGTAGTACGGCTCCGCGAGCAGCCGCTCCAGCAGCGGCTCGTGGACCCGCCCCGCCGCGGCGAGCGCACCCCCCTCGTCGTACGCCAGCCGCCCGCCGGTCAGGTCCCGGACCGCGGCGTCGACGAGCGCGTTGCCCGGTCCCGTGTCGAAGGCCACCGGATCGCCGCCGGCGGGCAGCACCGTGAGGTTGGCGATGCCCCCGATGTTCAGGGCGGCGGGCACCCCGGGCCGCCCCCGCAGCAGCATCAGGTCCACCAGGCTCACCAACGGCGCGCCCTGCCCGCCCGCCGCCACGTCCCGCGGCCGGAACCCGGAGACGACCGGACAGCCGCTGACCTCGGCGATCCAGGCCGGCTCGCCCAGCTGGAGGGTGCCGTGCACCCGGCCCGCCTCGGCCCAGTGGAACACCGTCTGCCCGTGCGAGGCGACCAGCTCGGCCCGTCCCCCGCACAGTTCGCGGTCGGCGCGGACCGTCGCCGCGGCGAAGGCCTGCCCGATCCGCGTGTCGAGGCGGCAGACCTCGGCCAGGGTGGTGCGGGCGGGCGGCAGGGCGGCGGCGAGGGCGCCGCGGACCTCGTCCGGGTACGGGTCGCCGACCATGCCCAGCGGGGTCAGGTGCAGGGTGCCGGCGTCTCCGTCCCCGTCTCCGCCGCCGGACAGCTCCAGGTCGGCGGCCGCCGCGTCGATGGCGTCGTACGAGGTCCCCGACATCAGTCCGACCACCCTCATCGCAGGGGCTCCCGATGGTCCTCGCCGCCCAGCGTCAGCAGCGCGGCGGCGCTCACCGCGCACGCCCCGGCCGCGTAGAAGGCGGGCACGTCCGGGCTGCCGGTCCGGGCGGTCAGCGCGGTGATGACGAGGCCCGCACAGCCGGAGAACACCGCGTTGGACAGGGCGTAGGCCACGCCCAGGCCCGTGCAGCGGATCCGGCGCGGGAACATCTCGGCGAGCATCGCCGGCCCCGGCCCGGCCAGCAGGCCGACCAGCGCCCCGGCAAGCAGCACCGTCCCGGCCTTGGCCCCCGGCCCCGCAGCGGGCGACTGGAGCAGGCGCAGCAGCGGGAAGGCGAGCAGGACCACCGACAGGGCCCCGAAGACCATCACCGGGCGGCGGCCGATCCGGTCGCTGAGGGCCCCGGCGGGCAGGATGGCCGCCGCGAAGCCGAGATTGGCGAGGGCGGTGGCGAGCAGGGCGTCCCGTACGGAGGTGCCCAGAACGGCCTGCAGGTGGGACGGCAGGACGACGAGGAAGGTGTAGCCGGCCGCCGACCAGCCCATGACCCGGCCGATGCCGAGCACGACGGCGTGCGCCACCGATGCCGGGCCCGGGGCCCCGGCGCGCGGGAGCCAGCCGGCGGGGTCCGGGCCGGCCCCGGCCACCGGGGCGGCCGGGACGGGGGCCGGCGGTTCCTCCAGCCGGGTGCGCAGCCACAGCGCCACCGCCCCCAGCGGCAGGGCCAGCAGGAACGGGATCCGCCACCCCCACTCGTACAGCGCCGCGGTCGGCAGCACGGTCGCGAGGAGGGCGGCCGTGGCGGCCCCGGCCAGCAGGCCGAGCGCGACGGTGAAGGACTGGAACGCGCCGTGCAGGCCGCGGCGGCCCGGGGGCGCGTGCTCCGTCATCAGGGAGACCGCACCGCCGAACTCGCCGCCCGCGGAGAGCCCTTGCAGCACCCGCAGGACGGTCAGCAGGACGGGTGCGGCCACGCCGATCGCGTCCCGCGTCGGCAGCAGCCCGATCGCGGTGGTGGCCAGGGTCATGACGGTGACGGACACGACGAGGGCGGTCAGCCGGCCGGCCCGGTCGCCGAGCCGCCCGAAGAGCAGGGCGCCGACGGGCCGGAAGAAGAACGCGAGCGCGAAGGAGGCGTACGTCGCGACGAGTGCTCCGGCCCCGCCGGCCGGGCCGCCGGTGGCGAAGAAGTTGTCCGCGATGACCGTGACCAGGCAGCCGTAGACGCCGAACTCGTACCACTCGACGAGGTTGCCGACACAGCCGGCGAGCAGCGCCCGCCGGGACCGGGCAGTACGGGCGTCGGCGATAGCCGGACGCAGTTCGAGAGGACTCACCCGTGCTCCGTGCCCCCTCGGCGCCCGCCCGATGCCTGCGGAGGCCGCGGTTCAGCAGAACGGCGGCGGACGGGCGGGTGAGAGGGGGCGGGGGACGGCTCGGGTCAGCCGGCCGCCTGCCAGACCGTGGTGACGTTGCAGAACTCGCGGATCCCGTGCCCGGACAGCTCCCGGCCGTAGCCCGACCGCTTGACGCCGCCGAACGGCAGGGCGGGGTGCGAGGCGGTCATGCCGTTGACGTAGATGCCGCCCGCCTGGAGGTCGCGGACGAACCGCGCGATGTCCTCGTCGCTGCGGGTCCACACGTTCGAGCTGAGCCCGAACGGCGTGTGGTTGGCCCGCGCCACCGCCTCGTCGAGGTCCGCCACCCGGTAGAGCGTCGCGACGGGCCCGAAGGTCTCCTCCAGGTCGATGCGCATGTCCGGGGTGATGCCGGCGAGCACGGTCGGCTCGTAGTACCAGCCCTGCTCCAGGCCCGGCGGCCGGCGCCCGCCGCACAGGATCTCCGCCCCGCCGCGCACCGCGTCGTCGACGAGCTCCTCCAGGTCGGCGCGGCCCTTCTCGGTGGCGAGCGGGCCGACGTCCGTGGTCTCCCGCATCGGGTCGCCGACGTTCAGCGCCGCCATGCCGGCGGTGAAGCGCTCCGCGAACTCGTCGTACACGTCGGCGTGCACGATGAACCGCTTGGCGGCGATGCAGGACTGCCCGTTGTTCTGCACCCGCGCGGTGATCGCCGTGCGGACGGCCCGCGCGATGTCGGCCGACGGCATCACCACGTACGGGTCGCTGCCGCCCAGCTCCAGGACCGTCTTCTTGACCTCGTCGCCCGCCGCCGAGGCGACCGCGCGCCCGGCCGGTTCGCTGCCGGTCAGTGTGGCCGCGGCGACCCGTGGGTCGCGCAGCACCCCCTCCACGGCGTCGGATCCGATCAGCAGGGTCTGGAAGCAGCCGTGCGGGTAGCCGGCGCGCTCGAAGAGGTCGCCGAGGTAGATGGCCGTCTGGGGGACGTTCGAGGCGTGCTTGAGCAGACCGACGTTCCCGGCCATCAGGGCGGGCGCGGCGAACCGTACGACCTGCCAGAGGGGGAAGTTCCACGGCATGACGGCGAGGACCACCCCGAGCGGCCGGTAGTGGGCGCGTACCGCCCTGGCCCCGCTGTCGCGGACGTCGGAATCGGCGGGCACCTCGTCGGCGAGCAGGCCCTCGGCCCGCTCGGCGTACCAGCGCATGGCCTTCACGCACTTCGCGGCCTCGGCGCGGGCCGCCGCCAGCGGCTTGCCCATCTCGGTGGTCATGGTCCGCGCGATGTCCTCGTTGTCCCCCTCCAGCAGGTCGGCGGCGCGCAGCAGCAGCGCCGCCCGCTCGGCGAAGCTCGTCTTGCGGTACGAGTCGAAGGCGTGCGCGGCATCGGCGAGGCACCGCTCGATGCCGTCGGGCCCCAGCGTGTCGAAGGTGCGGACCGTCTCGCCCGTCGCGGGGTTCACCGTGGCAATCGGCATCCTGGCTCCTCGTCCGTGTCGCCTCGGCCCCGGCCCTCCTTGTCGGCCGGCGACCGCCTCCCCGACCCTGCCCGCTGGGGCACACCCGCGCAACGCGGCGCGCGTACCGCGCGGGAGCGGGGCCGCGTACGGGCGAGCGCGCGGCCGGCGGCAGCCCGCCTCACACCCGGGCGGACACGCCCCGCACCGCGGCGGGCACACCCCGCACCTCCTCCTCCTGGAGGCGCCGGATGCGGAGCGGGCCCGGCAGCTCCGGCCCGGCCGCCGGGGCGAGCCGCCGCCTGCGGCGCCGCAGCAGGACCGCGTCCAGGGACAGGGCGGGAGCGCCGGCGAGCACCAGCGGGGTCCATGCCATCAGGTAGGCCAGGTCGTTGCCGTGGTAGTACGGGGTCGCCGCCCAGCTGACGGTCAGCCACAGGCTCAGCGAGATCAGGCTCCCGCCGAGCGCCGCGACCCGGGTCAGCAGGCCGGCGAGCACCCCCAGCCCGACGGCCAGCTCGCCGATGGCCATCGCGAAGCCGAAGGCGACCGGGTCGCCCAGCGCCAGGTCGACCAGGCCGGGCAGGGCCGAGGCATCCCGTACGGACTGCATCTGCTGCCCGATCGAGCCGTCGCCGGCGGCCGACAGGAAGGCCGGGTCGGTCAGCTTGTCCAGGCCGGCGTAGACGAAGGTCAGGCCGAGGAAGAGCCGCAGCGGCAGGAGGGCGTGGCGGGCCGCGTGTCCGCGCACGACGGAAGTGAACGTGGGCGCCGAGGCGTTCGCCGAGCTGTTCGCCGAGGCGTTCGTCGAGGCGTTCGTCGAGGTGTTCATACGCTGCACACGGCGCGGGGCCCGCCGCGGTTCGATCACATCCGATGTGAGGAAGCGTTGAACCGGCCACGGCGGATTGGCGTGTTCCTGTTGAGGCCGGGGAGACATACGATGCCCCGGTCCGTTTCCGGGACGAAGAAGGAGACACGGTATGGGCAACACCACAGGCCGTCGCACGGTCCTCGCGGCGGGCGCCGCCTCCCTGGCGGGCGCGGCCCTGAGCGGCTGCGGCGCCGACGGCGGCTCCGATGCCTCCGGCGCGCAGAACGCCCCGGCCCCGGCCGGCTCCGATGCGGGCGCCCCGCAGCCGGCCGGCTCGGCCGCAGCCCCGGCTCCCGCGGGCGGCGGGAAGGCCCTCGCACGCACCGCGGACATACCGGTCGGCGGCGGCAAGGTGTTCAAGGACCAGAAGGTCGTGGTGACCCAGCCGACCGCGGGCCAGTTCAAGGCCTTCTCGGCGACCTGCACGCACGCGGGCTGCTCGGTCGCCTCCGTGAAGGACGGGAAGATCGTCTGCCCCTGCCACCAGAGCCTGTTCAAGGTGTCCGACGGCACGGTGGCCGGCGGCCCCGCGACCAGCCCGCTCGCGCCCGCCCGCATCACCGTGGCCGGCGACAGCATCACCCTCGCCTGACGGAGGCGGGTTCTGCGGCCGCGGCCGGGCGCGACGGCCGCGGGGTGGCGGCGGCCGGGACCGTACCGCCGCCACCTCCCGCCCCCGCGGCCCCCGTCAGGGGGCGGGGGCACCGAGCGCGGAGACCGCGGCGACCACCCGGTCCCAGAACCGGTCCGCGTCCAGGGACGTCGCCACCCGCGCGTTCACCGGCCGGTCCGTGCGGCCGTGCAGGTCGACGACGGTCGCACCCCGCGTGTACCGGCCGGCCAGCTCCACCGCGACGTTGGCGTCCACGCAGTGCACGATCCCCGGGTCGATCACCCTGGCCACCGCCACGGGATCGTGCAGCGGGGGGTCCGGGAACCCGTACAGCTCGCGGTAGGTGGATGCGAAGAAGGTCAGCAGCCCGGCGCAGATCCTGCCGAGTTCGGTGCCCAGGGCCTCGAAGCGGGCCACCACCTCGGGCGTGGCGAGCGCCTGGTGGGTGACGTTGAGGCCGCACATGGTGAGCGGGACGCCGCTGCGGAAGACGATGTCGGCGGCCTCCGGGTCGGTCTGGATGTTGAACTCGGCGGCCGGGGTCCGGTTGCCGCGCTCCGTCGAGCCGCCCATGAGGACGATCTCGCGGATCCGGGCGGCGTCCTGCGGGTAACGGGTCAGCAGCAGCGCGATGTTGGTCAGCGGGGCGGTCGGGACCAGGGTCACCGGCTCGGGGCGGCTGGTGAGGATCCGGTGGATCAGGTCCACGGCGTGCTCCGGCACCACGTCCACCGCCGGCTCCGGGAACTCCGGACCGTCCATGCCGGACACACCGTGCACGTCGTCGGCCACCACCAGCGGCTGGACCAGCGGCCGGTCGCAGCCCGCCGCGATGGGTACTCCGGTGATGCCGGCGACCGTGCAGACCCGCTGCGCGTTCAGGGTGGTCTTGGCGAGCGTCTGATTGCCCGCGACGGTGGTGAGGGCGAGCAGTTCCACGGCCGGGTCGCCCGCCGCCAGCATGATCGCGAGGGCGTCGTCGTGCCCGGGGTCGCAGTCGATGATGATCGGTACGGCTGGTGTGGCAGCCGCGTCAGGCGCGGACGGTACGGGCATCGAGACTCCTCGGATCGCTGATCCCGGCGTGATCAGTCTGCCCTCGGGGGGTGGAAGGGGCCAGCGGGCCCGGGCGGCCCGGGGCCCGTCGGCGCGTCAGATCGGCCGGGCTGCCGGGCACTTCGCAGGACGGGGTCGGAGCGTCGCCTCAGGACGGGACGAGCGTCCAGGTGTGCGGCGGTCCGGCTGCGGCGTCGTCGTCCCGGATGCGCAGGCCCGAGCCGATCCGGTCCAGGAGCTCCCGCAGCCAGCGGGAGTCCTCCGGCGAGGCGAGCCACAGGCGCAGTGTGCGTGCCTGGAAGGCGGTGATCCCGAGGCCGGCGAGCCGGCCCGTGTCCGGGTCCAGGGAGGCCAGGTAGAGCAGGCGCAGGTCGTCGCGGTACTGCTCGTATCCGCTGATGCCCTCGTAGTCGTCGATGAAGTCGCCGCAGCCGTGCAGGATCAGCCGGCCCCGGTACAGCTCCAGCGGGCGGGGGTGGTGCGAGGAGTGGCCGTGCACGAGGTCCGCGCCGCCGTCGACGAGCGAGTGGGCGAAGGAGGTGTGGTCGCGGGGGACCGTGTAGCCCCAGTTGGACCCCCAGTGGACCGAGGCCACCGCGAGGTCCCCGGGCCGCTTCTCCTGCCGTATCCGCTCCGTGAGTTCGCGTGCCGCCGCCGCGCCGGGATCGCCGACGTACGCCACCCCGGACCGGTCCCGGGTCGCGGCCCAGTCGGCCGGGATGCCGCTGGAGGGCATCCCGAACGAGAACACCAGCAGGCGGCGTCCGCCGCCGAGCGGGACGGCGGCCGGTGCGGCCGCCTCGGCGGCGTCGCTGCCCGCCCCGGCCGTCCGCAGCCCGGCGCGGGACAGCGTACGGAGCGTCTCGCGCAGCCCGCGGCGGCCGAAGTCCAGGACGTGGTTGTTGGCCAGGACGCACACGTCGGGGCGGGCGGCCGCCAGGCAGGGCAGGTTCTCCGGGTGCATCCGGTAGTGGACCGCCTTGCCGGGGGCGAAGTCGTCGCTCCGGGTGACGGAGGTCTCGAGGTTGATCACGCGGGCGGTCGGCGCGGCCGCGTCGAGCACCTCGAGGGCGTCGCCCCACGGCCAGTCGAAGCCGACCGGGAGGGGCGGGAGCGGCCCGTTCACCGCCTCCGCCAGCCCCACGTAGTCGCGGGCGTCCCTGATGTACCCCTCCCGCAGCTCCGGATCACCCGGGCGGGGCAGGACCTGGTCGACGCCGCGACCGAGCATGACGTCGCCGCACAGGAACACCGTGACCGCGTCGGCACCCATATCCCCAGGCTAGGACGTCTCCCCGGGCTGGACCTCCCCCGGGCCGGGACGCCCGCCTCCCCAGGCTGGGACGCCCCCTCCCCGGGCTGGGACGCCCCCTCCCCGGGCTGGGACGCCCCCTCCCCGGGCCGGGACGCCCCCTCCCCGGGCCGGGACGCCCCCTCCCCGGGCCGGGACGCCCCGTCGGCTCCGCCGCAGGCCCCGGCCGGATCAGCCGTGCTCCAGGAGCACCTTCAGCAGCTCCTCCGGGGCGTCGCGCATCACGTTGTGGCCGCTGTCCACGGCGTACGTCCGCCAGTCCGGCAGGCCGCTCAGCCGCTCGTACAGGCCCGTGAAGGGCGACGGCGTCGGCCACTGCGTGGCGTAGACGTACGACTTCGCGGCGAACCGGGCCAGGTCGCCCTCCAGCCGTACCGCCTGGAGCAGCGAGGCCAGCGGGTGCGGGGTGGCGCGCGGGTCGAAGAAGGGCAGCGGGGCGCTGGTGTAGCCGTTCCGGCCGGTGCCGTTCAGGTACCAGGCGCGCTCGTTCTCCGTGACCAGCGACCAGGTGGACTGGCCGTCCTCGGGCACCATCGCGTCCACGTACACCAGGCCCTTCACGCGGTCCGGAACCCGGTCCGCGGCGCCGGTGATGACCATGCCGCCGTAGCTGTGCCCGACCAGGACGGCGTCGGCCACCTCCTCGTCGGCCAGGAGGTTCACCAGATCGTCGATGTGGGTGTCCAGGTTCACCGAGGCGGTCAGCAGGTGTTTTCGGCTGCCGAGGCCGGTCAGGGTCAGCGGGTAGGCCTCGTGCCCGGCGCGGCGCAGCTCGCGGGCGAGTGGTTCGAAGGTCCAGGCGCCGTGCCAGGCCCCGGGAACGAGTACGTACGTCGTCATCGCGGACTCCTGAGAAGGAAGAGAAGAAGCGGAAGAAAGGGGAAGAAGGGAAGGGGGGCCCCGGTCAGGCGTGGTCGGGGGCCTGGGCCGGCGTGGTCAGGACGATCTTGCCGCTCGTGCGGCCGGACTGGGAGAGCTCGTGCGCCTCGGCCGCCTGCGCGAGCGGCAGCACCTCCGCGACGTGCGGGCGGAGTTCGCCCCGCTCGACGAGGTCCGCGAGTGCCTGCATGCCCGCCCGGTCGGCCTCCACCGCCATGAACACGGCCCGGACGCCGAGCCGGTGCGCCTCGTCGGCGAGGGCCGCCTCCGCCGGGGAGGCGAGGGAGACCACGATGCCGCCGGGGCGCAGGGTGCGCAGCGAGCGCGGGCCGTACGCGCCGCCGATGGTGTCCACGACGACGTCGACGTCCGAGACCGCCTCCGCGAAGTCCGTCGTGCGGTAGTCGACGGTCTCGTCGGCGCCGAGGGAGCGGACGAAGCCGTGCTTGGCCGCGCTCGCGGTGCCGATCACGTACGCCCCCCGCGCCTTGGCGATCTGCACGGCGAGGTGTCCGACCCCGCCTGCCGCCGCGTGGACGAGGACCCGCTGCCCCGGCTGCACCTCTGCGGTGTCCACGAGGGCCTGCCATGCGGTCAGTCCCGCCAGCGGGAGGGCGGCGGCGGCCACGTGGTCGAGGGCGGCCGGCTTGTGGACGAGGTGCCGGGCGGGGGAGGTGGCGTACTCGGCGTACGTGCCGGCGGGGGCGGGGTGCCGGGGCATGCCGAACACCTCGTCGCCGGGGCGGAAGAGAGTGACGCCGATCCCGACGGCCTCGACGGTGCCCGACAGGTCCCAGCCGAGCGGGACGGGCGGCACGTCGGTGCCGGCGAGGCCGCCGGTCGCGCGGTGCCAGACGTCGGTGGGGTTGACCGCCGTGGCGTGGATCCGAACGAGCACTTCGGCGGGCCCGGGTTCGGGCCGGCCGGCGGTGGTGAGGCGGAGGACTTCGGGGCCGCCGAATCCGGTCTGGGTGACGGCCCGCATCTGCCGGGCCGGGGCTGCGGGGGTCTGTGTCGTCGTCATGTGATCAAGCCTGCTGCGCGGGATCCGGTGGAACGAGTGGCCGGACTGCCATGATCTGCAAACATCCGGCCATGACTGCTGAGCGCATGCACCGGGTCGTCGTCCTGGCCCTCGACGGGGTCTACCCGTTCGAGATGACCATCCCGGTACGGATCTTCGGTACGGCCGAAAGCCCCGACGGCACACCGCTGTACGAGGTCCTGACGTGCAGCCTCGACGGCCGTCCGGTCCGCACCAGCGCCGACTTCGCCATCACCGTGGAGCACGGCGCCGAGGCGGTCGCCACCGCCGGCACCCTCGTCATCCCGCCGTTCGTCTGCGGCCCCGGAGCGGACGGCAGCGACCCCGCGGAGCGTGATTGGCTGCCCCCCGAACTCGCCGCCGTTCTCGACCGGTTGCCCGCCGGCGCGCGGATCGTCTCGATGTGCACCGCCTCGTACGTCCTGGCCACCGCGGGCCTGCTCGACGGCCGCCGCGCCACCACCCACTGGAACGAGGCGGAGCACTTCCAGCGCGCCTTCCCCCGGGTGGAGGTGGACGCCGACGTGCTGTTCGTGGACGGGGGCCGGGTCCTCACGGCCGCCGGGGTCGCCGCGGGCCTGGACCTCTGCCTGCACCTGCTGCGCCGCGACCACGGCAGCGTCGTCGCCAACCGGGTCGCCCGGCTGTGCGTCGTCCCGCCGTGGCGGGAGGGCGGCCAGGCCCAGTTCATCGAGCGCCCCGTCCCGGACGCGGCGCGGACGAGCACCTCGGCCACCCGCGAGTGGGCCCTGGGCCGGCTCGGCCGCCCCCTCGCACTGGCGGAGCTGGCCCGGCACGCGGGGATGAGCGTGCGGACCTTCTCGCGCCGGTTCCGCGACGAGGTCGGGATGACGCCCGGCCAGTGGCTGACCCGGCAGCGCATCGAGCACGCCCGGCGCCTGCTGGAGGCCACCGACCTGCCGGTGGACCGGATCGCCGAGGAGGCGGGGCTGGGCACCGGCGCGTCCCTGCGCAGGCACATGGCGCTGACGATCGGCGTGGCGCCGCTGGCGTACCGGCAGACCTTCCGTGCCAAGGCGTCCGGCGGCGCCGGGCGTTGACGCCGGATGCTGACGACGGGCGTTGACGGGGGGCGCTGACGTTTCCCCGCGCGCCGGGCCGCCCCCGCGCCCCGGGCCGCCGGCGGCCCCGGGCCTTGCGGGCGGGACGGAACGGGGTCCGCCGGGGCACGGCCGTGCCCCGGCGGCGGCGCGGGGGACCCCCTGGGGGAGGGGGCGGGCCAACAAAAAAGTGGAGGCACCGCCCCCGGAAGACGCCCACCCCACCCCGACCCAA
>NZ_JBWKDK010000077.1:0-25003 GCF_056436005.1 Streptomyces sp. NPDC043854
CCACCATCCGCCCCCCCCAACCACCCCCCCCCCCCCCCCCCCGGCCCCCCCCCCCCCCCCCCCCTCCCCCCCCCCCCCCCCCGCCCGTTTCTGGAGGTACTTCCCATGCTCGCTCGCGTGCGTTCAACGGCCGGCCGAGTCGCCGCCGTCGCCGGAGCCGTTGTCCTCACCGGGGGACTGGGCAACGACGTCTTCACCCTCCCCGGAACCCTCGCCGCCCTCGCTGCCGCCGGCGTCGGCCTGGTGACCAACCCCAAGGTCCTGCGCGCCCCCGTCTCGGTGCGCTGGACGGCCATCTCCCTCTACGCCGCCCCGCACACGGGCTGCGCGGTGCTGCTCGTCGGCGAACGCCTGGCCCCCGACGGGGCGGTGTCCTTCTTCGTGCAGGCCGCAGCGGTGGCGCTGTGGACCGGAGCGACCTGGTTCCTGCGCCCGGGGCTCACGGCCCGCGAGTTCGTCGACGAGGCCCTGGCCCAGGAGCTCGCCGACGCCGCGAAGGCCGAGGAAGTGGTCGAACCGGCGGCACCCACCTACGACAGCCCGCAGGCCCGCTGGTGGGGCGAGCGGTTCGCCGTCGAGGGCGGCGTCGCCCCCGGCACCGTGCTCCTGCAGCACCAGCAGGTGAGCGAGCAGTGCCTGGCGCTCGTCATCGGAGCCCAGAAGCGCGGACAGCCCGTACCCGACATCTCCAAGCCGGGCCTGTCCGCCGAGCTGGACCTCCCCGAGGAGCTGATCGACATCGGCCCGGTGCCCGGACGCGGCGCTGGCGTCCGCCTCCTGGTCCTCGGGCAGCGCCCGACGGCCGAGCCCGGGGCCGCGCCGGGCGACAGCGACGCGGAGGTGTGGGCGGAGATCGCCGCCACCGCGATGCCGGGCGTCGAGCTGATCGAGGCCAACACGTACCAAGTCCACAAGGAGCTGACCTGATGCTGGATGTACGCGAGTACGTGCTGAAGACCCCGCCGGGCGGCGTGAAGCGCTACGACCACGAGGCACTGTGCGACCTGCTCAAGGTCGAGGACTACAGCAGGGTCATCTTCGAGCAGGGCGTCGGCCGCGAGGCGATCGTCAGGGTCTACCCCTCGAACCCGCTGATGGACGTCCGGGAGATCAGCGTGGACGACCTGCTGATGGACAGGCGCGGGCGGATCACCCTCGGCACCTACTTCGACGGATCGCCGCTGCGGTTCCGCCTGTTCGACCCGAAGACCGGCAACGCCCAGCGGGGGGCCGTCTTCGGCACCACGGGCGCCGGGAAGTCCAGGCTGGTGCAGGCGATCCTGGTCGCCTGCAAGGCGTCCGGCATCGTCGTCCACCTCGCCGACCTGAAGCACGGCCAGTCGGTGCCCGAGGCCAAGGGCAACGTGGCCACCCGGGTCACCACGCAGTACGAGACGATCCTCATGCTGCGGGGCCTGGTCGCCGAAGCCGAGCGCCGCATGGCCGCCTACGCGGAGATGGGCCGCTCGGGCTTCGTCAAGGACGCCCCGGACCCGCTGACGTACGGGATCGTCGACGAGGCCAACAGGCTGCTGGAGAAGGGCGCCCCGTTCCGCGACGAGGCCGCCCTGCTCATCAAGGAGTTGGGCAGGACGGGCCGGTCGGTGGGCGTCGGCATCATCATCGCCGCGCAGGCCGGCCACCTGGACGAGCTCGGAGGCAGCGACACCCTGCGCGCCATGCTCAAGGAGGGCGAGGTCATCCTCCTGCGCTGGTCCAGCGCCATGATGCAGCAGCTCGTCGGCGACGGACTGATCCCCCGCGGTGAGGCGCTCCAGCCGATCCCCAAGGTCGTCGGCCAGGTGCGGAAGATCCGCCGCTACAACGAGCAGCGTGCCGACGACGAGGACGACGTCAACAGCCAGGGGATGCTCTACCACCTCACGGGGATCCGCCCCACGAGCATGGCCCGCACCTACGTCGTCGGGAGCATCGAGCCGTGCACCGGCTACGACCCGGTGATCCTCGCTCTGTACGGCCCCTACGCCCCTCCCGGCGAGGCGATCGACCTGGAGGAGCACATGACCTCCAAAGAGCGTCAGGCGGCCGGTGGAGGCGGCGAGGAGGGCACTGCGGGCGCAGGGCCCGAGCCGGAGCCCGAGCCCGACACCGCCACGATGTCGACCGCCCAGCGGATCCTCGCGGTGCTGCCGGCGGACGGACTGGCCACTGTCGACCTCCTCGCCGCGCTCAACGCCGACGGCGGCCGTCAGATCCGCCGCGGCTCCGTCCTCACCACCGTCAGCAGCATGCGCGCCAAGGGTGAGCTCGCCCGCCCCGACGGAACCGGGCTCATCGTCCCGGCCCCCACGGACTGACCCCGCACACCAGCACACAGCAGACCCTGCGGGCATGCCAGCACGCCCGCAGGCCAGCACGTCAGCAAGCCAGCATGCCGGGGCCCTGGAGATTCCGTCTCCGGGGCCCCTGTCCCTTCCCCGCAGCGCCACGACGAAGGAGCACCCCGTGGACCACGACCGCACCGCCGCCCCGCTCAGCGCCGACGAGGCCGACGCCCGCGCCCGCCAGCTCATCGCCGAGGCGTACAAGCCGACGTCGTTCCGCGACGACTCCCCCAACCCCACGTACGGCACCGCCGAGCCGGTGGCGCAGCCGGGACGACCGCCGATGTCACAGCGCGCCACGGACATGAGCGCGCTGATGCTCTCCGGCAGCGTCGCCGCCCTGTCCGTCGGCGGCGCCACCTCGCTCGTCCTCTGGTCGCTCGGGCAGGTCGACCCCACGACCCTCGCCGTGGCCGGTGCCGGGCCCGTCGCCCTGGTCCTCGCCGTCGGCTCGCTGATCCGCTCCGCCGGCCGCGCGAAGGCCGGCATGCACACCGAGAACCACCACCACTACAACGGCCCGGTCTCGCAGGAGAACACCACGGTCTCCAGCACGACGAAGGGCCTGTTCGCCAAGAACCGCAACGACGTCCGCTGACCCGGAAGGACACGCTCATGCCCAAGGACATCGACGCCCGCCTGGACGCCGCCACCGCCACGGTGCTCGCGGAGATCAGCCGGACCGACGCCAAATCCGGCGTCCTGCTCACCGCGTTCTCGCTGCCGCTGGCCGCGCTCGTGGCCGCCGTACCGGGCAAGCCGTTACCGGGCCTGTCCGCCGTGCTCGTCGGCACCGGCACCGTCGGCCTGGTCGCCGCCATGCTCGTCGTGCTGATCGTCGTCCGGCCGCGCCTGGCCGGGCACGCCCGCGGCTCGTTCCTCTACTGGTCGCTGTGCACCACCGAGCAGCTGCTCGCCGACCTCGACGCGCCAACCGACCGCGCGGCCCACGTCGTCCAGCTCTCCCGGATCGCACGCCGCAAGTACCGCGGCCTGCGCCTGGCCGGAGACATCACTAGCGGCTCGCTCGTCACCCTCGCCGCCGCCCTGCTCGCGTCCCTGATCTGACCGAGGAGAACACCATGCACGTCGGAGCCCGTGTCGAGCTGACCACCCGGATCGAGGCGTTCGGCCGCGTCGCCGAGATCGGCGACCAGGGCGTCATCCAGGAGATGCACACCGGCGGCCACCTCACCGTCCTCATGGACGACGGCCGCCCCCAGTTCCCCCGCCACGACGAGATCACCGTCATCGCAAATGCGGCCCGGCCGCCGGCGCCCGCGTCCACGCAGCCCGCCACCGTGCCCGGGGAGTCGCGATGAGCCGCACACACCAGATCCACGACCCCGAGGCGCACGTCGTCGTCTCCCACGGCGCGGACTTCTTCGGCGAGGACCGGCACGCCCTGAAGGCGTTGACGAGCCTGGCAGGGTACTCCGAGGGCTGCCTGTCCCGCGACGAGCGCGGCCCGGTCGTGCTGCTGCTGACGAACCCCGGCGAGGGCGGCACGATGACGCCCTCTCAGGCCGCCGAGATCGCCGCGCTGCTGCTCAAGCTCGCGCGCCACCGCTTCGTGCGGGCGAAGGAGTCGGCCGTCGCCCACGCCCTGGCCGACGCCGCCACCCGGGCCGCCGACGCCGGCGAACCGTGGGAGTGGCGGATCGAGGCCGCGTAGCACCGACGCGCACCACCACCGAGGCCCCCGGCCCGTCTCCTCGCGAGGCGGACCGGGGGCCTTTCTGCGTTCTGGGGGGAGGAGCAATGACGAGGGCTTCGCCCACGCCTGTTACGGGCCTTCGGCCCGGCGTCGCCCACGGCCCGGGGGGACGCACCCGTACGTCGGCGGCTGGCGGTGGATGGCGGTAGCAAGGTAGTGCGAACTGATATCAGTTCGCGTGCCCTCGCTCCCCTTCTGCAGCCGGTTTTCCGGCGCCAGACGGCGGTAGCAAGGTAGTGCTTACTGGGCCCAGTAAGCGCCCCGCCGCATCGTCCGCGGTCCGAGTTTCGGCGGCGACCGGGCACGGTCGGGTGGGTTGACGCCGGTGGCCGCTGGTGGCCTTCGCCGGCCCCCAGGCCCCCGCTTCGGTCGGTATCGCCCGGCGCGTGCCGGTCTCGCTGGGGCGGGCCGCCGTCCGCGCCGGACGACACCGCCCACCGAACACGTCGGCTGAGCCCGGCCGCGGTCGACCGGTACGTGTTCCGCAGCGCCGGTACGTCTCGCAGATGACGTACTTGAGGACGGCCGCCAGGAGCACGGCGACGTCGAACCCGCCGCCCCATAAGACGTGCCGCATCCGGCAGCTCGACGAGCACCAGGAGCACGCCGCCGGATCGCCACACCTATGCATCAAGGCGTCGACGGCCCACCCAACGCGCGCACCCGTGCACGTGCACCCGCGTGCACACGCGTACGGCTGTCCACCGCCGCGCTCGGAGAGCACGACCATGGACAGCCGCCGAGCTCCGCTCGTGACCGCCGAGTCGGTCACACCTCAGACATTGCGAATCGACCCAGGCGACAAGCCGGAACGACCACACCTCATGCACTACCGGCCGCCCCGCCGAACAGGCCGGAACGGTCACACCTCTTGCACTTCGCGGGCGTCGTCCCCGAGGGAGTACCCAGGTATCGTCACTCCGCTCCGATACGAGCCCCGAAAGCCGACGCCGCGACCGGTCGCGGCGGTCTCCACGCGCGCGTGCGAAGCTCCGGGGATGAGCACCATGCGCCGCCCGTTGGGCACCGGCCCGAGCAGCACCAGGAGCACGCACACAACGACGGCCGCGCCGCGGTTGCTGCCCGTCGAACGCGTCGAGCCGACCGCACTCCTGGGCGCTCCGGAGCACGGCGGCGTCGGCGAGCGGCCGGGCCGGCGGACCCTCGGGTCGGGTATCGAGCGAACCCTGGACGATCCCGGCCGGGAGCAAGTTGGTGCGTGAGGGGAGCTCCCGCAGTCAGACCGAGGGCGGCCTGACAGCTCTTGCAACTCCGTTCCGTCCGGACGAAAGCCGGTCGGTCACCGTCGGCCCTTGCGTGCCTCGCGTTCCCGTCGACGGCGTTCCGCGCGGCTGATGACCGACTGCTGCTCGGGTACCGGTGTCACCCCGGCGGGGCCCGCCCGCAGGTGTTCGGCGGCGATCGTGAAGACGCTCGCGAGTGCCTCTCGCTGCTCGTCGGTGTAGCCGCCGGCGCGTACTGAGGCGAGCAGGCCGCGCAGGTGTGCGTACCAGCCGTCGACCGTCGTGGGCGGTCCGCTCTGCATCGGCACGGGCGCGACGGGGACGGGCTGGAGCACCGTGGGGCCCTTGCGGACGACCGTCTTCACCACGGTCTCGGTGCGCTCGATGACCTCGCGTACGGGCTCCGGGGTGTCGTCGGCGACGCCCAGGGCGGCCTTCGCCTTCTCCCTCTCGTGCGCCCGTTTGCGGTGTCCGTCGCTACAGAACTTCGGCGGCCGACCCACGCCGCTGTACCTCAGCTCGACACCGCACCAGCCGCACGTCCGCGTCACCAGCCGCTCGCGGACGCGCACCGTCTCGTACTCCGCGACGGGATCCTCGTGCTCCTGGTCGTCGTCGCCGGGCGTCTCGTGCGGCGTGCTGCTGCTCATCCGGGAACCCTATGCCGCCGGTGATCGCGTCCCGAGTTCCGTCCCCACGAAACTCGCCGGGGCAGAAGTGCCAGAGGTGTAACGCACCACCGGAGTTCCGGCCGGGGGTCGCCTGCACCCCACGGACGTCGAGCACCCGGGGGCGAGCAAGTTATCGGTGAAGACACTCTTCGGGTTTCCGGCCGGGGGCGGCCGGAGTTCGGGACGGGTGTAAAGCCGCCTGTAAAACCAGGTGTGACCGGGGGTCCTCCAGTCCCCCGTCCCGACCTGCACGGACGCTCTTCCATCTCCGAGACCACCCCCTCGCGTCGTCCCTAGGAGGGGGTGGTCTCGGAGTTTCCAGAGGTACAGGTCGGGACGGGGGACTGGAGGAGGGAGGTTGGGGGTGGAGTAGTCGGAGGGAGTTCTGCAGGAGGGGGTGGGGAGTTCGGGCGGGGGGTGGTGAGCGGAGTTGCAAGAGGTGTCACGCGGGGGAGTTCGGCGGGGATGACGGAGGCGTGCTGTCCGGGGCCGGCGGGGAGTGCAAGAGCTGTGACCGGGTTGGCCGTGCAGCGGGCGGGGGGTGGCTTGCCCTACAAGTTGCTCTACAACTTGCCGTACAAGTTGCTCCACAACTGGCCCTACAAGTTGCCGTACAACTTGCCTCCAGACGTTCGCAGGCGGCCGGTGCCCGTCGCGCTGACCAGCGTGGTCAAGGTGCGCGGGTGGAGCTCCCGGCCGCCGACTACTTCCCTACAGAGGGGTCTGGAGAAGTCAGACCCGGTACCGAAGTCCGCTGCGGTTCCGTTTCGAGTCCTCTTTCAGGTCCCCTTCGGAGTCTCCTTTCGGGTTCCGTTCCGAGTCCCGTTTCGGGTTCTCTTGCTCCCGTACGGGATGAGGGCGCAGGTGCAGCTCAGCGGCTCGGACAAGGGGTCTGGCGCACGCCGACTACTTCCCTACGAGGGGGTCTCGCGGAAGTCGGACCCGGTGCCGACGTCCGCCGCGGCTTCCTCCTCGTACTGCGCGAGGGTCCGTTGCAGACGCTCCGCGAGGTCCTGGAGCTGTGGTGTGAGCGCCCGCTCCATGGCGTTCTCCCCGCGCTCCGCCCGTATCCGCGCAGCCTCCTCGTCGAGGATCTCGTCCATGCTCTTGGGGTTCGGGCCGTACTGCTCGGGTGCGATCCGTACGAGCATCCAGGCGGAGGCCCGCCAGTCGCCCGGCCGCCGGCGGACGCGTCGCTCGCTACGGGTCTCGCCGGTGATCGGGTCGGTCCACGTCCGGTACGTCTCGGAGACCACGGCGCCACGGGCAGCCTCCTCGATGTGGCCGTGCGCTCGGAGGGAGCCGACGGCACGGGCCCGGGTGACGCGGGCGTACAAGGCCGCGTGCGGGTCGGTGGAGTCGACGTCGAGCTGCCCGCCCTGCTGCTCCTCGACGACGTCCTCGCCGAGCCTCATCCAGCGGAGGAAGGTGGAGCGCCCGACCCCGGCCGCGTCGGCGGCGAGCTTCATCGGCAGGCCTGCGGCGGTCGCCCGGGTGAGGAGGCTCATCGTCTCCGGGGTGAGCAGTGAGGGGCGGCCCTTGCGGCGCGGCTTGCGGCGGGCGAGGGCGGGCTGAGTCGTGCTGGTGGTCGTCATGTGGGCGGACCGTACGGACCGGCGCGGCTACCGTCGCGGGCTTCGCGGGACTTCCGGGACCGGCCCATACGCGCGCGAGATAGCAGGCTCACCCGCTTGCGTCTCGGGCTGCGTGGCCCCCGGGGAGTCGCCCAAGAGGTCCAACACCCTGTGGTCGACAAAACTTGGAGGACTATTCGGACACTGTGCAGGTCGCAGCGTTGCAAGTCGGGCGGTGGGTGGCCTCTTCGTCTCCAGCTCAAGGTAGGAACGAGGGAAGAAGCCACCCCGGCGGGGCCACCGCCTGGTGGTGGAGGAGACCCGGCTGCCGGGCGGGTACCCGGGGTACCCGGTGCGATCATCTGTCTCCCATGGGGGACGGCTGTCCCCACTCGTACGGCACGTGCGCCACACGGGTGACACCGCACGGTCCGCTCACCTGCGGGAATCGCCGTGTGCCCCTGTGTGCCCCGCTGGTGGCCCCGGACGTCCAATCACACGCGGACGCCGGAGAACGCGCCGGAGGCGGCATCCTGTGAGGCCGGTTAGCGATCACCGGGTCGGAATCGGCGAGCGACCGTGTCCGCGCTGACCCCGAGCACCTCGCCGATCTCCGCCCACCCTCGGCCCGCCGTCCGGTCGGCCGTCACGGCAGCGGCCATCGCCTCCTGTGCCGCCTCCAGTAGCTCCAGGGCCGCGCTGGTGTACGGAGCGCCGGAACGCCCACGCTCCGGCCGGCCCCGGTCCCACCACGCGGGCTGGTCGTACTCCGGCTGCTCCGCCTCCGCGTCGAGAGCTGCCGCCAGGCGCCGGGCCTCGCCAGCCACCGCGTACGCCGCCGACCGCAGCCGGTGCCGCTCCTCCGCCGTCGCGTCCACCCGGGCCTCCTTGGTCTCCACCCGGTGGACGTACCGCTCGTGAGACCGGCGGACCCGGGACCGGCACCGCTCCGAGCAGTACATCTGCGGGCGTCCGCCCCGCGGGCTCGCCTCGGGCAGGAGCTTGTAGCACCCGGGCCCCCGGCATCGGCGCCGTGTCATCGACCTCAGCCTCCCGTCGGCCGCCTACCGCACCCTCGCGGACCGGATCGGCCGGTATCCCCCAGGTTTCCGGCTGCGCCGAGCCGCAGCAAGCCGTGGCCACGGCCGGGAACCGGCGCACCTGCGAACCCACGGCCGCGACCCCCTTGACCACCTGCCGGTCAAGGGGGTGGTCAAGGGGGTGCCGCCGTGGAATCACTGGCCGGTCGGCGTGCTGGCACGCCAGCAAGCAGGCACGCCGTCGCCACACGGCCCGGGTGATCCATTCCAGGTCGGGGGCGGAAACGGTCGATTGCGCCCCCGGTAGTCGATCCAATCCGCCGAATCACCCAGAAGGGTGAAAATCGGACCTAGAACCGGCTGCGATCCATTGGAATCCATTCCGTACTTGCGCCTCCCCTTTTCGCCCCCCTAGAGTGGTGAACGGAAGCCGACGCCACCCCGGCCCGGCCGAACCGAGGGGGAACCCATGGCCTTACCGCGCTACGTCCTCGCCCCGACCCACCTCGCCGGTGACGTCTTCGGCTGGCAGCTCAACCGGGACGGCCGGTTCCTGGGCTGCCACGAGACCTTCGCCGAGGACTTCGACCGCGACGTCGAGGGAGCGATGGACTGGGCCGAGCAGATCATCGGCACCCGGCAGGACTGGCGACACACCCGCAAGGGCGGGCCGGACCGGTGGATCGCCGCCGACGACCGCGCGGCGGCCGGCGCCGACGTGCTGCGCTCCGTGGAGCCCGGCACGCTCGTGGTCGCCGTCGGCCCCGGCGCCTCCGGCAAGTCGACCTTCGCTGCTGCGGCCGGGATCGTCACGGTGGTCTGCCTCGACGCCCTGCGCGAGCAGATCGGGGGCGACGCCGGGGACCAGTCCGTCACCCCGGCCGCCGTGGTCGAGCAGGACATCCTGCTGGAGAAGCACCTGGGCGAGGGGACGACCCTCTACCTCGACTCCACGAACGTGGAGGTCCGCGTCCGCGCCGGGCTCGTCGAGCGGGCCCGCCGCCACCGCCGCCCGGTCGTCGCCCTGCGCTTCCTCCCGCCGCTCGACACCTGCCGCGCGCGGAACGACGCGAGGCCGGCCAACCGCCGCGTGCCCGGCGACGTCCTCGCCTGGCAGCACGCCCTCGCACGGGAGGCCACGCCGCAGGCCTTGCTCGCGGAGGGCTTCACCGCCGCGCACGACGTCGTCACGCCCCTCTGACCAGCCCGCCCGCATGCCAGCGTGCTGGCACGCCAGCAGGCCAGCACGCCCGCCCGTCCCGCACACCGAGGAGCTCCCGATGAGCACGCCCAGCCCCGAGCCGACCCCCGCCGACATCCGCGCCCTCATGGCCGACGCCTCCGCGCTCCAGCAGCGCATCCGCGACCTCGAGGAGCGACTGCGCTCCAGCGAGGAGACCCGGCACACCGCCTTCCGCCTGGACGACGCCGCCGGACAGATCGCCCGCGTCCACGGGGACCTGGAGAAGACCGCCGGCGAACTCGCCCGGGTCCGCGCCGTACGCGACGGGTCGGTGTGCGCGGTCCCGTGGGGTGTCTGCCCCGAGCACGGCAGCACCCTGCGCTCCAGCGGCGGGAAGACCTGGTGCACCTCGCCCGGCTGCAGCCGCTCCTGGGGCTACGACCGGATGAGCGCCCCGTGCGGCGAGCCGCTGACCCACCAGGTCACCGACGCGGCCGGGGGCTCCTTCCTCGCCTGCAAGGCCCACGCCATGGACGCCTCCGAGCGGCTCATCGGCGGCACCGTCACCCCGCTCGACAGCACGGAGGCGTGAGCATGGACGTCGCTCAGCTCATCGACAACGGCATCCCCGCCGACGAGGCCGGGCCCATCGCCGCCGCCTGGACGTCGGTCTACCCCGGCATCCGCGAGCAGCTCACCGAGCGCGTGAAGATGGCGACCGCACTGGGCGGCGACGCCACCCGGTTCAAGGAGCTCCGCCTGGAGCTCGGGCAGCTCGACCGGTGCACGCACCGCGCCTGCACCCAGTCCCCGCCCGGCTTCTCCGCCCATGCCGCCCTGCGCCTGATCCAGGAGACCCTGCGGCACCTCCCGCTGGAGCTCCAGGGCGACACGCACCGCCTGGCGGCCCTGCTCGCCGACCGGGCGCACGTGGACTGGACCCGCGCCGAGCGAGCCCGCGCCCGCGCGGCGGGCCAGAACGAGGCAGGCCGCCGTGGCTGACCGGCTCTACCTGCGGCACTCGACGGACAAGCAGACCGACGCCCGGCAGAAGCACGCCCTGGCCGCACTGCTCGCCGCCGGCGCCCCCGCCTACGAGGACCCGGCGACCTCCAGCCGGGTCCTGTCCCTGGACCGCGCCGGGTTCAAGCAGCTGCTCCACGAAGCCGCCGTCGGCGACACCATCCGCATCGCCGACGCCGCCCGCCTCTTCCGGTCGGTCGCGGACATCATCGCCCTGCGGCCGGTGCTCATCCGGCGGGGCCTGCACCTGCGGGTGGAGTCGGGGTTGCTGTCCGGGATCGACCTCGCCTCGGACGACCCGGGCACCAAGATGATGGTCAGCGTGCTCGCGGCCGTGCTGGAGTTCCAGCGCGACATGATCTCGGAGAACACCCGCGAGGGCGTCGCCGCCGCCGAGGCAGCCGGGAAGACGCTCGGACGCCCGGCCGCGCTCGACGAGGACCAGGCCGCCGACGTCGTCACCGCGTACCGCGACGGCGCCGCGGTCAAGGCCCTCGCCCGGCAGCACGGCGTCGACCCGAAGACCATCCGCCGCGTCCTGGACGACGCCGGGGCCCGCGAGGTCCCCGACGACCTCTCGCAGCTCCTGGGCGACCACGCCACCAGCCTGGCCTCCGTCGCCGACGCCGACCAGGCGCTGCCCGACGCCGACCCGACCGTGGTGGTCGACGTGCCCGGCCTGGTCGCCGAGCACCTCGCCGACGTCGCCGACGACGCGGTCCGCCAGGCCCTCGCCGCCGGGCAGACGATCCGCCGGGGACAGGGCTACTCGGTGCGGGTCACCGCGCCGCTGACCGTGCACCGGGCGATGATCGAGCACTCCGCGACCGCGCTCATGCAGTCGCCCGCCGGCCGCAAGGCCCACCGGATCCACTCCGATCGCGTGACGTCCGTGCGGATCACGCCCTGAGTGTCGGTGGCGTTCGCTACAGTCGGGCCTGCGGTCGCATGACCGTGGGCCCGGCTCGTGGCCCGGTTCGTCTGGCCCAGACCGGACGAGTTCCACCGAAGGTGCTCCGCGCCGAGCCGCCCACCACATCGCATCACCCTTACTGGCCTCGCTCTTGGCGGCCGGTGAGTCTGGGATCACCGCGCGCCGCGGAAACGAGAGCTTGAGATGCCGAAGAACCACGCGCGCAAGAAGGCCCTGGCCGACCTCAAGGACGAGCTGGGCATCAAGCACGCCTGCGCCATCGCGCTCCTGGACCACCCCGACGCCGACGAGCAGGAGACCCTGGAGCGGTATCTCGCGGAGTACGTCGACATCAACACGTACCGCGAGGCCGTCGACTACCTGCGCCAGGAGCAGGCCGACCCGCGCAACCAGCTGCTGTGCGAGGACTGCGGGTGGACGAACGGGATGGTCTGCCCCGAGTGCGCGAAGGGCTGCGGGTGCGAGTACCAGTGCACCGGCTGGCGGCACGAGGAGATGCGGGCCGCGACCGGCGACTACGACGACGACCCGGACTCCGGCGTGTTCTGCGAGGAGTGCGGCGCCGGCGGGTCCAGCCCGTACGACGAGTGCTGCTGCTACGACGAGGAGGACGAGGCCGCGTGAACGTCCGCGACCTCCAGGTCCTCACCGCCGCGCGCACGGTCATCGACCGGGGCTTGGCCGTCTTCCCGCTCCCGCTCGGCGGCCGGGTTCCCGAACCCGGGTGGCAGCGCCAGGCCACTCTGCTACCCGAGCGGCTGCCCGAGCTGCTCGCCGGGCGCGGGGTCGGCATCGGCTGCCGGGCCTCCGGCGCCGTCGCCCTGGACCTCGATGTCCACGGCGACGACGACGGCCCCGGCGTCCTCGCCGCCCTGGCCGACCGGCTCGGTGAGGCGGTGCCCGAGACGTTCACCGTGGCCACCCCGTCCGGGGGCCGGCACCTGTACTTCCGGGCGCCCATGGGCTGCGTCATCGGCAGCGTCTCCGGCGGGCGCTCACCCCTCGGGGCCGGGATCGACGTCCGCGGCCCCGGCCACCGCAGCGGCGGATACCTCGTCGGGCCCGGCTCGATCGTCGGCGGGAAGCCGTACGTCATCGCCCGCGACCTGCCCGTGGCCCCGCTGCCAAGGTGGATCCTTGACCTCCTGGCACCGGTCCATGACGACCCGTCTCACCATTGGTCCACCCCCTAAGGGCCGCAGGCTGGGGGGGTCATAGGTGGCCCAACCGTGAGACAGCCCGGCCTCGCCGCCGCACAGCAGAGCCCCGCACCGGTCGGTGCGGGGCTCTTTGCGCTGCTCAGGGCCGGGGGCCCCGCGCGCTGACGTGCCAGCATGCCAGCTCGCCAACCTGCCAGCGTGTCAGCCTGCCTGCTCGTCGAACGCTGCTTCGGCCGCGGCCCTGCCCGCCTGCCGGGTCTGCAGCCAGGTGCGGACCGCCTGCTCCAGGCCCTGCCGGACCTCGATGCCGGCCAGGATGCACTCGGCCCGGAACTCGCGCTGCATCTCCTCGGGCAGGTAGCTGGAGAAGGACCGCCAGTCGATCCCGTCCGACGTGCGCCGAGTCCGCCGGCCTAGCTCCGCCCCGGCCTTCACGCCTCCCGTGTTCGGCCGCAGCGGCGGCTCGTTCACGGTGTCCGGGGTCTCGAAGTTGTGGCGGGGCATCAGGCGATCCTCTTCTGGTAGGTGTCGGCCAGGAGCTCGTAGCCCGCGACCGCTTGGTTGAGCTGCGAGCCCTTGCCCTGCTCCAGCGGGACATGGTCGTTGCTCGCGTTGGCGATGACCTCCCGGCGCGCGATGACCGGGTCCCACACCCGATCGCCGAAGATCCTGCGGACGCTCTCCAGCTGCTGGCGCTGCCGCGGCTTGCCCTGCTCGTAGTCGTTGACGACCACGCCGATGATCTCAAGGTCGTCCGCGTGGAGCTCCGCCCTCTTCTCCGCGATGAACTGCCTCACCCTCTTGGCGCCCAGGATGGAGTCGATTTCCGCCCGGGTGACCACGAGCACCCCGTCGCATGCCGCCATCGCCATCTGCGTCAGGTGGAACAGGGACGGCGGGCAGTCGATCAGGACGTCGTCGAAGTCCTCGTCCGCGCCGTGCAGGGCCTTGGCCAGACGCAGGTGCGACCCCACCACCCCGGCCTCCGCGTAGCGGTCCTCCAGCTCCAGCCAGGCCGGGGCCAGCCGCATCCGGCTCGCGTACTCCACGTCCCAGCGGACCGGCGTCCACACCTGCGCCATCGTCCCAACCCGGTTCGCCATCACCGCCTCGCTCACGGTGACCTGCGGATCCTTCTCGTTGTAGGTCCAGCCAGCCCGGCGCGACAGGTTCCCCTGCGGGTCCAGGTCGAGGATCCCGACCCGCCGGCCCCGCTTCGCCAGAGCTTCGGCGAGCCTGAGCACGAGATCGCTCTTGCCCACCCCGCCCCTGTTGTTGATCACCGCCGTACGCCTGGCCATCGCCTCGCCCGCCTCTCGTCTCATCGGCACCCGCGCCGTCAGCACGTCAGCTTGCCAGCGCGGCGGGCGTGTCTGCTGGCTGACGCGCCAACGCGCCAGCCTGCCCGCAGGTCAGCAAGCAGGCAGGCCAGCATGCCAGCAAACCGACAGGTCAGGGGCCGGACCGGTCCAGACGAAGAAGCCACGCCCCGCGGACGACGCCGGACCGCCGGCACCACAGCGGCTCCGCGCGGGGTGGCTTCTTCACCACGAGGAACAGGGCAGTTCAGTAACAACATCAGCAACAGAGTTAAAAGAACTACCCGCACTACCCGTACTACCCGCATAACTCCAGGTCAGAGCTGTTGCGGGTAGTGATCAGAGGGCAAGATCGCACTACCCGCAACTACCCGCACTACCCACGTCACGGGTAGTGCGGGTAGAGCGGCGTGGGACTACCCGCTGCGGGTAGAGGCCGAGTCACTACCCGCAGGCTCCTGACCAGGGAGTTTGCGGGTAGTACGGGTAGTGCGGGCAGTGCGGGTAGTAGTTGCCGCGACCTACACGCAGGCCGCGCATGACGAAGGCCCGCACGGAGATCCGTGCGGGCCTTGAGCGGAGCGGAGTCGAGGGCGGCTACTGCGGTGAGGGGCCTTCCACCCTCCAGTAGTTGATCTTCTGGCGAGCATCACGACGGGCGAGGATGCGGTAGCCGCTGAAGAACCGTCCCTGCCGAGCCCGCAGCCACTTGCCGAGCTGCTTCGAGTTCGGGATCTTGTCGCCGTTCGTCGGCATCACCTTGCTGAGCGTGGAAGCGGCGGTCATCCCGGTGGCGGAGGCGAAGGCGAAGTCGACCAGGTTCTGCGAGGTGTACTCCTTGCTGCCCAGCTCCTCGTGCCAGACGGAGAGGAAGGCGGCCCACTCCATGGCGTCCTCGTCGGCGTCCTCCATCTGCTCCTCGCGGTCCTCCAGCCACCCGGGCAGGCACATCCAGTTCAAGATGCCGCCCAGGGTCCGGGGCCAGGCGCCGAAAGAGGCCATGTGGTGGTTGGTCTTCGGCATCCCGGCAGACACCCAGCCGCGGAGTAGGGTGAGGAGCGCGTGGAGAACTTCAGCGGTGTGCAGCTGCAGCCACTCGTTGAGGTCGCCGGCCGCGAAGGCTGAGGGGTCGCGGGTGTCGGGCCGGACGTCAGGGTTGAGGCGGACCCAGATGGTGCGGCGGGCCAGGTCGTCGCCGACAGTCAGGTTGTTGCCGTTGGCGACCCACAGCATGTTGTTGGGGATGTTCGCCATCTCGGACTTGCCGAGGACACGGTCACCCCAGATTTGCGACGTGATCAGCTCCGACATCACGGGGAAGCGCAGGGTGTGGCCTGACGGGACGTTGTCGAACACGGTGACGGGGTGGCCAGACTCCATCAGCACGGAGGTGATGACCTTCCGCTGTTCGCCGTTGTCAGAACCCCAGGAAGCGGTCTTGATCCCGAACAGATCGCCCATGATCCGGGACAGCAGAGACTTGCCGGAGCCCGGGTTGGTCGCGGTGATGCACCACAGCGGGGTCGGGTCCGGGATCATCGAGCGCAGCAGAGGGATGAACAACGAGGCGACGAACTGGGCGAGATCGCTGGCAGCCATCCAGGGGAAGTCACCCAGCATCCTGCCCACGATCAGCTCTTGAGCGTCGGCGATCTGCTCCTGGGTCGGGTTCTCGGGGACGTCCTTGATTCGGATGCGGGGCGAGTAGAACCAGCCGGTCGTCGGGTTGTACCCCTCTCGGAGGTGCAGCTGGCCGTCGGGGCTCAGGAGGGGAACGGAGGTGATGCCCTTGAGCCGGGGGAGCTTCCAGTTGTTCCGGGCCAGTACGACGGCCGCGACGCGCGTGGGGAGAAGCACAGGGGCCGGGCCGGTCTTGCGCATCTTGAACACTTCGGCGTGCTCATGGAGGGCGAGGGTCAAGGCGTCCTTCGTGATCTCCTCGATGAACGGTCCATCGTCGCCGTCACCGATCCACACGGGCCGCCGGCCCCGCAGGTACACGTCGGCAATCGCGCCAGACTGGAGCGCCCGGGTCACTTCAGTGACGCCGGTGGGCTCGTCGGTGACGTCGATGACGACACGCTCGCGTTCTTCCCTCCGCGGCTGAGGTACAGCGGCGACGGTCTCGGTTGATCGTCCTTCGTCGGACGGGTGGCTCACCGTGTGCTCCGTTCTCGGGAGCTGAGCCTGTTTCCGTCTCCTCCGCCTGGTCACCGTGCCGTACAGTGGTGACCGCGCTAGGAAGGCGAGTGTGAGGCGGAACAGGCTCAGCTCGAAGACTTCCAGTCGGCCCGGAGCGAAGGTGTGCTACCACCTATCTGCTGCCGGGCCGCTCGCTTTTCTGATGTGGGTTGACCCTAGCCGTGCTGGTTTATGCAGGTCAGGCCATTTGCGTCGAGGGCACCGGGATGCCCGCTTCGGCGAACCCACGATCGACAGCTCGGACGGCGTACATCTCGGGCACTCCGACGCTGACGGCCGCCGCCACGATCTCCCCGCCGAGCGTCTCCAGGCCGCACGGCCCGGGGCACTCCTGGTGCAGAGAGCCGAGGAACCGGGCCACGCCGAACGCCTGGCTCGCGGCTCCCTGCTCCCGGTGACCGGTGACCATGGCGACGCCCTTGTCGAGGCCGGTCCGGACGTACCGCTCCGTGTGACGGCACCCGGTAGCGACCGCCCGAGTCCAGGCCGCCCGGGGCATCGGGGAAGAGGCCACCGCCCCCGCCGGCACCACGTAGCGGGGAAGGGCGGTTACTGTCTCGGGCAGCCGGATCATCTGGCCCTCACCCCGGCCGAGCCAGCGCGCGTATGCCATGAGCGACTTGATGTCGACGCCAGGCCGCACGCCGTTCGCGGACTGCATCGTGCCCAGGTAGATCCAGTGTTCGCCCCGCGTCGTCGCCACGGTCCGGGTAGCGGGGAGTGCCTCGCGCGCCCAGGCGACCGCGTCGGCGTTGTCGAGGTCGACCACGGTCACCCCGGCACCGCCCGGGTGGTAGGCCACGGCCCCGGCTTTCCGCCAGGCAGTCGCCCAGGCCGCCGACGTCACGACGTCCACGGAGGCCGACGCTGCTGCCCAGCCGTGGCACGGCCGCGGGCAGGCGCAGGCGCCGGCGGACTTCATGTTCGGCCGACCACCACACCGTGGCGGGGTTCCGGAGCAGTGGGGGCAGTTCCCGAACGGGCCCTTGCCCTCGCGGAGCGGCAGCACGGGCACGCCGAGCGCCGCCAGTTCGAGGGCCTGCCGCAGGCGCTCGCCTGCGGTGATGTCGTGCGCCATGCGGTCCCTCCTCTGGCACCGCCCGGCGATCAGTTCGCCGGGCGGGTTGGTCGGTTCGGGCTGGGGTCAGTCGAGCGGGACGCCGTACCGCAGCGTCCAGCCGGGTCCGAGGGTGTGCTTGGAGACCTCGACGGTCCGTCCGTCCTCGGTGCTGCCGACGTGGGTGATGGTCAGCAGCAGGGAGCCGGGCTCGACACCGAGGGCCGAAGCCTGGGTGTCGGTCGCGGGCTCCTGCGTGACGTCCTCCACGATCTCGGTCTGAGCCAGACCGGCGTCGGCCATGCGGGAGATGATCCCGCCCACGCCGGTGTCGAGCTGGGCGACTGCGGGCGCGGCCTCTGCGACGAACGCGGGGATGTAGGTGTCGCAGAGCTGGACCAGGCGGTCGCCGTCGAACATGCGGCGCTGCCGGATGACGACGTCCGACTCGGTGTCGCCCAGGATGGCGGCGATCGCAGCAGGAGCCGGGGCTCGAACGACCTCGATCTCCGCGCGCGGGCTGCCGCCGGCGCGCTTGGTCTCAGCCTCGAATGCCCCGTGGGCGCCGCCTTCCGACCGCTGCCGGTACCGGCTCCGGGCGTCTCGGGTGATCGTCCCGTCGGCGCCGATGGTGTTGCTGGGCATGTCGCTCCTTAGTGGTGATGGGTGATGGTGCGGGAGCAGGACGTCAGTCGGCGTCCAGCTCCCAGGTGTACGAGAACCGCCAGATGTTCGCGGGCATGACGTGCACCGCGACCTCGACGACGCGGCCCTCAGATGTCGAGGCGTGGTGGACGAGCTCGTACACCTGTCGGTCGTCGGGGATGTTCAGGGCCGCCGCCTCTTCCGAGGTCGGGAACCTGACCTCGATCGACTCGCGGATGCGGCGCTGGGCGAAGCCGAGGTCGGCGAGGCGGTTCTTGCTGCCGCCGGGGCCGGTGTCCTGCTGCTCGATGGGCGTTCCGCCCGCGATGTCGACGGGGAACCAGGACGTGGCGAGTTGTACGACGAACCCCTCGTCGGGGTCTGTGGCGTCGCGGCCGGCCTTCATGGCGCGCTGCCGGAACACTGCCTTCGCGGAGTGGTGCAGCTCGAAGGCGTCGGCCACGTTGCGCGGCGGCCGGGCCCGGCCGATGTCGGTGGGGGACGGCTTGTAGACCAGGCCGAGACGGTTCAGCTCGGCCTCGAACGCGCCGCGGGCCCCGCCCTCGGAGCGGGCCGCAGGCTGGTAGCGGCCGGTTCCATCACGGGTGATCTTGCCGATGAACGGCGTGACGTACGAGCCCTTGCCCTGACGGGTGATGACCAGGCCCTCCCGCTCCAGGGCGCGGAAAACGTCCCGCGCCGTCTGGAAGGCGATCCCCTCGGCGGCCTGGAGCTCGGACGCGCTGGGCAGCTTGCCGCCCGGCGGGTACGTCCCGTTCTCGATCTTCGTGCGGAGATCGGCGGCGATTCGCTCGACCTTGCCCGGCTCCTTCTTGGCCACGGCCCCCCATCCCTTCCTGTCGTCGGTGTGCTGCTTTGGCGGCCCAGCATGACATAGCTAGTTGAGTATCGAAAGTCGGGACCGCCATTCGGTGTGTTGTTGCAGCGTTTCCCCAGGTCAGCGGCCAAAGAATCTCCCACTCAGCTAGTTGGGTTGACATCGCCGGTGAGGGGTGGGTTAATCGAGCCGCACGCCACTCAACTAGTTGGGTGGTGCTCGACCGGAGGGGCAGCGCGTGGTGGCGGCTCTGAAGGAATCGGGCCGTGCCTTGAGAACTCCACAGAGGACGCACCGCAGCCTGCACCTGGGAAGAGCGGCCGATCAGCAACACACCAAGCACCACAGGCAACAGCGACAAGCCGGTGGCCCTGCCGCGTGAACAGCAGCCAGAACCTTTCGCACCATGCCGCCCCTGCAGGGCGGACGAGCGACCGAACGCGCGGTGAGACAAGGGCAAAGATCGCGGGCCCCGTAGGTATCGACCGGTTCGAGTCCGGTCCGGGGCACTGCGGCGTCAACGCCGCGGGCGTGGCTTCTTCTTCGGCCGGCCCCCGCGTCGCATGCGGGGACCGACCGGGGCCAGGCCCCAGATCGCATGGAGGTGCGACCCGTGAAGAACCGTACCCACGAACAGGCCTTAGCCGCCCACCTCACGGAGCTCTACGCGAACCAGCACCAGCGGGTGCTCGGGATCGTCGCGCGGACCCTGCGGGACGAGGACCGGGCCGCGTACGCCGAGGACCTGGCCCAGGACGTGTGGCTGATGGTCTGGCAGTACCTGCTGCGCGGCAACGAGATCACCCGGCCGCCCGGTCTCCTGGCGGTCTTCGCCCGGCGCCGGGTGTACGCGCACTACCGCTCCGCGCGGGTCCGCCGGGAGTCGGCGGTCGACCCGACCAGCGCCGCCCTGGACCGCCTCGTCGAGCTGATCGAGGCGGTCTCGTGATCGGCCGGGAGCAGGAGCCGCCCGGCAGGCCGGCCATAACGCTCCGGATCAGCCGGGACAGCGGCCGGACCTACGGCGATCCGATCACTGTCCGCTTGATCAGCAAGGATCAGCCCCCTGCCAACCCACTGGCCTGGCCGCCGTGCCAGTGCCCGCACCACCGAACGAAGGAGGGGTCTTGAAACTGGCGACCCTGAGCAAGAAGCAGATCGAGGCCGCCGATCGCACGCTGTCCGCGGGAACGTGGGCCATCACGGCCGGCGCCATCCTGTTCTCCGTCCTGACCGTGACCCCGCTCGTCGAGCGCGTCACCCCGGACGACTGGGACTGGACGGCGCCGATCCTGCCTCTCGTCGTCGACGCGGCAGTGGTCATCGTCATCAGGCTCGACTCGACCGTGTCGCGGCTCGGAGGCGACGGCGGCCCGTGGCCGGTGGTCCTGCGCTGGCTCACCGGGATGTTCACGATCGTGCTGAACATCGGCGACTCCCTCTTGAAGGGCGACTTCGTCGGCGTGGGTGTTCACGTGGTCGCCCCGGCGCTCCTGATCGTCACTGCCGAGGCGGGTCTGGCGTACCGCCGGGCCATCGCCAAAGCGCTCGACAGGATCGACCGTGAACAGCGCGAGGAGGAGGAGCGCCAGCGTGTTCACGCAGCCCGTGAACGCAAGGAGCGTGAACAGGAACAGCGCGAGCGTGAACAGCGCGACCGCGAGGAGCGTGAACGCCTCCAGGAGCGGGAGGACCGCCGGGAGCGCGAGGCCCGTGAACACGCCGCGAAGCTGGAGCAGGACAAGCGCGACCACGAGGCCAAAGTGCTCCGTGATCAGCGCGAATCCGAGGAAGCCCGCCGAAGGGACGAGGCGGACCGGGCGGAGCGGAAGGCCGAGCGGGACCGGCAGGAGAGGCTCCAGCGGGAGGCCCGTGAACAGGAGGAACGGGCCCGCCGTGAACAGGACGAGCAGGCGAAGGCCGAGGCCGAGCGCGCCGTCCGTGAACAGCAGGAGCGCGAGGCCCGTGAACGCGCCGAAGAGTTCGCCCGTGAACGCCGTGAACGCCGGACCGTGAACACCGACGGCCGCGCCGTGAACACCCCCGTGAACACCCGCAAGGCGGAGCCGGTGAACACCCCGCCGAAGGCGGTCGTGAACAAGGACCGGCTCGACGAGGACGTCGCCCGGGCGCTCGTCGTGAACACCCCGGGCGCGAGCATCCGGGATCTCGCGGACAAGACCGGCTGGTCGATCGGCTGGGTCTCCAAGGTCCGCAACGCGGCGGCCGGCGGAGACGAGCAGGAAGTCGAAGAAGCCACCGCAGCCTGAACGTCCGGCACCACCGATGAAGGCCAGCCCGAAGCAACCGGGCTGGCCTTCTTCGCGACTGCCGGAAGCAGTCACCACGACCAGGACGTGCTTACCGCCCTGGTCACAGGCTCAACGGTAGAGGAGAAACCCATGAGTTCCGCCGAGAAATGGACGTCCGAGCACCTCCTGTCGCCCGTGGACCGGGCGATCCACCTGGAGCAGCGCCGGGCGCAGCTCCTGCCGATCGTCGACGACCTGCGCCGCCTGGCCCGCGAGATGGAGGCGGAGGTCAAGGAAATGGAGGCCATCGAGGGCGACCTGCCCGGCCAGGCCAAGCTGCGGGCCTGGCACGTGGGGAAGCCGCTGTTCAAGGCCGCCGACGACGTCGAGCGGGCGATCAGCGACCTGATCAGCTTCAACGCCCGGTTCCAGAAGGCGTACGAGGAGCTGCCGCAGAAGCGCGAGGCGAAGCGCCGGCGCAAGGAGCTGGCCAAGGCCGGGCAGGCCGGGGCAATCGAGTCGGCACCCTCCAGTGCGGTTCCGACGCAGCGCGACGAGTTCGGGGACGTGTTCGACGGGCTGCGGAAGGGGGCCTGACGGTGGCTGCGCAGACCAAGGCCGAGCGTCAGGCGGCCAACCGCCGGGCGCACTTCGAGCAGCGCCAGGCCGAGCGGTCCGCACGCGGTCCGCGGGGCCTGGCCGAGTCGTGGATGGAGCGGGCCCGGGCCATCGCCGCGACCCGGGAGAAGGGCGGCGACGAGGACGTCTGGAACGACCTCTCCCGGACCATCGCCAACTGGGTCTCCCGCTACGAGCAGTGACCGCCGGGTCAATCAATCCACCGGTCAATCCAGGCGGTGACCGCCTCGCCCTCGCGTAATGCGGAGGCGCGGGCACACGGGCGCACGGGCACGTGCGCGCGTACGCGAGGCGGTCACGGTCTGTCAACCCTCTTCCGGGAGAATTCCATGAGCAACGGCAACAACAACGGCTCCGGCCAGGTGATCCCGCTCCGTCCCACCGGGACCGTGGCACCGCCCCCTCCACCGCCTCCCCCGCCACCGCCTCCGGCTGCGGCGCCCCCGCTGCCCGCGACCCCTCCGCCCACCGTCTCCGGTGCGGGCCCTGCGTCGGCACCCACGGGGGCGGGGCCCCGCCCGACGCTGACCCTCCCCGCTCCGGCGGTCCCGCCGCCGCCCGTACCCGCGATCCCCGGCGGCACCTCGCCGCAGGTGCCGGTCGCACTTCAGTCCGGCGGCCTCGCGGCCGGAGTGGTCAGGGGCTCGGGCCGGGGCGCGATGGTCCTGGCCATCGGCGTCGCGGTCGCCGCCCTGCGCGGCATGACCGGGTGGCTGGCCGACCGGCGCCAGCAGTTCCAGGATCTGGCCCCTGTACGGCAGGCAGCCGCGAAGGCGAAGGCCGAGAAGGTCAAGAGCCGGGCTGAGCACGAGGCCGCCCTGGCGCAGATCGGCGGTGACGCGGAGAAGGCCCGGGCCAAGGGCCGCCTCAAGTCGCTGACCGATGGCGGGTCCAAGGGCGGGGGCGGTGGATCGTCGGGTGGCAAGGCCGGCGGTGGCGGAGGCGGGCGCGGTACGAAGCCCAGCTCCATGGGCACCGGCTCCACTGGTCACGGCAAGGGCAGCCCGAACAAGGGCGGCTCCGCCGGGAGCGGTAAGGCGTCGATGGGCAACGGGTCGCCCGGCATCGGGAAGCCGGGGCCGGGAGGCAAGCCGTCGGCGGGCACCGGCACGTCGGGGGCCGGCGGGAAGGGCAGCCCCGGCGGTGGCAAGTCCGGTTCGACGACAGGCTCGACGGGGAGCGGCAAGGGCAAGGACGGCTCCGGAAAAGGGCTCAAGAGCCCTGGCGGGGGCAAGTCGCCCAGCTCCAGCTCCTCGAGTCCGGCGATGGAGCGGGCCCGCGGCCGACAGGAGCGGGCTGCGGCCCGGCAGGGCGCGAAGCACCAGCGGAAGGCGGACCGGCAGTCGGCACGGCTGGAGAACCGGGCGAAGGACCAGGACGCGGACCGGGAGAGGCGGAACCGCAGTCGGGACACCCGGCAGGCGGCGAAGGACAAGATCCGCAATCGCCGCCTCAAGGACAAGGCCAAGGGCAAGGACGAGGCCAGGAAGCAGCGGAAGGAAGAGGCAGCGGCCCGTACGACGCTGGGGCAGTCGCTGCTGGAGGGAGCCGGTAGGCGGCTGGAGAAGCGGCGTAAGAACTTGGCCTCGCCCGTACTGTCCAGGGCCAAGAAGAAGGCGTCGGCCGCCCCGGCCGGGCCGAAGGTCAGCCTGACGAAGGCCCCGAAGCCCCCTTCGCCGACACCGCCGACCACGCCCCCGCCGGCGCCCCCGCCGCCGAAGGTCAACCTCAAGAAGCCACCGCGGACGCCGTCGACACCGCCGACGGCTCCACCACCGCCGCAGCCCACCACCCCGCCACAGTCCACGGTGCCGCCGCGCCCGACGGGTCCGCCGCCGGGAGCGCCGCAGTCCGGGCCGACGACCACCGTGCCGCCCCGGCCCACGAAGCCGCCGAAGGCACCGAAGTTCGGGCGCAAGAACAAGAAGGCCCAGCAGCCCCCGCCCGGCCCGACCGGTTCCCGGCCCGGGTCGCGCTCGCGCAGTACCCGCAGCCAGCAGCCCCCGCCACGGCAGACGCCGCAGGCGGACGGTGCGTGGCTGCGTCCGCCGCCCGGGATGAGCGCCACGTACTCCGTCACGCTCACCCGGCTCGATCAGGAGCCCAAGCCGAAGCCCAAGCCGAAGCCGAAGGGGCTTGTCCCCGGACCGTGCTTCGGGGGGTCAGGAGGGCCCACAGCACCGCCCCCGCCGTCCGGCGGGGTGCCAGGACCACGGAAGGGGGCGCCGCCCATGGGATCGCCTGCACCTGTACGGGATACCCAGTTCACCGACAGCGACCTCACGGTCTACGACGTCATCGAGGCGGACGAGGACCAGGCCGAGGAGATCATGGCGGGCGCTGAGCACGCCCTGCTCGTCGCCGACCGCTGCGACCGCCTGGCCGGTGCGATCGAGGCCATGCGCGCCGAACTGATCGCCAAGTCCGTGCCCGGCGTCTTCGTCGGCTGGTGCACCCGCCTGATCGAGCGGGCCGGGGTCGTGGAGTCCAAGGCGAAAGCGGTCGCCGGGGGCCTGCCCCGCGCGGCAGAGGCCATCGCCCACGCCGGGCAGCTCGCCGCCGCCTACGACAAGCCCGCCGCCGACAAGGTCCGCGACATGGGCCACACCGCACCCGCCGACGCCTCGTACCACAAGGAGTAGCCATGGGAATGGATCTCGCACGCGTCGGGTCGAGGGTCGTCGAGCTGGTCTCCGACGGCATCACGTACACGGTCGCCACCGCCAAGCTGGGCATGGCCTCGATCGCCATGCTCGCGCTGAGCGAGGCGGTGCGCGGCGCGTACACCTACGTCGAGGACTGCGCCCGGTCGGTGGACATGCTCGCCGACACGGCCAGCACCCTGTGGGTCGAGGGCGAGGTGGTGAACGCCCACCGCGACGCGGCGGCCGTGATGCGCGGCGTCCTGGCCGACGCCGAGTCGCTCGCCGACGAGGCCGCCGAGATGGCCGCGGACTTCAAGGCGGCGAAGGAGGGCCACGAGGCCGACTACGGGCCGGTGGCCGAGCTGATGGCGGGCAAGGACACCGACCGCACGTACTACAGCAACCGCTAGCCCTCTCCCCCCAGTGCGGGGGGGGGGGGGGGGGGGGGGGGGGGGGGGGGGGGGGGGTGTTTGGGTTGGGTTTCGGGTGTGTGTTCGTTTGTTTGTGTACGAGAC
>NZ_JBWKDK010000078.1:0-24376 GCF_056436005.1 Streptomyces sp. NPDC043854
TCTGTAGGGGTTGGGTGTCCGCCCCCCCCCCCCCCCCCCCCCCCCCCCCCCCCCCCCCCCCCCCCCCCCCCCCCCCCCCCCCCCCCCCCCCCTGCCCCCTCTACCGCCGCTCCACCGCCCGGCGGGGGGACGGCCCGGCCCCGGCCCCCGCGATGGGGGCCGGGGCCGGGAGCCGCTCGGTCGGCGGAGCGCACCACCGCCGCGCCGCTGCGTCGCCGGTGCCGCCGCGTCAGGGGCGCGGGGCGCGGGCCAGTTGGCGGGACTGCGCCACCAGCCGGTCCTCGGAGTCCCAGACCTCCGCGTCCTCCTCCAGGAAGCCGCCGGCCAGGTTCCGCGTGGTGATCGCGACCCGCAGCGGGCCGGGGGCCGGGCGGCGGCGGATGTGCGCGGTCAGCTCCACCGTGGGGCTCCAGCCCATCAGGCCCAGGTCGAAGCAGGTCGGCGGGAGCGCGTCGACGGCGAGCAGCAGGGAGAGCGGGTCCGCGTCCCGGCCGTCGGCGAGCTCGAACCAGGCCCGCATCTCGCCCTTGCCGGAGGGTGCGCCGAGCGCCCAGCCCGCGGTCGCCGGGTCCAGCCGCAGCCGGAGCCGGTCGACGATGGCGGTGCTGCCGGGGATGGGGGCGGGGCCTGCCTCCGGGCCGAGGCAGGCCTCGTAGGGCGGGATCGCCGGCGGGAGGGCGGTGGTGCGGACGTCGTCCGGCAGGGAGGCGAGGTCGCCGTGGGAGGCGACGACCCTGATCCGCTCGACCTCTGCGCCGTTCTCGTCGAACTGGAAGAGGGAGGCCTGGCCGGTGGACAGGGTCCGGCCGACCCGGACGACCTCGGTGCGGATCACCGCGGGGCCGGGCTCGGAGGAGGTGAGGTAGTGGGCGGAGACGGTGAAGGGGTCCGGGTGCGGCAGGGCCGCCGACAGGGCCCGGCCGACCAGGGCCAGCAGATAGCCGCCGTTGACGGCGGTGATGATCGTCCATCCGGCGGAGAGCTCCGCGTCGTACACCCCGGGCTCGCCCGCACGCGCGGTGATGGTGGTGTCGCGGTCGAACTCGCTGTCGCCGATGGAGGCCTGGGCCGCTGCGTATGCCATGGAATCGAGCCTACAACGCGAAGCTACTAAGCGGTAGCTTTCTGAGTGACGTGCAGATCACGGCTCTTCGGAGACCGCGGACCGGCGGTTCCAGGCCAGCGGGGCCCGCCAGTGGAACCGCATGGCGAGCAGCCGCAGCACGAAGGTGGTGACGATCGCGACGGCCGTCGTCAGCGCATTGAGGACCCCGAGGCCGATGGAGACGGCCACCATCGCGGCGCCGACCGTGGCGGGCACGGCGTACATCTCGCGGTCGCGCAGCAGCGAGGGCACCTCGTTGGCGAGGACGTCGCGCAGGACGCCGCCGCCGACGGCCGTGGCGAGGCCCAGCGCGGCGGACGCGGTCAGCCCGAGGCCGTACTCGTACGCCTTCGTCGTGCCGGTGACGCAGAAGAGGGCGAGGCCGGCGGCGTCGAAGACGTTGATGGCGCGGTTGATCCGCTGCACCTCGGGGTGCAGGAAGAAGACGATGGCCGCGGCGATCAGCGGGGTGACGAAGAAGCTGAGCTCGCCGAAGGCGGCCGGCGGGACGGCGCCGATGACCAGGTCGCGGAAGAGGCCGCCGCCCAGGGCGGTGACCTCGGCGAGGACGGCGATGCCGAAGACGTCGAAGTTCTTGCGTACGGCGAGCAGGGCGCCCGCGGTGGCGAAGACGAAGATGCCCGCGAGGTCCAGGGCGTGCTGGATGCCGGGCGGGAAGAGATCGTGGAGCACCGCCCCATTGTCACCGGGAATGACCGGTGGCCCGGTCACCGACCGCTACTCGGTGACCGGACCACCGGACGTATCGTGCCCGGGCGGGCCGGGGCCTACTCCGAGACCGTGGCCAGCGCCTCCGCGGCACCCGGCAGGGCGGGGTCGCCCGGCGCCTGGTCGGGCCCGTTCTCGGGGTGGTGGCAGGCCACCTGGTGGCCGGTGGCCAGCTCGGCCAGCGGCGGCTCCTTCACCGTGCACAGCTGCGTGGCCTTCCAGCAGCGGGTGTGGAAGCGGCAGCCGCTCGGCGGCGAGATCGGCGAGGGCACGTCGCCCTTGAGCAGGATGCGGCCGCTCTTCGCACCGCGCCGGCGCGGGTCCGGCACCGGCACGGCCGACAGCAGCGCCTTGGTGTACGGGTGCATCGGGTTCTCGTAGAGCGTGGTCCGGTCGGTCAGCTCCACGATCTTGCCGAGGTACATCACGGCGATGCGGTCGGAGACGTGGCGGATGACCGACAGGTCGTGCGCGATGATCACGTAGGTGAGGCCCAGCTCCTCCTGGAGGTCGTCCAGCAGGTTCACCACCTGGGCCTGGATCGACACGTCCAGCGCCGAGACCGGCTCGTCCGCGACGACCAGCTTCGGCTTCAGGGCCAGGGCCCGGGCGATGCCGATGCGCTGGCGCTGGCCGCCGGAGAACTCGTGCGGGTAGCGGTTGTAGTGCTCGGGGTTGAGGCCCACCAGCGACAGCAGCCGCTGCACCTCCGCCTTGAGCCCGCCCTCCGGTTCCACTCCCTGGAGCTTGAAGGGGGCGCCGACGATGGTGCCGACCGTGTGCCGCGGGTTCAGGGAGCCGTACGGGTCCTGGAAGATCATCTGTATGTCGCGGCGCAGCGGGCGCATCCCGGCGACCCCCAGGTGCGTGATGTCCCGCCCCTCGAACTCGACCGTGCCACCGGTCGGCTCCAGCAGCCGGGTGATCAGCCGGCCCATGGTCGACTTGCCGCAGCCGGACTCGCCGACCACGCCGAGCGTCTCGCCGCGCCGGACCTCGAAGCCGATCCCGTCGACGGCCTTGACGGCCGCGACCTGGCGGCGCAGCAGCCCCTTGTTGATGGGGAAGTGCTTGACCAGGCCGGTCACCTTCAGCAGCGGCTCCCCGGCCGGTTCCTGCGCGGGCGCGCCGGACGCGGCCGCCATGGGCTCGGCCGCCTCGGGAGCGTCCGCCGCGGGCCCGTCCGCCTTCTTCTTCATGTCGGTCACAGCTTCGGCGCAATCTCTTCGGTCCAGATCCGGGTCCGCTCCTCCTGCGACATGTGGCAGGCGGACCAGTGCCCGCCGCCGTCCTCGGTCAGCTCGGGGCGCCGGGTGCGGGTGATGCCGCCCTTGGGGACGTCCGCGTACGGGCAGCGCGGGTTGAAGGCGCAGCCGCTCGGGATGTTGATGAGGCTGGGCGGCGAGCCCTTGACCGGGATGAGGCGCTCGGTCTGCTCGCGGTCGATGCGCGGCATGGAGCCGAGCAGCCCCCAGGTGTAGGGGTGGCGGGGCTCGTAGAAGACCTTCTCGGAGGTGCCGCGCTCGACGCACCGGCCGCCGTACATCACGAGGATGTCGTCGGCCATCTCGGCGACCACGCCCAGGTCGTGCGTGATCATGATGACGGCAGAGCCGAACTCCCGCTGGAGGTCGCGGATCAGGTCGAGGATCTGCGCCTGGACGGTGACGTCCAGGGCGGTGGTCGGCTCGTCCGCGATGAGCAGTTCGGGGTTGTTGACCAGCGCCATCGCGATCATCGCGCGCTGGCGCATGCCGCCGGAGAACTCGTGCGGGTAGGCGTCCACGCGCCGGTGGGGCTCGGGGATGCCGACCCGGTCGAGCATCTCGACGGCCCGCCGCCGGGCGGTCTTCTTGTCCACGTCGTGGTGGGTGAGGTACGCCTCGACGATCTGCTTGCCGACCGTGTAGTAGGGGTGCATCGCGGACAGCGGGTCCTGGAAGACCATCGCCATCTTGCGCCCGCGCAGCCTGCGCACGTGGTCGGCGTCGGCCTTGACGAGGTCCTCGCCGTCGAGGACGACCTCGCCGGAGATGTTCGGGCGGCTGCGCGCGTTGCCGGTGCGGTGCAGGCCCATGATGGCCAGCGAGGTGACCGACTTGCCGGAGCCGGACTCGCCGACGATGCCGAGGGTCTTGCCGCGCTCGAGGTCGAAGGAGAGCCCGTCGACGGACTTGACCAGGCCGTCGTCGGTCGGGAAGTGGACCTTGAGGTCGCGTACGGACAGGAAGGCGCCGCTGCCGCGGGGCCCGGCCTGCTCGGGGACGAACGCGGGCCCGGCGGCGAGTGTCTCGCCCGCGCCGGATCCGGCCGCGGAGCGGGAAGTGGGGTTCTCGGTCACGTCAGCCTCACGCGCGGGTCGATGACGGCGTACAGCAGGTCCACGATCAGGTTGGCCATCACCACGAAGAGGGCGGCGAGCAGGGTGACTCCCATGATCACGGGGAGGTCGCCCTGCCCGATGGCGGCGACGGCCGCCGTCCCCAGACCCTGGAAGTTGAAGGTGGTCTCGGTGAGCACGGCGCCGCCGAGGAGGCCGCCGAGGTCGAGGCCGAACATCGTGACGATCGGGGTGAGGGTGGAGCGCAGGGCGTGCTTGCGGATGACCACGCCCTCCTTGAGGCCCTTGGCCCGGGCGGTGCGGATGTAGTCCTCGCCGAGGACCTCCAGCATCGTGGCGCGCGTGATGCGGGCGTAGGTGGCGGCGAAGAGGAAGGCCAGGGTGACCCACGGCAGGATCAGCGCGTTGAGCCAGGCCGCGGGATCCTCCGTCAGCGGCTTGTAGTTGGACACGTCCAGCCAGCCGAGGCTGTAGACGAAGATCGCGGGGGCCACCATGCCGGTGAAGAAGATCGGGAGGGAGACGCCGGCGAGGGCGCCGACCATGACGGTGCGGTCGATCGCGGTGCGGCGTTTGAGCGCCGAGACCACGCCGGTGGCCACACCGGCGAGCACCCAGATGACCGCCGCGCCGAGGGCGAGCGAGAGGGTGACCGGCATGCGGTCGACCATGGTCTCCCAGACGGGCGCCTCGGTCTTGAAGGAGTAGCCGAAGCACGGCGCCTCGCAGTGGGTGACCTCGGTGCCGCCGTCGTAGTCGCGGCCGACGAAGATGCCCTTGACGAAGGTCAGGTACTGCTCGGAGATGGGCTTGTCGAAGCCCATCTTCACGCGGATGCCCGCCAGGGCGGTCTCGTTGGTCTCGCGGCCGGCGTACATGAGGGCCGGATCGCTGCCCGTGATCTTCGGGACCGCGAAGAAGATGCCGAAGGTGACCACGGAGACCACCAGCAGCGTGGCGACGACGTTGAACAGTCGCCGTATGAGGTAGACGAGCACTGCAGTCGGCCGCCCGGGGCGGGCGGCTGCCGTCCCTCGTGGGGACGGCAGCCGCCGCCTGCGGCCTTCACCTGCCCTTCGGACTAGCGCATGTGCGGTGAAGGCACTTGCCTGTTGTTACGTGACGACTCGACTACCGGATCACTTGCCGACGCCGATGACGGCGAGGTCGATCTTGCCCATGGAGTCGTTGAAGTAGACGTTCGTCAGCCGCGGGTTGTGGTAGACGAAGGCCTTGTCGAAGTTGATGGGAAGGTAGAGCGCCTTCTCCATGACCTTCTTGTTGATGTCCGTGTAGAACGGGGCGGCGGCCTCCGGCGTGGCGGCGGCAGCGGCCTTGTCGAACAGGCCGTTGATCTCCGGGTCGTTCAGCTCGGTGTAGTTGTTGTTGCCGTTCGGCAGGATGAACGATCCGTCGACCAGCGGCTGCAGGAAGCCCGAGCCGGAGTTGTAGTCGGCGCCCCAGCCCATGACGATGATGCCGTAGCCCTTCTTCTTCACGTTCTCGGGCGAACCGATCGTGGAGGAGGAGAGCTTGCCGTCGTACTGGTCGATCGTGGCCTTGATGCCGACCTTGGCGAGCGAGGCCTGCAGGGACTCGGCCGTCTTCACCTCGGGGGCGCGGTTGTTGCGGACCGCGATGACGGTCTCGAAGCCGTCCGGCTTGCCGCAGGCCTTGAGGGCCTCCTTGGCCTTGGCCTCCTGCGGCTGGCCCTTCGTCAGGCCGAACGGGTCGAAGGACTTGTCGGAGCCGGGGATGCCGGGCGGCAGCATGTTGGCGCCGAGGTCACCGCTGGTCGGGCCGCCGCGGGCGGTCTGCAGGGACTTCGGGTCGGCCGCGTAGATGACGGCCTTGCGGCACTCGATGTTGTCGAACGGCGCGACGGTCTGCGGGAAGGCGAAGTAGCGGATGTAGCCCGTGAACGGGTTGTCCGCGTTCTTCTTCAGGTTCTCGTCCTTGAGGACCTTGTTCTTCGCGGCCTGCTGCAGGCCCGTGCCGTCGACCGCGAGGTCGATGTCGCCGGACAGCAGGCGGGCGTCCATGTCGTCCGGGTTGGTGGTCACCGTGAAGGTGACCTTGTCCGGCAGGCCCGTGCGGACGGTGTCCGTCTTCGGGTCCCAGTTCTCGTTGCGGACGAAGGTCGCGCCCTTGCCGGCGGTGAAGCTCTCCACCTTGTACGGGCCGGTGGCGATCGGCTTGTTGGTGTACGTGGCGCCGGTGTCCTTGGCCGCCGGGACCGGCGAGGAGGACGGCATGGCCAGCAGGTAGCTGAAGTCGGAGTTGGCGCTCGCCAGGTTGAAGACGATCGTCTTGTCGTCCGGCGTCTCGACGGACTTCAGACCCATCTTGTTGGGGTCGGTGTCCTTGTACGGGCCGGGGTACTTCTGGCCCTGGTCGAGCAGGTCGATCAGGTAGGTGGGACCGCCGGACAGCACGTCCTGCGCGAAGACGCGCTCGACGCCGTACTTGATGTCCTTCGAGGTGATCGGCGAGCCGTCCTCGAACTTCACGCCGTCCTTCAGCTTGAGGGTGTACGTCTTGCCCTCGTTGCTGATCACGGGCAGGGCCTCGGCGAGGTCCGGGACCAGCTTGGTGCCCGCCTCACCCGGCTTGCTGTCGTACGCCAGCAGCTGGCGGATGTAGAGGCGCTGCATGTTCCACACGAAGCCGTAGTAGGCACGCGCCGGGTCGAGGTAGTCGACGTCCTGCGGCGACCAGAGCTTGAGCTCGCCGCCCTTCTCGGTGGACGGGTTCACGATGCCGGTGGTGGCGGCGTTGAAGGCCGCGCCGCCGGCGCCCTTGCCCTCGGTCTTCTTCTCGCCGTCGTTGCCGCCGCACGCGGCGGTCAGCGACAGCGCGGCGATCACGGCGGTGATCGCGAGGGCCTGCTTTCTGCGGATCACGTTGGTCCAACCTCCAGAGGTGGGTGAATCGGTGGAGCGGTTCAGCTGCCCTTGGGGTCGAGTGCGTCACGCAGCCCGTCCCCGAAGAGGTTGAACGCCAGGACGGTGATGAAGATCGTCATACCCGGGACCACCATGTACATGGGGTCGTCCTGGTAGATGGGGACGGCGTCGGAGAGCATCTTTCCCCAGGACGCGGTCGGCGGCTTGACGCCGGCGCCGAGGAAGCTGAGAGCCGCCTCCGTCAGGATGTTGGTCGGGATGATCAGCGTCGCGTAGACCAGGATCGGCGCGACCAGGTTGGGCAGCAGCTCCTTGACCAGGATGTAGCCGCGGCCGGCGCCGAGGCTGCGTGCCGCCTCCACGTACTCGCGCTCGCGCAGGGAGATCGTCTGGCCGCGGACGATACGGCCGATGTACGGCCATCCGAAGAAGCCGATCACGACGATCAGCACGCCCATGCGGACGCCCGAACCCTCGAATCCCCAGAGGGAGTTGGGGACGACCGAGACCAGCGCGATGGTGAACAGCAGCTGGGGGAAGGCCAGCAGCAGGTCCATCAGGCGGCTGATGAGGCCGTCCACCCAGCCGCCGAGGAACCCGGCGAGAGCGCCGAGCAGGCTGCCGATGGCGACCGAGACGAAGGCGGCCAGGAAGGCGACGACCAGCGAGATGCGGGCGCCGTAGACGATCCGGCTGAACACGTCGCGCCCGTTGGTGGGTTCGACGCCCAGCAGGAAGTCGGAGCTGATGCCGCCCCAGGAGCCGAGCGGCGTGCCGAGGTCCGGGTCGATCATGTCCTCGTGGAACTCGTTCGGCGGGTGGCCCAGCAGGCTCACGATCTGCGGCGCGAACACCGCCACGAGGATCAGGAGGATCACGACCACGCCGCCGGTCAGCGCGACCTTGTCGCGCTTGAGCCGCATCCAGGCGATACGGCCGGGCGAGCGGCCTTCGATGGCCTTCGCAGGGACGTCGGCTACGGCCACGGGTGCGGCTGGTTCCGCGCTCGTGTCATGCAGTGGTGCCGTCATCGTGGTGGGGACCCCTCTCGGCCGACGGGTTGCCGGCCCATGCCCGCCGCTGTGGCGGCGTTGGTGCGGAGTGGCGCTCTTGTGCGTGGTGACACGCAGGACTGTGCCGAGGTGCGGGAACTGCAGGAGGTGCGGTGCAGGTGAGGTGCAGGTGCCGTGCGGAAAGCCGTGCGGAAGTACGCGAAAAAGCGGTGCGGAACGACAAGCGACGTGCAGGAAGCCGAACCGTTCCCCGGGGACCCGGCGGCTCTTGGGTCGGGAGTCTTCAACGGCGCCGCAATCAGCCGCCAGACCCGCAGATGAATGGATGCGCAACCGTGATGTGAGGGTCGGATTCCCGTTATCCGGACTGCGGTGTCGGCTCAGCGGAGCAACACCGTCCGTTCGGTGCGCAATCGGACAACGCGCCCAACACGCGGTAGGAGTAGGCCTTTTGGACCCGCATCAGCGAAGAAATCCGGACAAGAGGAAAGCCGCGGGGAACAGTGCGTTCCCCGCGGCCGGAAGGTCGCGCGATGCTTTTGTCTCAGCCGCCGGTCAGTAGGACGGGGCCTGTCCCTCGCGGTCGTAGAACGGGCGCGTCTGTGACCGGAGCCACATCGCGACGGGGTCGTGCTCGTCGGCCAGCGCCACCGTGCACACGGGCACGCCCTCGGGCACCGCGCCGACGGACTGGCGCATCATCTCCCGTACGGACTCCAGCGCGGGCGCCGAGGCGTCGTACAGGTCGAGCCCGACGGCGAGGTACGGCGACCCCAGCGCGGGCTGCACCCAGGCGCGGCGCAGCGAGCGTACGGCCGGCGTGCGGTGCGCGTGCTGGGTCAGCAGCCCGTAGAACTGGGGGAGTTCCAGGGCGGGCTCGGAGAGCCGCAGCGGGCCCGCCGGCATCCGGTCCAGGCCGGTGGCGATCCGGCGCAGGTCGGCCCAGGGGATGCCGAGGCCGCCGCCCTGGGCGTGCGGATTGAGCCACAGGCCCCAGCGGTCGGGATAGAGGGCGCGCGCGATGTCCCGGCCGGTGACCACCTCGTAGCCGCGGTTCCAGCCGCTGGCGGCCAGTTCCTGCGGGGAGGTCACGCACGGGGCGTATCCGAGGCCCTCCAACTCCATGCCGCCGTACTGGGCGTCCGGTGAGCCGGGGCTGCCCTGCCAGAGCAGCATCCACAGCCGGCCCTCGGCGAGGGCGTGCAGAAGTGACTCGTAGGTCTCGTAGCGCCCGGGAGTCACTTGGCGCATGATGTGCTCGACCTGCCCGGCCGCGGCAGTGCCTGACGCACTCACCGGTACCCCTCCTCGTCCGCACGGTGTGTCCAGGCCACCCGTGCGGCCAGGAGATGTCACCAGCTTAAGCGTCGCTAGGGCACGTAGAAGGGGCGTACGCGCGTAACGATGAAGTCGACCACCGGGTCGTCCACCGCGTCCAGCAGGACCAGCTGCACCGGCCAGGGCGCCGGGACCCTGGCCAGGGCCCGGGCGAGGGCCTCTCTCGGCGCGTTCTGCGCGGCGGGGTCCCGTCTCGACAGGCGGACACCGATGCAGAGCTCCGGGTCCCCGCCCTCGACGCTGGCGAGGCACCGGTGTGCGGCCACGATCAGGCCGGTGGTCCGGAACTCCTCGGCCGCGGCGGCCAGGAAGTCCACCGGATCGTCCTGCCAGTCGGGCTCGAAGAGCCGGACGCGGCCGCCGGTGGCGGGCCCGTCGAGCTCGGTCCGGCCGACCCGGCACAGCTGGGCGACGGCGGGCGGGGGCAGCGGCACGCCGACGGCGCCCTCCGGGTTCACGGCGATGCCCAGCTGCGGGGGCAGGCCGCGGGCGAACTCGACGGCGGGGGCCACGGCGAAGTCCATGCCGGGGCCGACACAGGCCCGGAACTGGGCCTCGGAGCTGTAGACGGGGACGTACGCCGCCCCGCCGATCTCCATGGTGGGCAGGGTGAGGGAGGGGCTGTCCGGGCCGCCTCCGCCGGGCAGCGGCACCCACACCCGGCTCCGGCCCAGCACCTCGACGATCCTCGGGCCGGCGTCGGGCACGCCCAAGGCCGCCCCGAGCACCTGCTCCAGCTCGTTCTCCGGCCAACCGCCGCCGTGCATCTCCGCCTCCGCTTGTCGCGCCGTGTACCGGCAGAGGGTAGCCGCCCGCGCACGGCTCAGGCCCCGCCGGGCTCCGCGGGCCGGAAGGCTATGCGGGTCAGCCGTGCGGCCGCCGCCCGGTCCAGCAGCACCACCGAGGCGCAGCCCGCCGGCAGCGGCCCCGACTCCGCGGCCCGCACCATCCGGCCCACCGCGGCCCGGTGCCGGGCGAAGGCGTACGCCGACACGCCGCGGCCCCGCGCCGCCTGCCCGGACAGGGCCTCCTGCGGGGTGACGTCCAGGATCAGCAGGTGCAGGGCCCGGCCGCGGCGCCGGGCCGTCGCCGCCAGCAGCCCCCGCACCCAGCGCTGCGTACCGCAGTCGTGGACGACGGCCGAGGCGCCGGAGCGCAGGATCCGCCACAGCCCCCAGTAGTGCGCGATCCGCACGAGCGGGCGGTACACGGCGTACGGGAGGGCCGCGGGCATGCGCCGCTCCCAGCGCTCGCGCACGTCCTGGGAGTCGATGCCGCCTCCCTCGGCGGCCCGCTTGATCAGCGTGCTCTTGCCGCCGCCGGGCAGGCCGGAGACCACGACGATGTCGCCCTCGGCGAAGCCGAGCCGGTGCGGCCCGCCGTCCCCCCGGCCGCGCAGGTCGCGCACCGGCCCGTGGCGCTCGCGCGCCGGCTGCTCCGGCACCCCGTCCGCGGTCCCGGCGGTCGCCAGTACTCCGAATCTCCGCACAAGATCGCCTCCCCCGAATCGGGCCTCGCGGACCCCATGCCCACTGAGTGTAAAGAGACGGTAATTCGACGGCACCGGTTCCGGCCGGCCTGTCCGGCCACCGGACGCCGCCCGCCCGCCGGACGCGGCCCGCGGTGCGCCGCGCGGCGCGCCGCCCGCCGCCCGCGACGTAGCGAATGACACAGTCTTTCGGGCCCACCCGCCCGATCCGCGGGAGGGCGTGCAATGATGTGCGCCATCTGGACCAACTGCATACCGGCCGCTTGAATCCGCGCGGGAGAGTCCCGGCAGGCCGCGAGGCCGCGTCCGGGCGCCGAAGGAGCAAGTACCTCCCTTGAATCTCTCAGGCCCCGTACCGCGTGGATGAGGCAGATCTGAAAAGCGAGCCGCTCCCCTCCCGTCCCCCGCGGCGGACCGGGGTGTGCTCCACCCAAGGTGCAAGTCGGCGCTCCCGTTCCCGCGGGACTCTCGGCGAACCTCTCAGGTTCCGATGACAGATGGGGAGGAACGTCCTCGTCATGTCATGCCCTGGGACCCGGGAGCCACACCCATGAGCACTGCCCCCCGCCTGACCGCCCTCGATGCGCTGCACCGCTCGCTCGGTGCGACCATGACCGACTTCGCGGGCTGGGACATGCCGCTGCGGTACGGCAGCGAGCGCGACGAACACAATGCCGTGCGCACCAAGGCCGGCCTCTTCGACCTCTCCCACATGGGCGAGATCACGGTGACCGGTCCGGAGGCCGTGAAGCTCCTGGACTACGCCCTGGTCGGCAACATCTCCACCGTCGGCACCGGCCGCGCCCGCTACACGCACATCTGCCGGGAGGACGGCGGGATCCTCGACGACCTGATCGTCTACCGCCTGGCCGAGGCCGAGTACATGGTCGTCGCCAACGCCTCCAACGCCCAGGTCGTCCTGGACGCCCTCACCGAGCGCGCCGCCGGCTTCGACGCCGAGGTCCGCGACGACCGCGACGCGTACGCGCTGATCGCCATCCAGGGCCCGGAGTCCCCCGGCATCCTGGCCTCCCTCACGGACGCCGACCTGGACAACCTGAAGTACTACGCCGGCCTGCCGGGCACGGTCGCCGGCGTGCCCGCGCTGATCGCGCGTACGGGCTACACCGGCGAGGACGGCTTCGAGCTGTTCATCGCCCCCGAGCACGCCGTGGAGCTGTGGCAGGCGCTGACCAAGGCCGGCGAGGGCGCCGGCCTGGTCCCCTGCGGCCTGTCCTGCCGCGACACGCTGCGCCTGGAGGCGGGCATGCCGCTGTACGGGCACGAGCTGACCACCTCCCTCACCCCGTTCGACGCGGGTCTGGGCCGGGTCGTGAAGTTCGAGAAGGAGGGCGACTTCGTGGGCCGCGCCGCCCTGGAGGCCGCCGCTGAGCGCGCCGCCGGCAACCCGCCGCGCAAGCTGGTCGGCCTGGTCGCCGAGGGCCGCCGCGTCCCGCGCGCCGGGTTCCCGGTCGTGGCCGGCGGCGAGGTGATCGGCGAGGTCACCTCGGGCGCCCCGTCCCCGACCCTGGGCAAGCCGATCGCCATGGCGTACGTGGACGCCGCCCACGCCGCGCCCGGCACCTCCGGCGTCGGCGTGGACATTCGCGGTACGCATGAGCCGTACGAGGTCGTCGCCCTGCCCTTCTACAAGCGGCAGAAGTAGCGCCCGTACGGCGGCGGCCGCCGGCCGCCGGCCGAGGCGTCGCACCACGCAAGACCACCGTTCGTTCGCACTCCCCCGCATCCAGGAGAATCAGGTCATGAGCAACCCCCAGCAGCTGCGTTTCAGCAAGGAGCACGAGTGGCTGTCGGCCGCCGAGGACGGCGTCGCCACGGTCGGCATCACGGAGTTCGCGGCCAACGCGCTCGGTGACGTCGTCTACGCCCAGCTCCCCGAGGTCGGCGACACGGTGACCGCGGGCGAGACCTGCGGCGAGCTGGAGTCGACCAAGTCGGTCAGCGACCTGTACTCCCCCGTCACCGGCGAGGTCGTCGAGGCGAACCAGGACGTCGTGGACGACCCCAGCCTCGTCAACAGCGCTCCGTTCGAGGGCGGCTGGCTGTTCAAGGTCCGCGTCGCGGAGGAGCCGGCCGACCTGCTCTCCGCCGACGAGTACGCCCAGCTCACCGCCGGTAACTGACCACAGGGGATCCTGATGTCCGTTCTGAACACCCCTCTCCACGAGCTCGACCCGGATGTCGCCGCCGCCGTCGACGCCGAGCTCGCGCGCCAGCAGTCCACCCTGGAGATGATCGCGTCGGAGAACTTCGCTCCGGTCGCCGTCATGGAGGCCCAGGGCTCGGTCCTGACCAACAAGTACGCCGAGGGCTACCCGGGCCGCCGCTACTACGGCGGCTGCGAGCACGTCGACGTGGTCGAGCAGATCGCGATCGACCGGATCAAGGCGCTGTTCGGCGCCGAGGCCGCGAACGTCCAGCCGCACTCGGGTGCGCAGGCCAACGCCGCCGCGATGTTCGCGCTGCTGAAGCCGGGCGACACGATCATGGGCCTGAACCTGGCCCACGGCGGTCACCTGACCCACGGCATGAAGATCAACTTCTCCGGCAAGCTCTACAACGTGGTCCCCTACCACGTCGGGGAGGACGGCCAGGTCGACATGGCCGAGGTCGAGCGCCTCGCCAAGGAGTCCAAGCCGCAGCTGATCGTCGCCGGCTGGTCGGCGTACCCGCGCCAGCTGGACTTCGCCGCCTTCCGCCGCATCGCGGACGAGGTCGGCGCGTACCTGATGGTCGACATGGCCCACTTCGCGGGCCTGGTCGCCGCGGGGCTGCACCCGAACCCGGTGCCGCACGCCCACGTCGTGACCACCACCACGCACAAGACCCTGGGCGGTCCGCGCGGCGGCGTGATCCTCTCCACCCAGGAACTGGCGAAGAAGATCAACTCCGCGGTCTTCCCCGGCCAGCAGGGCGGCCCGCTGGAGCACGTGATCGCCGCCAAGGCGGTCTCCTTCAAGGTGGCGGCCTCGCACGAGTTCAAGGAGCGCCAGGAGCGCACCCTGGCCGGCGCGAAGATCATCGCCGAGCGCCTGGTCCAGGACGACGTCAAGGCCGTGGGTGTGGACGTCCTCACCGGCGGTACCGACGTGCACCTGGTCCTGGTGGACCTGCGCAACTCGGAGCTGGACGGCCAGCAGGCCGAGGACCGCCTCCACGAGATCGGCATCACGGTCAACCGCAACGCCATCCCGAACGACCCGCGGCCGCCGATGGTCACCTCGGGTCTGCGGATCGGCACGCCGGCCCTGGCCACCCGCGGTTTCGGCGCCGAGGACTTCACCGAGGTCGCCGACATCATCGCGGAGGCCCTGAAGCCCTCGTACGACGGCGAGGCCCTCAAGGCGCGCGTCTCGGCGCTCGCCGCGAAGTTCCCGCTGTACCCGTCGCTGTAGGCCACGGCTCGGGGGGCCCGGCCTTGTGTCACACAGGGCCGGGCCTTTCTCATGGCCCGGGGCCGCGGTCCGGGACGTCGGGACCGCGACAGCCTCCGTACAGACCGGCGTAACCGGTCCCCTCACGAACTGACGTACGCTGATGAACCGGGCATGGGCGCCCACCAGGTGATCTTTGCCCTCAATCCCTACAAGATCCGCCCCCTCCGCCGGCCGCCTCGCCACGCTCCGAGACCGGCCGGACGGTCCGCTCCCCGCCACCGCGGGGGTGAATAACTCCCGGGAGTCCGCCACCGTGGCCATTTCGGTTTTCGATCTCTTCTCGATCGGCATCGGTCCGTCCAGCTCGCACACCGTGGGTCCGATGCGCGCAGCCCGCATGTTCGTGATGCGGCTGAAGAAGGACGGTGTGCTCGCGCAGACGGCCTCCGTCCGGGCCGAGCTGTACGGCTCGCTCGGCGCGACCGGCCACGGCCACGGCACCCCGAAGGCGGTGCTGCTGGGCCTGGAGGGCCACTCCCCGCGCACCGTGGACGTGGAGACGGCCGACGACGAGGTGGAGCGCATCCGGCAGACCGGCCGGCTGCGCCTGCTCGGCACGGAGATAGGCAGCGCGCACGAGATCGCGTTCGACGAGCCGAGCCAGCTGATCCTCCACCGCCGCCGGGCCCTGCCGTACCACGCGAACGGCATGACGCTCTTCGCGTACGACGCCTCGGGCGCCCCGCTGCTGGAGAAGACGTACTACTCGGTGGGCGGCGGCTTCGTGGTGGACGAGGACGCGGTCGGCGAGGACCGGATCAAGCTCGACGACACCGTGCTGAAGTACCCGTTCCGCTCCGGTGACGAGATGCTGCGCCTGGCCAAGGAGACGGGCCTGTCCATCTCCTCGCTGATGCTGGAGAACGAGAAGGCCTGGCGGACGGAGGAGGAGATCCGCGCGGGCCTGCTGGAAATCTGGCGGGTCATGCAGGCCTGCGTCGCGCGCGGCATGTCCCGCGAGGGCATCCTCCCGGGCGGCCTGCGGGTCAAGCGCCGCGCGGCGGCCACGGCGCGCCAGCTGCGCACCGAGGGCGACCCGATGCTGCACCGCAGCGAGTGGACGACGATCTACGCGATGGCCGTGAACGAGGAGAACGCGGCGGGCGGCCGCGTCGTCACGGCCCCGACGAACGGCGCGGCGGGCGTCCTCCCGGCCGTCCTGCACTACTACGTGAACTTCGTGCCCGGCGCGGACGAGGACGGCGTCGTCCGCTTCCTCCTCGCCGCGGGCGCGATCGGCATGCTGTTCAAGGAGAACGCCTCGATCTCCGGCGCCGAGGTCGGCTGCCAGGGCGAGGTCGGCTCCGCCTGCTCGATGGCGGCGGGCGCCCTGGCGGAGGTCCTGGGCGGCACCCCGGAGCAGGTCGAGAACGCGGCCGAGATCGGCATGGAGCACAACCTGGGCCTGACCTGCGACCCGGTCGGCGGCCTGGTCCAGATCCCGTGCATCGAGCGCAACGGCATGGCGGCGGTCAAGGCGGTCACGGCCGCGAAGATGGCGATGCGCGGCGACGGCAGCCACAAGGTCTCCCTGGACAAGGTCATCAAGACGATGAAGGAGACCGGCGCGGACATGAAGATCAAGTACAAGGAGACGGCCCGCGGCGGCCTGGCCGTCAACGTCATCGAATGCTGACCTGAGCCGACCTGACCCGGTCTCCGTCCGTACGAGGACCCCGGGCGCCGCGGGCGCCCGGGGTCCCGTGCGTTTCCCGCCGGCCACTCTCCCGACCTGCGGCAATCATCCCGGTTTTCCCGGGCGTTGAGGTTCGGCGCGGATTGGTCACGCTTCAGGGCGAACCGTGGGGGCCGGGGGTGGTACGGGGTGACCCCCGTGCGCAAGGGTGATCGCATGACGTCGCGGCCACACCCCCGGCGGCCGGCCAACCGCCGCGGAGCCCGCAGCCCTTTCCCCCGTACGCGCTCCGCAGCCGCCCGGCAACCCTGCGCGCCCGCCCTCCGGCCGGAGGGCGGGCCGGCGGCGCACACCTCGCCTGGACGGCCGTTCGGTCCGGCGGCGCGGACAGGGAATTTCAACCGAATGAGAAGTTTGACCGGTTTTGCTGCAACCATGGGTGCGCGGGGAGTGTCTCCAGCAGTGACACCCGTCCCCGTCTCTCGAGAATCAGGGGGGACGTCATGAACCACCTCCGCCGCCGGCAGACCGTGGCCCTGGCCACGGGGGCTCTCCTCACCGCCGGAATCGCCCTCGCCGCGCCCGCCTCCACCGCCCCGGCCCCGGCCGCCGCGGCCGCCGGGCGCACCGCCACCCCGCTCGTCGTGAACGCCCGCTGGGCCGGGCACTGCGCGTACGACCGGATCGTCATCGACCTGCGGGGCCGCGTCCCCGACGTCGAGGTCACCCGCGTCCCGCGGCTGTACCGGGACGGGTCCGGCGAGCCCGTCGCGCTCGCCGGGAAGCACTTCCTCCAGATCCGCCTGCACCCCGCCGACGCCCACCTGCGCTCCGGCGAGAGCACCTACCGCGGGCCGAAGCTCGCCAGGATCGACCTGCCCGCGCTGAAGGGCTTCGCCATGACGGGCGACTTCGAGGGGTACGTCACCTTCGGTGCCGCCTTCGACACGAAGCCGTCCTACACCTCGTTCACCCTGCGCTCGCCCGACCGGTTCGTGCTGGACGTCGCGCACCGGAACGTGTGCTGCGGCTGAGCCTCCGCACAGCCGGGCGGCCGGGCGGCCGGGCAGCTGTCCGGCCGTCCGGCCCGGGCCGTCAGCGGTGTTCGGGGTTGGGGAAGTCGAAGCGGCAGCCGGCGTCCCACTCCGAGCGCTGGTTGCCGTGGGCGGGCATGCCGCCGGAGCGCTTGAGCAGGGCGGCCAGGTGCATGAGGTTCCACGACATGAAGGTCGTGTTCCGGTTGGTGAAGTCGTTCTCCGGGCCGCCCGAGCCCGGGTCGAGGTACGAGGGACCGGGCCCGGCCTCGCCGATCCAGCCGGCGTCGGCCTGCGGCGGGATGGCGTACCCGAGGTGCTGGAGGCTGTAGAGGACGTTCATGGCGCAGTGCTTCACGCCGTCCTCGTTGCCCGTGATCAGCGCACCGCCGACGCGCCCGTAGTAGGCGTACTGGCCCTGCTCGTTCAGGAGCGAGGAACAGGCGTACAGCCGCTCGATGACCTGCTTCATCACGGAGCTGTTGTCACCGAGCCAGATCGGCCCGCACAGCACGAGGATGTCGGCGGCCATGATCTGGCTGTACAGGACGGGCCACTGGTCGGTTTCCCAGCCGTGCTCGGTCATGTCCGGCCAGACTCCGGTGGCGATGTCGTGGTCGACGGCGCGGATCAGCGAGGTCCGGGCGCCGGCCGCCTCCATGACGGCGCGGCTCCGCGCGATCAGGCCCTCCGTGTTGCTGGTCTCGGGCGAGCGCTTGAGCGTGCAGTTGACGTACACGGCGGTCAGGTCGGAGTAGTCGAACGCCCCGGCGTTCGCCCCCGGCTGCGGTGTCGCGGTGTCGTGTTCGGCGGCCACCCTCCCAGCCTGCGGGGCTCCGGGCCCTGCGGCGACCGGAAGACGCCCGTCCGGGGGTGGCCGGACCTCCCGGGCGCAGCCCGCGCACGCCCCGGCGGCGCCGGTTGGAGCGCGGCAGCGGAAGAGCGCCGTGGCGCGCGCCGGTCCGCCGCGCAAGCCGCCGGACGCCGGAAGTTCCGTGTCCCTGCCACTGTTTCGCCGCGCCCGCCCGGAGCGCACAGGCCCGCCGGCGGTCCGAAGCGGAATCCCCGGGCCCAACAGGCCGCCCAGATCCGGGTTGTTACGGGTCCACAGCGCGGACTAGGGTCATCAGGCCTTGGTGTACGGGAAACCGGTGGAAAACCGGTGCGGCCCTCGCCACTGTGAACGGGAAGTCCGGCTCCACTCCTGCGGGAAAGCCACTGGGCAGCGCGGGGAGGGACCCGCACCGCCCGGGAAGGCGGAGCCAGGGCATCAGTACCCGCGAGCCAGGAGACCGGCCAAGGCGCGTTGTCCATCCACGAGGTGCTGGAGAGGTCTCCCACTCATGCACATAGCCGAGGGGTTCCTGCCCCCCTTGCACGCGGCCGCCTGGGGCGCCGCGTCCGCTCCCTTCGTCGTCCACGGGGTACGGGCCCTCACCCGCGAGGTGAAGGCCAACCCGGAGAGCACCCTCCTGCTCGGCGCGTCCGGAGCGTTCACCTTCGTCCTGTCCGCACTGAAGATCCCCTCGGTGACGGGCAGCTGCTCGCACCCCACCGGGACCGGGCTCGGCGCGATCCTGTTCCGGCCGCCCGTCATGGCGGTGCTCGGCACGATCACCCTCCTCTTCCAGGCGCTGCTGCTCGCGCACGGCGGACTGACCACCCTCGGCGCCAACGTCTTCTCGATGGCCATCGCCGGACCCTGGTCGGGGTACTGCGTCTACCTGCTGCTGCGGCGCTTCAACGCCCCGCTGATGGTGTCCGTGTTCTTCGGCGCCTTCTTCGCCGACCTCGTCACCTACTGCGTGACCTCGGTGCAGCTGGCGCTGGCCTTCCCGGACCCGGGCACGGGCTTCTTCGGCGCGCTCGCGAAGTTCGGCGGCATCTTCGCCGTCACCCAGATCCCGCTCGCCGTGAGCGAGGGCCTGCTGACGGTCCTGGTGATGCGGCTGCTGATGCAGTCCAGCAAGTCCGACCTGGTCCGGCTGGGCGTCGCGAAGCTCGCCGGCCGCTCCGAGCAGAAGACGGCGGTGTGACGCGCATGAGCCGGAACGCGAAGATCAACGGCCTGCTGCTGCTCCTGGTGGCGGCGCTGGCGGTGCTGCCGCTCGCCCTGGGCCTGGGCGAGGGCAAGGAGGAGCCGTTCACGGGCGCCGACGCGCAGGCGGAGGCGGCCATCAGCGAGCTGAAGCCGGATTACGAGCCCTGGTTCTCCCCGCTGTACGAGCCCCCGTCCGGGGAGGTGGAGTCGGCCCTGTTCGCCCTCCAGGCGGCGCTGGGCGCGGGCGTGCTCGCCTACTACTTCGGCGTCCGCCGGGGCCGCCGCCAGGGCGCGGCCGCGGCGGCCGCCGCCGGTGCCGGCACGGTCCCTGCCGACGCCGCACCGGCACCGGCCTCCGCATCCGCAGCGGCGCCCGCCGCGGAGTCGTAGCCGGTGCTGCCGATCGACGTGGCCGCGCACAGCAGCCGCTGGCGGGGCCGCCATCCGCTGGAGAAGGCGCTGCTCGGGCTGGGTCTGACGGTCAGTGCCCTGTGCCTGCCGGCCTGGCCGGGCGGACCGCTCGTGGCCGCCGCGACCCTGGCCGTGCTCCTCGGGCCGGCCGGGGTCGCCGGGCGGCAGCTCTGGCGGGCCTTCCGGATCCCGCTGGGGTTCTGCTTCACCGGGGCGCTGCCGCTGCTGATCGCGGTCGGCGGCCCAGCCGGATACGTCTCCCTGGCCCCGGACGGGCCGCGGCTCGCCGCCGAACTGCTGCTGCGCACGTCGGCGGCCTCGCTCGGGGTGCTGCTGTTCGCGTTCACCACCCCGGTGTCGGACGTGCTGCCCCGGCTGGTCCGGGCCGGGGTGCCGGCGCCGGTGGTGGACGTGGCGCTGGTCATGTACCGCATCGGCTTCCTGCTGCTCGACTCCCTGGCCCAGGTGCGGCGCGCGCAGGCGGCCCGCCTCGGGCACGCGGGCCGGGCCGCGGCATGGCGCTCGGTGGCCGGGCTCGCCGCCACTTCGTTCGTACGGGCCTTCGACCGCGCGGCGCGGCTCCAGTCGGGCCTGGCCGGGCGCGGCTACGACGGCGCGCTGCGGGTGCTCGTCCCCGAGGCGACGCTGTCGTGGCGCTTCCTCGCGGCCTCGGCGGCCCTGCTCGCGGCCGTGGCCGCGCTGACTCTCACCCTGAAGGGGCTCTACCTGTGACGTTGGTGGAACTGGCCGGCGCCGGCTACGCGTACGAGGACGGCCCGGCGGTGCTGACCGGCGTGGACTTCGCCATCGCCGAGGGCCGGGCGCTGGTCCTGCTCGGCCGCAACGGCAGCGGCAAGACCACGCTGATGCGGCTGCTCAGCGGCGGCCTGCGGCCCGGCTCGGGCGAACTGCGCCTGGACGGAGCACCGGTCGGGTACGACCGGGCGGGCCTGACCCGGCTGCGGACGGCGGTCCAGCTGGTGGTGCAGGATCCGGACGACCAGCTCTTCGCCGCCTCGGTGGAGCAGGACGTGTCCTTCGGCCCGATGAACCTCGGCCTGCCCGCCGGGGAGGTGCGGGCCCGGGTGGAGTCCGCACTGGCCGCGCTCGACATCACCGGGTTGCGGGACCGCCCGACGCACCTGCTCTCGTACGGGCAGCGCAAGCGCGCGGCGATCGCGGGCGCGGTGGCGATGGCCCCGCGGGTGCTGATCCTCGACGAGCCGACGGCCGGACTCGACCCGGACGGGCAGGAGCGGCTGCTGGACACCCTGGCGGGGCTGCGCTCGCGCGGCACCACGGTGGTGATGGCCACGCACGACGTCGACCTGGCGGTGCGCTGGGCCGACGACGCAGCGGTCCTGACCCCGGCCGGGATCCGCGTCGGCCCGGCCGCACAGCTGCTGGCCGACCCGGGCCTGCTCGCCGAGGCGGGCCTGCGCCAGGCCTGGTCGCCGGCGGTGGCGGCCTTCCTGCGGGCGCGGGACCTGCTGGAGCCCGACGCCCCGGGCCCGGGCACCCCCGAGGCCCTGGCCGCCTGGCACTGACCCGGACGGTGTGCGGCAAACCTAGGATGGCGGCATGTCGCTGCCGCACGCCATCCTCACCGCCCTGCTCGAGAAGCCTTCGTCCGGGCTGGAGCTGACCCGGCGGTTCGACAGGTCGATCGGGTACTTCTGGTCCGCGACGCACCAGCAGATCTACCGCGAGCTGGGCCGGCTGGAGGAGGCCGGGCTGATCCGGGCCCTGCCGAGCGAGGTGCCCGTGCGGGGGCAGAAGAAGGAGTACGAGGTCCTGCCCGCCGGCAGTGCGGAGCTGGCGCGGTGGATCGGCGAGAGCCAGGACCCGAAGGCCATTCGGGACCCGCTGCTGCTGCGGGTCCGGGCCGCGGGCGTGGCCGGCGTGCAGGGGCTGGCCGGGGAGCTGCGGCGGCACCTGGAGCTGCACCGGCGGCAGCTGGCGCTCTACGAGGCCATCGAGGAGAAGGACTTCCCCCCGGAGCGGGACTCCGACGAGGACCGGCTGCGCCGGCTCGTGCTGCACGGCGGCATCGGCCTGGAGACGTTCTGGCTGCGCTGGCTGGAGGAGGCCCTGGCCGAGGTCGAGGACATGGTGCGGCCGGACGCCGCGGATGCCCCGGCCGGACCCGGCGGCGCACCGTAGGGCGCGGTCCCGCGCGGGCAGTCCCCGCGGTCTCCGCGGTCTCCGCGGTCTCCGCGGTCTCCGCGGGCCGTTCGCGCGGGCGGGCAGGCCGCAGCCCCCGTGCCGCCCGGCGGGGCGGTACGGGGGCTGCGGCGCGGGGCCTTACTTGTTCAGGGAGGCCCAGAACTCGTCGAAGCTCAGCAGGCCGTCGCCGTTCGCGTCCTTGGCGGCGATCACGGAGTCCGCGACCGGGCCCGTGACGAACGGGTCGCCCATCTCCGCCATGGCCCGACGGAACTCGTCGGCCGTGACGAAGCCGTCGCCGTCCGCGTCGAACCTGCCGAACGTCGCCCGCGCGTTCTCGATGTCCGCCACTGGGATCCACCCCTTCTTGGTGCTCGTTGACCGGCTCAGGGTAGCGCCAGCCGGGAAGGCCGCCGCTACCGGGTCCCGTTCGGGTGGCAGAAAGAAATTCAATTACCGCCCCGTATCCGGAAGCGATAATTCCGGCCAAGAAATCAGCCTCGGGCTTGTCACGTTCCGGGGCCACCGCATAACGTACCGGCATTGCCGCCACACCAGGAGCGCAGGGCTCCCAGGGACATGCGGCAACAAGGGCGATCACACAGGTGACGATCACAGCAGACGCATCATTCGAAGTTCTGCCCTTCACCCGCGCGTGCCGCCATATCTGGGATGAGGGCGACCATGTGCTCATCGGAGTGAGTCCTGGGAACAGCTACTTCAGCTCCGAGCGCATCAACAGCCTCGCCCGGTGGGCGGTACCCCGCTTCGCGCAGGTCGACTTCGTGTACGCGGACCTCCATGTGGACCGCATGTTCGCCGCTTTCGGCTACCGCCGGGAGCATGCGGAGAAGCGCGCCGCGAAGGAGATCAAGGCGGTCCGCCGCCGGATCCTCAAGGGCATCGAGGATTCGGGGCACCCGCATGCCGGGGTCCGCGTGAGGGCACTTTCGGAGTTCCGGTCCAACCCCGTTTACCAACTGCTGCACCGGCGCGTGCTCCATTTCCTGGAAACCGACGACGAATTCCGCAGGGGCTGCGAGGAGATGGCCCTCCATTTCGTCGGGTCCAAGGTGCCGGAAGGTGAATCCATCACGGCCGGCCAGTTGCAGGTGTGTTTCGACTACCTGGCGGCGGAGCTGCCGTTCTTCGTGGACACCCCGAGCATTCTCGACGTGCCGTCGTCCGTGGCGGCGTACCACGTCCGGATGCCGCTGACGGACGTCCTCTTCGCGCGCGGCGGGGGCCTGCGCGCGACCCGCAACCAGGCCTACGCCGTCGTACGGCCGGAGGCCGCCGAGGCGGCCCGCCCGGCACCCGTGCCCGGCGGCGGGGCCGCGGACCACGTACCGGCCGAAGGGACCGCCGATGAACGTCGAGCAGCGTGAGGCCGGCGCGGACCGGCCCGGCGGGGACGCGCCCCTCCTCGACTTCCCGCTGTCGCGGCGCGGCGACGTGCTCCCGCAGGAGTGCGCATGGCTGCGGGAGACGGCCCCCGTCGCCCAGGTCCGCACGCTCACCGGGGACCGGGCCTGGCTGGTCAGCAGCTACGCGCTGGCCAAGCAGGTGCTGGAGGACGAGCGGTTCAGCCTGAAGGACACCGCCCGCCCCGGGGTGCCCCGCCAGTACGCGCTGACGATCCCGCCCGAGGTCGTCGACAACATGGGCAGCATCAACAGCGCCGGCCTGCGCACCGCGGTGATGAAGTCCCTCAACCCGCGTCAGCGGGGCCTGAAGGACTGGCTGCGCGCCACGGCGGGGGCGCTCGTCGACGGGCTCGTCGCCGAGGGCGGGCCCGTGGACCTGCGGGCGGGGTTCGCGGACCCCTTCTCGGCCGCCCTGCACTGCCGGGTGCTGGGGGTGCCGTTCGAGGACTGGCGGCGTCTGATGTCGGGGCTCGACGTCGCGTTCATGACCGCGCGCGAACCGTTCGCCGACTCGGCGCTCAACTGGTACAAGGACGTCGGCTACTTCGCCGGCCGGCTGGGCGCACAGCTCGCACTGCCCGCCGAGCAGCGTACGGGGCTGCTCGGCCGGTTCGCGGAGCTCAAGGAGGCCGACCCGGACTCGGCGCACCTGACCGACGAGATGTTCGCGACGGTCGCCGTCTCGCTGTTCGGGGCCGGGGCCGTGTCCACATCGGCCTTCCTGGTCCTGGCCGTCCTCGCGCTGCTCCAGCGGCCCGAGCTCCTCGACCACCTGCGCCGCCACCCGGAGCGCACGGGGAGGGCGGTCGAGGAGCTGCTGCGCTGGAACCTGTCCGTCGGCGACGGCCTGCCGCGCATCGCGCTGGCGGACGTGCAGGTCGGCGACGTGCTGGTCAGGGAAGGCGAACTCGTCCTCGTCCTGCTGGAGGGGGCCAACTTCGACCCGGCGGCCTTCGACCGTCCGGACGAGCTGGACCTGGAGCGGGAGAGCGCCAACGCCCACCTCGCGTTCGGGGCCGGCCGGCACTTCTGTCCGGCTTCGGCACTGGGCCGGGCCCACGCCGAAATCGCGCTGGAGGTGCTGGTGGAGCGGCTGCCCGGGCTGCGGCTCGCGGTACCCGCCGAGAACCTGGTGTGGCGTACGGGCTTCATCAAGCGGCTGCCGGAACGGCTGCCGGTCGCCTGGTGAGGGCGCGGCGGGGGGGGGGGGGGGGGGGGGGGGGGGGGGGGGGGGGGGGGGGGGGGGGGGGGGGGGGGGGGGGAGGGGGGGGGGGGGGGGAGG
>NZ_JBWKDK010000079.1:0-21493 GCF_056436005.1 Streptomyces sp. NPDC043854
GGGAAAGGGAGTCTGCCCCAAACACACGGGGGGCCCTCGTCCTTCTAACCCGCCCCCCCCGGTGAGCCGCCCGACCGCCGGGTGGCGGCGCGGGCGGGCTGGTCTCAGTGCATGACGGCCATGGCCAGTGCACGGCGGGCGCGCATGGAGACGCGCTCGGCACGCCGCTGCATGCGGCGGGCGGCGACCAGGCGCAGGGCGCGACGCTCGGCGTCCGCCTCACGCATGCGATCGTCCATATGCGCACGGGCCAGGGCTTCTGGGATGAGTTGCATTTCGCGGGTCCTGTTCTGACGCGAGGTGATCGCGCCGGTGGTGATGAAGTCTGCGGTGGCGGAGCCGTGCGGCTTCTCGCTCGTCGTGTGGGCGGTCATGGGGGCCTGCTTCAGGGGGTCGTGCGTCAGGGGGCGGTCGATGGTTCCGATGGCGGTCATGCCGAGGCAACCGGGTTCTTGCGCGGGCGGCCACGGGGACGCTTGCGGGCTACGACCACACCCTGGACGAAGAGCTCGCCACCCCAGACACCCCAGGGCTCGCGGCGCTCGAGCGCGCCGGCGAGGCAGGCCTCGACCAGCGGGCAGGTGCGGCACAGGGACTTGGCGTACTCGACGTCGGCCGGGGACTCGGCGAAGAAGACCTCGGGGTCGTAGGTACGGCAGGCGACCGGTACGCCGAGGTTCTCGATGGCGTCGTCGAGCGCGGTGAGCGCGGTGAGGGGAGTCAAGGTGGAGTCCTCCGGGACTGCGGGCGGGGAGATCGTCTGGGTCTGCGGTACGGACGGGGCGTGCTCTTCGAGTTGCACGGTGTGTTCTTCCTCGTCTTGTTCGGCTAGTCGTTCCGGCCGGGTTCGGCCGGGGGCGGCTGGTACCTGGTCTTGCCAGTCCCGAGGCTCCTTCTCGCCGTCGTCCCCGTTCGGGGACAAACAGAAGGGCCGCGGATCCCGGGTGGGGTTCCGCGGCCCTGAAGGCGCCGGCCTGATCGCTGGATCAGACTGGATCACTCCAGGGTTCGAGCCCACGGAAGGCCCACATCAGGTGGTGCTGCTGCTTCGTCTGCTTCGTCTGGGATCCGGCACCGGCTGCAAAGGCGAAGCCATAGGCGTGGGCCTGGGTTTCTGCCAGTACTGCCACCGGTGCCTGGGTCGGTCGCTCATTCCGCTCGCTCACGACCAGCGCGACGGGCGCGGCGGCCAGCAGGGCGCGGCTGTCGGCGGAAATCGCGGACAGACCGGTGCCCATGAGCGGGAGGAGCGAGGAGGAGCCGAGCGTGCAGGAAGCGGCGACCGAGCGATCGGTCATTTTGGTGGTGGTGATGAAGCTGGTCACTGGTCTCGCCTCCTCTCGGCGTCTCGGGGACCGGCCCGGGGGCCTGTCCCATGCGTATTCGGATAAGTACAGCACGGATCCGAAGCTTCGTCAGAAGCCACCGTTTCCGTTGCTAAGAACCTATGGGGATCGGCTGGGCATGTGCAAACTATTTTTCCGACGAGTTTCTACGCGTCGGCGCCGTCGCCCGTGTCAGGCTCCCGACCTGCGCAGATGGCCAGGACCTCGGCTCCGTACCGCTCGAGCTTCCGTCCAGGCACTCCGGGGATGACCGCGAGCTCGCCCGGCTCGGCGGGCGCGGCCTCGGCGATCGCCATCAGCGTCTTGTCCGTGAACACGCAGTACGCGGGCACGCGCTGCTCCCGGGCCTGTATCGCGCGCCACTCCCGCAGCCGCTCGTAGACGCCCTCGTTCATGTCGGAGGGGCAGTCCTCACAGCGCATCAGCTTCAGCTCGCCGGCCGTGGTCAGCGTTCTGCCGCAGACCCGGCAGCGCACCGGGCCGCGGCGGGTGCGGCGGCGGGCCTCCCGCTCGAAGGCCGCCCGCTCGGCCGGGACGCCGGACCGGGCCGCGAGGGGCCCGGAGCCCGGCCTGAGCCCGTCGAGGAAGCGGCTGGGCCGTCGGGAGGGGCGGCCGCCCGGAGAGCGCGAGAGGGCCCAGGAGAGGGTCAGGTGCTGCCGTGCGCGGGTGACGCCGACGTAGAGGAGCCGGCGCTCCTCCTCGATCTGGTCGTCGGTCTTGGCGTACGTGATCGGGAGCATGCCGTCGGTGAGGCCGACCAGGAACACGGCGTCCCACTCCAGGCCCTTCGCCGCGTGCAGTGAGGCGAGGGTGACGCCCTGGACGGTCGGCGCGTGCTGGGCGGCCCGGCGCTCCTCCAACTCGACCGCCAGGTCGGCGAGGGTGGCCCCGCCCCGGGCCCGGGCGAAGTCCTCGGCGAGCCGGACCAGCGCGGCCAGCGACTCCCACTGCTCGCGCACGGCCCCGGAGCCGGCGGGCGGCTCGGCGGTCCAGCCGGTGGCGCTGAGCACGGCGCGGACCTGGGCGCCGAGTTCGACGACGTCGTCGAGGAGGGGGTCGTTGCCGGCGGAGCGGGCGGCGCCGCGCAGGGCGAGGAGCGCCTTCTGCACCTCGGCCCGCTCGAAGAACCGCTCGGCGCCGCGCAGCTGGTACGGGACGCCGGCGTCGGCGAGGGCCTGCTCGTAGACCTCGGACTGGGCGTTGATGCGGAACAGCACGGCGATCTCGCCGGCCGGGACGCCCGCGGCGATCAGCCTGCGGATCCGGGCGGCGACGCCCTCGGCCTCGGCGGGCTCGTCGGCGTACTCGGCGTAGGCCGGGTCGGGGCCGGGCTCGCGCTGGGAGACCAGCTCCAGGCGGTGGGCGGCGGCCCGGCCGCCGGCCTGGGCGAGGAGCCCGTTGGCGAGGTGGACCACCTGCGGGGTGGAGCGGTAGTCGCGGACCAGCTTGACGACCTTGGCGTGCGGGTGGCGGATGCGGAAGTCCAGCAGGTGGTCCGGGGTGGCGCCGGTGAAGGAGTAGATCGTCTGGCTGGCGTCGCCGACGACGCAGAGGCTGTCGCGGTCGCCGAGCCACAACTCCAGCAGCCGCTGCTGGAGCGGGCTGACGTCCTGGTACTCGTCCACGACGAAGTGCTGGTACTGGGCGCGGATCTGCTCGGCGATGTCGTGCCGGTCCTGGAGGATGCCGACGGTCAGCAGCAGCACGTCCTCGAAGTCGATCATGACGCGTTCGCGCTTCAGCTGCTCGTACGCCCCGTACAGCCGGGCGATCTCGGCCATGTCGCGGGGGGCCTCGCGGCCCGCCTTGAGAGCGGCCGCCGGATAGTCGGCGGGGACGGTCTGGGTGACCTTCGCCCATTCGATCTCGCCGGTGACGTCGCGCAGCTCGCTGCGGTCGAGGCGGAGGCCGCAGCGGGTGCCCGCCTCGGCGACCAGCTGGACCTTGCGCTCGACGAGCCGGGGCAGGTCCCCGCCGACGGCCCGGGGCCAGAAGAACTGGAGCTGGCGCAGGGCGGCGGAGTGGAAGGTCCGGGCCTGGACCCCGCCCGCGCCCAGGGCGCGCAGCCGGCCGCGCATCTCGCCGGCGGCTCGGTTGGTGAAGGTGACGGCCAGCACGCTGGCGGGCATGAGCTGCCCGGACCGGACGCCGTAGGCGATGCGGTGGGTGATCGCCCGGGTCTTGCCGGTTCCGGCGCCGGCCAGCACGCACACCGGTCCGCGCAGGGTCGTGGCGACCTCGCGCTGCTCCGGGTCCAGGCCCAGGAGCACCGCGTCGGCCGAGCCGGCCGAGTCGTCTGCGGCGGCGGGGAAGGACGGGAAGGGCGTTGCTGCTGTCACCCCGCCATGCTGCCAGGTCCGGACCTGCGGGCGGGAAATCCGTCCACAGGCCAGCCGCCGCGATCACACTTGTCGTACTTGACGTATGCGTTGTGCGACAGATGCGGGAATGGCTCCGGGGTCCCGTACGTTCGAGTACTCCGGACCACCACCCCACGAAGGAGCGCAGCATGCAGGACACGGGTTCCGTGACGATGTACAGCACGACCTGGTGCGGCTACTGCCGCCGGCTGAAGACCCAGCTGGACCGGGAAGGCATCGCGTACAACGAGATCAACATCGAGCTGGACCCGGAGTCCGCGGCGTTCGTCGAGAAGGCGAACGGCGGGAACCAGACCGTCCCGACCGTGCTGGTGGTGTCGCCGGCGGGCACCGAGTCGGTCATGACGAACCCCAGCCTGGCGCAGGTGCAGCAGGCCCTGGCCGTCTGAGCCGGATCCGCCGCGTGCCGGCGCGCCGGACGTGCGCGCGGAAGGGCCCCCGCCCCGGCGGGGGCCCTTCGCTTGCCCGCGTGCCCGTGCGCGTGCGCGTGCGCTGTCACTGTCGCCGTCGCCCGGCGGTGCTCGGCGCGCGGGCTGCGCGTCGGGCTACGCGGCCGGGCGCGGCAGGGGCTCGCCGTACCAGCGCTCCACCAGCCGGGCCGCGATGGAGATCCCCGACGGGGGCAGCACCTCGCCCGTTTCGAAGGCGCGGCGCAGCTCCTCGCGGGAGAACCAGCGGGCCTCCTGGATCTCCTCGCCGTCGACGTTGATCTCGCAGGAGTCGGCCCGGGCCGTGAAGCCGAGCATCAGGCTGTACGGGAACGGCCAGGGCTGGCTGGCGATGTACTCGACCTCGCCGACGCGGACGCCCGCCTCCTCCCAGACCTCGCGGACCACCGCCTGCTCGATGGACTCGCCCGGCTCCACGAACCCGGCCAGCGTCGAGAAGCGGCCCTCCGGCCAGTGCACCTGGCGGCCCAGCAGCGCCCGGTCCTGGTCGTCGGTGACCAGCATGATCACCGCGGGGTCGGTGCGCGGGTAGTGCTCGGCTCCGCAGCCGGGGCAGCGGCGGATGTGGCCGGCCGCCGCGACGACGGTGCGCTCGCCGCAGCGGGAGCAGAAGCGGTGCATGCGCTGCCAGTTCTCCAGGGCCACGGCGTGCACCATCAGCCCGGCGTCGCGCGGGGACAGCAGCATCCCGGCCTCGCGCAGGCCGGCCGGGCGGGCCGACTGGTCCATGCGGCCCGGCAGGGAGTCCTTCTGGAGCGCGAAGTACCGTACGCCGTCCTCGTCGGTGCCGAGGAAGTAGCGGTGGGTCTCGGTGAGCGGGGCCTCGAAGGCCGGGGTCATCACGATCCCGGTGCCGCCGTCGGGGGTGTCGTCGATCAGGACCTGGCCGCCGGAGACCACGAAGACGCGGGTCGTGGGGTGGCTCCAGGCGGCGGCGAGCCAGGCCTCGTCGAGGCGGTGGTGCGCGGCGCGGTCGATTCCGCTGGGCGCGGCCAGCGAGATCGGGTGCTCGGTATACGTGCTCACAGGTACTTCCAACTCCCCCGGTGGCGTGGACGGGCAGGCTCGGTGACTCGTGACTCGTGGTGCGTGACTCGTGGTGCGTGACCGACTCGTGGCTGGCGCGTGATGTGCGGGGCGCGCCGCGGCGGTCAGGCGGCGGGCGCGGGCTTCCAGTGGGCCGCCAGGTCGGCCCAGAGGTAGGCGGCCGTCTCGACGCCCTTGAGGAGCAGGTCCAGCTCGACCTTCTCGTTCGGGGCGTGCCAGCCGTCGGACGGCACCGAGATGCCGAGGAACAGCACGGACGCGCCCAGGACGTCCTGGAGGTCGGCCGCCGGCCCCGAGCCGCCCTCGCGGGTGAAGCGGACCTTCTTCCCGAAGGCACGGCCCATGGCCCGTACGACGGACCGGAGCGCCGGATGGTCCAGCGGGGTCAGGCACGGCCGGGTCGGGGCGCCGAAGACGATGGAGTGGCGGATTCCGTCCGGGATGCGGGCCGCGACCCAGTCCCGGACGGCGGCCTCGACCTCGTACGGGTCCTGTCCGGACACCAGGCGGAACGACAGCTTCAGGTGGGCGGAGGCGGGCACGATGGTCTTGCCGCCGGGGCCCTGGTAGCCGCCGCCGATGCCGTTGACCTCGGCGGTCGGGCGGGCCCAGACGCGCTCCAGGGTGGAGTAGCCCTTCTCGCCCGCCGTGGCGTGGGACTTGGCGTTGCCCAGCCACTCGTCCTCGTCGAACGGCAGCTCGGCGATCAGCGCCCGCTCCTCGTCCGTCAGCTCGGCGATGTTGTCGTAGAAGCCGGGAATGGTGACCCGCTCGTCGGCGTCGTGCAGCGCCGCGACCAGGCGGGCGGCGACGGTGGCCGGATTGGGCACGGCCCCGCCGAACGCGCCGGAGTGGATGTCCTGGTCGGGCCCGTGCAGGTCGATCTCGCAGTCGGCGACGCCGCGCATGCCGGTGCACACCGTCGGGGTGGTCTCGGACCACATGCCGGTGTCCGAGACGATCACCACGTCGGCGGCGAGGCGGTCCGCCTCCCGCTCGACCAGGGCGCGGAAGTGCGGGGAACCCGACTCCTCCTCGCCCTCGATCAGCAGCTTCAGGTGCACGGCGGGGGCGGCGGCGCCCGTCGCGGCCAGGTGGGCCCGCACGCCGAGGGTGTGGAAGAACACCTGTCCCTTGTCGTCGGCGGCCCCGCGCGCGTACATCCGGCCGTCCTTGACGACCGGCTCGAACGGCTCGGTGTGCCAGCCGTCGGCGAGGGCGGCCGGCTGCACGTCGTGGTGCCCGTACACCAGGACGGTCGGGGCCTCGGGGTCGTCGGCGGGCCACTCGGCGAAGACGGCGGGCGCGCCGTCCGTCTCCCACACCTCGGCCGCCGGGAAGCCGGTCTTGGTGAGCTGTGCGGCGAGCCACTCGGCGCTGCGTCGTACGTCGTCCGCGTGCTCGGGCTGGGCCGAGACGGAGGGGATGCGGAGCCACTCGGCGAGGTCGTCGAGGAATGCGGCGCGGTGGCTGTCGATGTACGTGCGGACGACGTTGTCCGCCGGGGTTTCGCTCATGCCCACGAGCCTATCTGTCTGCTCGGCGGCCACCGGCGGTGCCCGATCTGCCTTGGAGGATCCGCTCAATGGTGGCCCGGCCGGGCAGGCGGCGGGGGCGGATCACACGGCCGCTGCGGACGTGGAGGAAGGCGGCCCCGACCCGGCGGAGGGGGGTGCCGGTGGTCTCCGCCCAGGCGAGGCGGTAGATCGCCAGCTGGAGGGGGTCGGCCTCGGTGGTGCGGCCCGTCTTCCAGTCGACGATCTCGTACGCGTACTTGCTGCCCCGCGGGTTGCGGTAGACGGCGTCGATCCGGCCGCGGACGACCCGGCCGGCCAGGGTCAGCTGGACCGGGGCCTCCAGGCGGAACGGGGTGCGCTCGGCGTACTCGCTGCGCTCGAAGGACTCCTTGAGGGCGGCGAGGTCGGCCTCGTCGGCGACCTCCTGGTCGGAGCCGGGCAGGCCGCCCGCCTCCGGGTCGAGGACGTCGAGGAAGGGGAGCGGGAGCTCGTCGAAACGGGACTCCACCCAGGCGTGGAAGCGGGTGCCCCGGCGGGCCGCCGGCTGGGGCGGGCGGGGCATGGGGCGGGCCAGGTCTCGGGCGAAGGCCTGCTCGTCCGCGGCGAGGCGGAGGAGCTGGCTCGCCGAGAGCGCGGACGGCAGCTCTACGTCGCGGACGGCTTCGCGGGTGCGGCGGAGCTCGCCCTCCAGGGCGTCGAGGTCCCGGTCCCAGGAGGCGATGGCCCGGGCCTCCTCGGGGCTGAGGCCGTGCGGTGCGGCTCCGGGGCCGGCCCAGGCCCCTTCGGCCTCCGCCGCGAAGTCGCCGGCCTCGGCCGCAAAATCACCGGCCTCGGCCGCAAAATCACCTGGCAGCCACAGGTCGTCGGCGGGGCCGTCCCAGGCCGCCGCGGCCTCGTCGCCGGGCGGGGTCGGTGCGGGGAGCGCGGAGGCGTGGTGCCGGGCGCCGGGGGCGGATTCCTCCCCCGCCCCGCCCCTTCCCGAAACCGGGGCTCCGCCCCGGATCCCGGACGCGGCGCCACCGGCGAGGTGGTCGTCGGCCGGGAGCCACGGGGCGTCGTCCGGCCAGGGCGGGGCGGCGGGGGCCTCGTCGTGCGACAGGTCCTCGTCGTGCGACAGGTCCTCGTCGTACGACGGTTCCTCGCAGTTCGGGGGCCACAGGTACTGGTCCGGGTCCGGGGCCGGGGAGGCGGGCTCGGGGTGGGGGGTTGCCAGGTGGTATTCCACCAGGGCTGCCGCCGCGCGGCGGAGGGCCAGTGACCCGGGGTCCAGGGGCAGCGGCCAGGAGTGCTCCGGGGCGGACTCGGCGGCCAGGGCCGGGTTCTCCTCGTCCTCGGCCGGCTCCGGGGCCCAGGCCTCGATCTCGCCGTGGCCGGCGGCGCAGTGCTCGTACAGCGCCCGGAGGAACGGCGACGGCCCGCGCCGCTTCTTCTGCGTCGGGCCCCACCAGTGGGCGGAGGCCAGGAGCAGGGAGCGCGGGCGGGTGAACGTCACGTAGCCGAGGCGGAGCTCCTCCACCTCCTTGTGGTCCTTCAGGGCCGCCTTGAAGGACTTCATGCCCGCCGAGGTCCACTCGGGATCGGCCGGCAGGGTGGGCGCGTCGCCGCGCAGCGCGTACGGCAGGACCTTCGCGTACGAGGTCCAGGCCTCCGGCGGCTTCTGCTTCGGGAACGAGCCCGCGCACAGGTCGGGGACGACCACCACGTCCCACTCCAGCCCCTTGGACTTGTGGGCGGTGAGCACCTTCACCGTGTTCTCGCCGCCGGGCAGCGCGTGGTCGAGGCCCTTCTCGTACTGGACGGCCGTGCGCAGGAAGGCCAGGAAGGCGAGCAGGGACGCCTCGCCGTCAAGGGAGGCGAAGCCGGCGGCCACGTCCAGGAACGACGACAGGGTCTCGCGGCGGCGCGCGGCCAGGGCGTGCGGGGACGCCGACAGCTCCACGTCGAGGCCGGTCGCGGCCAGCACCCGGTGCAGTACGTCCATCAGCGGGTCGGCGAGGGAGCGCCGCAGGTCGCGCAGCTCCTGGGCGAGGTGCGCGAAGCGGACGCGGGCGGCCGCCGAGAACGGGAGGTCGTCGTGGTCGGCGGCGGAGCCGGGGGCCTCGCCGGGCGCGCCGTCCAGGAAGGTCTCCAGGGCGTCCGCCAGGGAGACGATCTCGGCCGGGTCCACCCCCTCCACGGCCGCCGCCAGTCGCCCCTCCGGGTCCGTCTCCCCCCGCGCGCGCCCCACCAGCTGCCGCGCCCGCCGGCCCAGCAGCGCCAGGTCGCGGGCGCCGATGCGCCAGCGCGGGCCGATCAGGAGGCGGACGAGGGAGGCGTTGGCGCCCGGGTCCTGGAGCACCTCGCACACCGCGATCAGGTCGGCGACCTCGGGCAGGTGCAGCAGCCCGGAGAGGCCGACCACCTCCACCGGCACGTCCCGGGCCACCAGCGCCGCCTGGATCTGCGCGAAGTCCGCCGCCGACCGGCACAGCACGGCGATCTGCCGGGGCTCGGTCCCCGTCCGCACCAGGTGCGCGACCGAGTCGCCGAGCCAGTCGAGCTCCTCGGCGTGCGTGGGCAGCAGCGCGCAGCGGACGGAGCCCGCCTGCTCCTCCCCCGGCGCGGGGCGCAGGGCCTCGACGCCCTCGTGCATGGCGCGCAGCGGGGCGGCCAGGCCGTTGGCCAGGTCGAGGAGGCGGCCGCCGCTGCGCCGGTTCTCGCTGAGGGAGAACCGGGTGGCGGGGCTGCCGTCGGCGTACGGGAAGTGCTCGGGGAAGTCGTCCAGGTTGGCCACGGACGCGCCGCGCCAGCCGTAGATCGCCTGGCAGGGGTCGCCGACGGCGGTCACGGCGTGCCCGGTGCCCCCGCCGAACAGCCCGGACAGCAGCAGCCGCTGGGCGACCGAGGTGTCCTGGTACTCGTCGAGCAGGACCACGCGGAACTCCTCGCGCAGCAGCGCCCCCACCTCGGGCCGGGTGGTGGCGAGCTCTGCGCACAGGGCTATCTGGTCGCTGAAGTCGAGCAGGTCGCGGGAGCGTTTGGCGGCCCGGTAGCGCTCGGTCAGCTCCAGCAGTTCCAGGCGGCCGCGGACCGCCTCGGGGATCTTGCGCAGCTCGTCGTTGGTGAGGCGGGCTCCGGCGAGTTCGTCGAGCAGCGCGGTGTCGTACGCCCGCAGCCGCTCGGGGGTCACCAGGTGCTCGGAGAGCTCCGCGTCGAGCGCGAGCAGGTCGCTGACCAGGTCGGGGACGGACTTGGTGAGCGCCGGGTACGGGCCGGGGGCCTCGCGCAGCACGCGTGCGCCGAGCTGGAAGCGGGTGGCGTCGGCGAGCAGCCGGGCGCTGGGCTCCAGGCCGATGCGCAGGCCGTGGTCCTTCAGGAGCTGGCCGGCGAAGGCGTGGTAGGTGGAGATGCGGGGCTCGCCGCCGGCCGCGGCATCGGTACCGCCGACGGCGCCGGAGCCGGCCGCGGTACCGGCGGTGTCGGCCGGGGAGGGGTCCGGGTCGGTGATGCCGGCCTGCGCGAGGGCCGCCCGGACGCGCTCGGCGAGCTCGCCGGCGGCCTTGTTGGTGAAGGTCAGGCCGAGGACCTGGGAGGGCGCGACCGTTCCGGTGCCGACCAGCCACACCACCCGGGCGGCCATGACCGTGGTCTTGCCGGATCCGGCACCGGCCACGATCACCTGCGGGGCGGGCGGCGCGGTGATGCACTCCAGCTGCTCCGGGGTGAACGGGATGCCGAGGAGCTCCTTGAGCTGCTCGGGGTCGGTGAGGTGGGGAGACGGGCGCGCGGACACCCGGAAAGGCTAGCCGTCCGGGCCGACATCCCCCGCGATCCGTCTCACACCCGGGGCGGCTGCGACACGGGTCACTCCCGACCGGGGGCACTCCCGACGCGGGGCCCTCCCGACCCGGGGACACTCCCGACGCGGGGTCACTCCACGGTCTGGCGGCCCTCCGGGCGGGCGCTGCACGAGCTGCGGAAGGTGCAGTGGTCGCAGTGCCGGCCGGGCGCGGGGACGAACCGCTCGTCGAGGACGCGGCCCGCGGCGGTCGCCAGGAGATCGCCGACCCACTCGCCGGAGGACCCCGGCGACAGCGGCTCCTGTCCCTGGACCTTGGGGACGGTCGCGCCGCCGTCGCGCACGGCCGCGCCCTGGCGCAGGTGGACCAGCTCGGCGCCGCCCGGCGCGGGCCGCGCGCCGTCGAAGGCCTCGTCGACCGCGCCCTCGCGGACGGCGAGCTGGTACACGGCGAGCTGCGGGTGCCGGGCCACCTCGTCCTTGGTCGGCGCGGACTTGCCGGTCTTGAAGTCGACGACGTACGCACGCCCCTGCGGGTCCGCCTCGACCCGGTCCATGGAGCCCCGGATCCGGACGGCGTACTCGCCCGCTTCGAGCGTGACGTCGAAGTCGTGCTCCGTGGCGACCGCCGCCCGGCCCCCGCGGTCGGTGGTGTGCCAGCGCAGGAAGCGCTCCAGGGCCGCGCGGGCGTTGTCCTTCTCCTGGCGGGACTTCCAGGGCGCGTCGAAGGCGAGGGCGTCCCAGACCGAGTCCAGGCGCTCCATCAGGACGGCGAGGTCGGCGGGGGTGCGGCCGGAGGCGACCTCGTCCGCGAGGACGTGGACGACGTTGCCGAAGCCCTGGGCGACGGTGGCCGGGGCATCGGCCTTGACCTCGCGGCCCAGGAACCACTGGAGGGAGCAGGTGTTGGCGAGCTGGTCCAGGGCGCTGCCGGAGAGGGTGACGGGCCGGTTGCGGTCGCGGAGCGGGACGCTGCTGCGGGTGGGCTCGTACAGGCCCCACCAGCGCTGCGGGTGCGCGGCGGGAACCAGCGGCCGGTCGTCCTCGTCGGTGAGCGCGGCGAGGCGGGCGAGGCGGCGGGCGGCGGCGTCGCGGAGCGCGGGCGAGGCGTCGGGGTCGACGGTGGTGGCCCGCAGCTCGGCGACGAGCGCCGGGACGGACAGCGGGCGGCGCGGGCGGCCGGAGACGTCCTTGGGGGTGGCCCCGAGCTCGGTGAGGAAGCGGGAGGGCTGGTCGCCGTCCTCGGCCGGGGCCTTGACGGCGGTGACGACGAGCCGCTCGCGGGCCCGGGTGGCGGCGACGTAGAACAGGCGGCGCTCCTCGGCGAGGAGGGAGCCGGGGCTGAGGGGCTCGGCGAGCCCGTCGCGGCCGATCCGGTCGGCCTCGAGGAGGGAGCCGCGGCGCCGGAGGTCGGGCCAGAGGCCCTCCTGGACGCCGGCGACGACGACGAGCTGCCACTCCAGGCCCTTGGATCGGTGCGCGGTCATGAGCCGGACGGCCTCGCGGCGGGTGGCGCGGCGGGTCAGGGTGTCGGCGGCGATGTCCTCGGCCTCGAGCTGTTCGAGGAAGTTCAGGGCGCCGCGGCCGCCGGTGCGCTCCTCGGCGCGGGCGGCGGTGTCGAACAGGGCGCAGACGGCGTCCAGGTCCCGGTCGGCGTTGCGGCCGGCCGGGCCGCCGCGGCGGGCGTTGCGCTCCAGCCGCTGGGGCCAGGGGGTGCCGTCCCAGAGGGTCCACAGGGCCTCTTCGGCGGTGCCGCCGCCCTGGAGTACCTCGCGGGTCTTGCGCAGGAGCAGGCCGAGGCGCTGTGCGCCCCGGGCGTACGCCGGGTCGTGCGTGACGAGGCGCTCCGGCTCGGCGAGGGCGCGGGCGAGCAGCACGTCGGAGGGCGCGGGCACCGTGACGCCCGCGGCCCGCTCCTCGTCGCGCAGGGCGCGCCCGAGCCGCCGCAGGTCGGCGGCGTCCATCCCGCCGAGCGGCGAGGCGAGCAACGTGAGCGCCGCCTCGACCCCGACCCACCCGGCGCCGACCCCGCCCCCGCCGGTACCAGCCGCTCCGGCTGTCACGTCCGCCTCGACCGCACCTGCCGCGCCGAGCGCCTCGGCTGCCTCGCGCACCTCGGTGGTTTCGCGCACCTCGGTGGTTTCGGCGGGCTCGGGTGCGGCGGGCGCGTCCCCGGGTTCGGTGGCCGGGGCGGCCAGGGCTGCGGCGCGGAGGGCCGTCAGGAGCGGGGTGACCGCGGGCTCGTGGCGGAGCGGGATGTCCGCGCCGTCCGTCTCGGCCGGGACTCCGGCCGAGATGAGGGCCCGCCGCATCCCCGGCAGGGTGCGGCCGCCGGCGCGGACGAGGACGGCCATGTCCTGCCAGGGCACGCCGTCCTCCAGGTGGGCGCGGCGCAGGATGTCGGCGATGTTGTCCAGCTCGGCGCCGGCCGTCGGGTACGTGTACACCTCGACCCGGCCGCCCTCCCGCGTCGGCGTGAGCCCGCGGTGCGCCCGGACCGCGTCGGCGGGCAGTCGCGGCACGGGCATACGGGTGGTCAGCAGGCGGGTCGCGGCCAGCAGGTTCGCAGCCGAGCGGCGGCCGACCGTCAGGGCGCGGACGGCGGCTCCGGGGAAGGCGCCCTGGAAGTCCAGCGTGTTGTTGATGTCGGCGCCGCGGAAGGCGTAGATCGACTGGTCGGGGTCGCCGAACGCCACCAGGGTGCCGCCCGGCCCGGCCAGGGCCTGGAGCAGGCGCAGCTGCGAGGCGTCGGTGTCCTGGAACTCGTCCACGTAGATCACGTCGTATGCGGCGGACAGCGCGGGGGTCCGTTCGGCGACCAGGACGGCGCGGTGGAGGAGTTCGGCGTAGTCCAGCGTGCCCTGCATGTCCAGGACGTCCAGGTACTCGGAGAGGAATGCGGCCGCGGCCTTCCAGTCCGGGCGGCCCTGCCGGGAGGCGAACGCGTCCAGCGCGCCCGGGCCCAGGCCCAGTTCGCGGGCGCGGGCGAGGACCGCGCGGACCTCGTCGGCGAAGCCGCGCGTGGTGAGTGCGGCCCGCAGGTCGTCGGGCCAGCGGATGGACCGGATCTCGCGCTGGCCCTCCAGCAGGGTGCGGACCATGACGTCCTGCTCGGGACCGGACAGCAGCCGCAGCGGGTCGGCGAACAGGTCGGTGTCCTGGTGGGCGCGGACCAGCCCGTAGCAGAAGGAGTGGAAGGTGGTGGCCTGCGGGGCGCGGGCGCCGCCGAGCCTCAGGGCGGCCCGGTCCCGCAGTTCCACGGCCGCCTTGCGGCTGAAGGTGAGGATCAGGATGCGGGCGGGGTCCGCGCCGGCCTCCACGCGGGCCGCGGCGGCCTCGACGAGGGTGGTGGTCTTGCCGGTGCCGGGCCCGGCGAGGACCAGCAGCGGTCCGGTGGTGTGATCAACCACCGCCCGCTGCGCTGCGTCCAGCACAGGGGGCTCCACCCGCCGCGGCCCGCCGCGCACGAGGCGGTACGCATCCGGGGTCCGCGTACGCCGCCGCTCGGAGCGGTCGGAGAAAGAGGTGATCACGTGGGGTGCCGGTCCTGGTGGGTCTGCTGCGGTTGCTGCCACGGCGCATGCCGAAGAGGCAACGCTACGGCAAGCGGGACGCCCCGCGCAGTTCGCCGAGGTCCGGCGCGGGTGGCCGCAGCGGGTGCCGGGCCGGCCCCCGCGGCGGACGGCCGCCGCCGCCTCGGGCGGGTGGCGGGTCCCCCGTACGGTCCTCCGCCCGGGCGCCCCACTCCCCTCCGGGGCATCCTGTGGACGAAGCTGTCAGGTGTGACCCTCGTCCCCCTCGGCGCCCGTGGCGCTCTCGGTGCCCCTGGCGCTCTCGGCGCCCCCGCCGCTCCCGTCCCAGCGGGCCCGCCGCATGTCCAGGCGCACCTCGCCGGAGGCCGTCAGCCGGAGCGGGGCGGACTCGGCCCGGTAGTGCTCCAGGGCCCGGTGCTCGCTGCCCGGCAGGGGGCGGCCGTCCGCCCGTACGACGCGCCACCAGGGCACGGCGCCCCCGTACAGGGCCATCACCCGGCCGACTTGGCGCGGCCCTCCCTCGCCGAGCCACTCGGCGACGTCCCCGTACGTCATCACCCGGCCGGGCGGAATCCGCTCGGCCACTTCCAGCACGTGCTCCGCGTACGCGGGCAGCTCCTCGCTCATTGCGCCCATGGTGCCGTACGTCGCGGAGGCTTCCGCGGAGTGTTTCCTTCCGTACCGGCGCGCACCCTGATGCCCCCCGCGCACGCTGGTCCGTGCCACCATCTTCCGGGCGGTGACTGGTGATACGTGATCAAGAAGAGACGGATGTGACGACGAAGGAGCAGGGTGTGAGCCCTCCGGACGGCGCGACCGAGGACGACGGATCGCGCCCAGAGCCGCGCCCGCATCCGGAGCCGCGCCCGCGCCCCGGCGAGCCTTCCGGGCGCTCCGGACCCACCGGACCCCCGGGACCCACCGGACCCACCGGACCCGCCGAACCGGCCGGACCCGCCGAAGCCGCCGAGCAGGGCGAGGTCGTCGAGGTCGTCGAGGTCGACGAGCCGCTGCTCGCCGCCCGCGTGCACCGGCCCTCCGACCTGGTCCGCCTCCTCGTCGGCGTCCTCGGCATCGCCGTCGTGCTCGCCATCGCCGCCTTCGCGCACGGCACCACCGCCGGCCTCGAGGCCGACATCAGCCAGGGCACCGGCGCCGCCCCCGACCTGCTGATCCAGGTCGCCGGCCTGGTGTCGAGCATCGCCGTCCTGCTCGTGCCGGTCGCCTTCGCCATCGAACGGCTGATCAAACGCGACGGGCTGCGCATCGCCGACGGCGTGCTCGCCGCCGTCCTGGCCCACGGCGTGACCCTGGCCACCGACCTGTGGGTGTCCGAGGGCGCCCCCGCCTCCATCCAGGACGCCCTGACCCGTGCCACGGGGGCCGGCGGGGCCCTCACCGATCCGGTGCACGGCTACCTCGCGCCCGTGATCGCGTACATGACCGCGGTCGGGATGACGCGCCGGCCGCGCTGGCGGGTCGCCCTGTGGGTGGTGCTGCTCCTCGACGCGTTCGCGATGCTGGTGAGCGGCTACACCACCGCGTTCTCGATCATCCTGACCGTGCTCATCGGCTGGAGCGTCGCGTACGGGACCCTGTACGCCGTCGGCTCGCCGAACGTCCGGCCCACCGGGCAGCACCTCCTCGCCGGCCTGCGCCGCGTCGGCTTCCAGCCGGTCAGCGCGATGCGCGCGGAGATCGCCGACGGCGTCGACGCCTCCGAGGCGAGCGACCGCGGCCGCCGCTACCACGTGGCCCTGGAGGACGGTCCGCCGCTCGACGTCACCGTCGTCGACCGCGAGCAGCAGGCCCACGGGTTCTTCTACCGGGTGTGGCGCCGGATGACCCTGCGCGGCATCACCACCCGGCGCAGCCTCCAGTCGCTGCGCCAGGCGCTGGAGCAGGAGGCGCTGCTCGCGTACGCGGCCATCGCGGCCGGGGCGAACGCACCGAAGCTGATCGCCACCTCCGAGCTCGGGCCGGACGCCGTCATGCTCGTGTACGAGCACCTGGACGGGCGGCCCCTGGACGCCCTCCCCGACGCGAAGATCACCGACCGGCTCGCCCACAACGCGTGGGAGCAGGTACGGGCCCTCCAGTCGCGGCGGATCGCACACCGCCGGCTCACCGGCGACGCGCTGCTGGTGGATCGTTCCGGCAAGGTGGTCCTGACCGACCTGCGCGGCGGCGAGATCGCGGCCGGCGACCTGGTCCTGCGGATGGACATCGCCCAGCTGCTGACCACCCTCGGCCTGCGGGTCGGCGCGGAGCGGGCGGTGGCCTCGGCGGTGTCGGTGCTCGGTCCGGACGCGGTGGCGGACTGCCTGCCGCTGCTCCAGCCGATCGCGCTGAGCCGGTCCACCCGGGCGACCCTGCGCAGGCTGGCCCGGGAGCGCGCCGACCGGCAGCGGGAGGCCGTGCTGGAGTCCTCGCGGGCGGCGAAGGCCGCGCGGGAGGCGGCCGCCGGGGCGAAGGCCGGGGCGGTCTCGGCCGCGGACCGCGCCGCGGACCGCAAGGCGGAGAAGAAGGCCATGGACGACGCCCTGGAAGGGGCGCGCGAAGAGGACCTGCTGAGCCAGATCCGCCGGCAGGTGCTGCTGATCCGGCCGCAGGCCCCGGTGGAGCCGGCCCGGCTGGAGCGGATCCGGCCGCGCACGCTGGTGTCGTTCATCGCGGGCGCCTTCGGCGCGTACTTCCTGCTCACACAGCTCGCCCACGTGGACTTCGCGACGATCGTCGGCGAGGCGGAGTGGGGCTGGGTGGGGGCCGCACTGGCCTTCTCGGCGCTGTCGTACGTCGCGGCGGCGATGAGCCTGCTGGGCTTCGTGCCGGAGCGGGTGCCGTTCCTGCGGACGGTGGTCGCACAGGTCGCCGGGTCCTTCGTGAAGCTGGTCGCGCCGGCCGCGGTGGGCGGTGTCGCGCTCAACGCGCGGTTCCTCCAGCGGGCGGGGGTCCGGCCCGGGCTGGCCGTGGCGAGCGTGGGCGCCTCGCAGCTGTTCGGGCTGGCGTGCCACATCCTGCTCCTCCTGGCCTTCGGGTACCTGACGGGCACCGAGAAGACCCCCGAGATGACCCCGTCCCGGACGGTCATCGCGGGTCTGCTGACGGTGGCGGTGCTGGTCCTCGTCGTCACGGCGGTGCCGCTGCTGCGGAAGTTCGTGGTGACCCGGGTACGGGCCCTGTTCGCCGGCGTGGTGCCGCGCATGCTGGACGTGCTCCAGCGGCCGCAGAAGCTGCTGACGGGCATCGGCGGCATGGTGCTGCTGACCGGCTGCTTCGTGATGTGCCTGGACGCGTCGGTCCGCGCGTTCGGGGGCGGCGAGGCCCTCAGCTACGCGAGCATCGCCGTGGTCTTCCTGGCGGGCAACGCCCTCGGCTCGGCGGCGCCGACGCCGGGCGGCATCGGCGCGGTGGAGACCACGCTGACGCTGGGCCTGATCGCCGCCGGGCTGGAGAAGGAGCTCGCCATCTCGGCGGTCCTGCTGTTCCGCCTGATGACGTTCTGGCTGCCGGTCCTCCCCGGCTGGTTGTCCTTCAACTACCTGACCCGCAAGGAAGCGATCTAGCCGTAGTGCCCTGCGGCGGTCGCCCTGCGCCGACGCGTCCCCCTCCGCGCCGACCCGAACGGGTGCGTGCGGGGGCGGGGTCCGGCGCGGGATCGCAGGATGGGGGTATGTCGACGAACGTGCTGCGCCTTGCCGGTGTCCTCGGCCTCGTCGGGGCGCTGGTGACGGTCAGTGCGTGTTCCGGCGGGGAGGAGCGGACGACGCCCCGGGCCGGCGAGACCAAGGCGGCCGCGCCGCTCAAGTGGGGCGAGTGCTCCGCACCCGATGCCGCGCAGGGCGGCGGACAGGCACCCCCCAAGGGCTGGGAGTGCGCCACGCTGCACGTGCCGCTCGACTACGCGAAGCCGGAGGGCGAGACCATCCCGATCGAGCTGATCCGGATCAAGGCCCGGGACAAGGACAAGCGGATCGGGTCGCTCGTGTTCAACTTCGGCGGGCCCGGAGGGTCCGGGATCAGTACGCTGCCCGGCGCCGCCAAGGACTACGCGGCCCTGCGGGAGCGGTACGACCTGGTGAGCTTCGACCCCCGCGGGGTGGGGCGGAGCGCGCCCGTGCTGTGCGAGACCGACCGGCAGCTCGACCGGTACTACGCGCAGGACTCCACGCCCGAGACGCCGCAGGAGGAGAAGTCCTTCACGGCTGCGGCCCGGCGCTACCAGGCGGCCTGCACGGCGCGCTCCGGGAAGGTGCTGCCGTACGTCGGCACCGAGAACGCCGCCCGCGACCTCGACCGGATCCGCCAGGCCCTCGGCGACGAGAAGCTGAACTACTTCGGGATCTCGTACGGCACCGAGCTCGGCGGGGTCTACGCCCACCTCTTCCCGAAGAACGTCGGGCGGGCCGTCTTCGACGCCGTCGTGGACCCGACGAAGACCTCCGAGGAGGGTGCGCTCGGCCAGGCCAAGGGGTTCCAGCTGGCCCTCGGCAACTTCGCGCAGGACTGCGTGGACCGCGGCCCGGAGTGCCGGCTCCAGGGCAGCACCGCCCAGGAGATCGAGGACGGCATCGTCAAGCTCCAGAAGAGCCTCGCCGACAAGCCGATCCCCGGCATCGGGGGCCGGCTGCTCACCGACTCCGCCGCGACCAACGGGATCGCGCAGGCCCTGTACTCCCCGGAGCTGTGGCCGCTGCTGGAGCAGGGGATCGACGAGGCCGAGGGCGGGCAGGGGCAGTTGCTGATGGCGCTGTCCGACGCGCTGAACGGGCGGGACCGCAACGGCCGCTACAGCAACATCGGCGCGGCCAACACGGCGATCAACTGTGCCGACTTCGAGGACCGCTTCGACCTCGCCGAGACCAAGGCCAGGCTGCCGGAGTTCCGTGCGGCGTCCCCCGTCTTCGGGGAGTTCCTCGGCTGGGCCCTGATGAGCTGCACCGGCTGGCCGGTGGCGGGTGCGTGGGAGACCCCGGACGTGTCGGCGCCGGGCGCCGCCCCGATCCTGGTGATCGGCAACACCGGCGACCCGGCGACCCCGTACGAGGGGGCCCGCAAGATGGTTGAACGGCTCGGCCCCGGCGTCGGCGTGGAGCTCACGTACAAGGGGCAGGGGCACGGGGCGTACAACAGCGGCGACCCGTGCGTGCAGCAGGCGGTGAACTCCTACCTGCTGGACGGGAAGGTGCCGCCCGCCGGAACGGTGTGCACCGCTGTCCCCACCGCCCCCACCGCCCCCGTCTCCCCCGCCGCCCCCGTCGTCTGACGCGGAGACGCGGAGACGCGGAGACGCGGAGACGCGGAGACGCGGACGCGGACGCCGAAGGGGCCCCGCCAGCGCTCGTGCGCGGCGGGGCCCCTTCGGGCAGTACCAGCGGTACTAGTAGACCGGCTTCTGCGGCTCGACCTGGTGGACCCAGCCGATGACGCCGCCGCCGACGTGGACCGCGTCGGCGAAGCCCGCGGACTTCAGGACCGCGAGGACTTCCGCACTGCGGACACCCGTCTTGCAGTGCAAGACGATCCGCTTGTCCTGCGGCAGGTCCTGGAGGGCGGAGCCCATCAGGAACTCGCCCTTGGGGATCAGCTTCGCGCCGGGGATCGAGACGATCTCGTACTCGTTCTTCTCGCGGACGTCGATGATCTCGATGTTCTCGCCCTCGTCGATCCACTCCTTCAGCTGCTTCGGAGTGATCGTCGAACCGGCCGCGGCCTCCTGGGCCTCCTCCGACACGACGCCGCAGAAGGCCTCGTAGTCGATGAGCTCCTTGACGGTGGCGTTCGGGCCGCAGACCGCGCAGTCGGGGTCCTTGCGGACCTTGACCTGGCGGTACTGCATCTCCAGGGCGTCGTAGATCATCAGGCGGCCGACCAGCGGCTCGCCGACGCCCGCGAGGAGTTTGATGGCCTCGGTGACCTGGATGGAGCCGATGGACGCGCACAGCACGCCCAGGACGCCGCCCTCGGCGCAGCTCGGGACCATGCCCGGCGGCGGGGGCTCCGGGTAAAGGCAGCGGTAGCAGGGGCCGTGCTCGGACCAGAAGACGGAGGCCTGGCCGTCGAAGCGGTAGATGGAGCCCCACACGTAGGGCTTGCCCAGCAGCACGCACGCGTCGTTGACGAGGTAGCGCGTGGCGAAGTTGTCCGTGCCGTCGACGATCAGGTCGTACTGGCCGAAGATGTCCATCACGTTGTCGGCTTCGAGCCGCTCCTCGTGGAGGACCACGTTCACGTACGGGTTGATGCCCAGCACGGTGTCGCGCGCGGACTCGGCCTTGGAGCGGCCGATGTCCGACTGGCTGTGGATGATCTGGCGCTGCAGGTTCGACTCGTCGACCTCGTCGAACTCCACGATGCCCAGGGTGCCGACGCCGGCCGCGGCCAGGTACATCAGGGCGGGCGAGCCCAGGCCGCCCGCTCCGACGGCGAGCACCTTCGCGTTCTTCAGGCGCTTCTGGCCGTCCATCCCGACATCCGGGATGATCAGGTGGCGGGAGTACCGACGGACCTCGTCAACGGTGAGCTCAGCAGCTGGCTCGACCAGGGGTGGCAGCGACACGGGGACTCCGTAGATGGGTAAGTCGAACGGTGGTTCTTCCCGTAACACTGCCACGCCCTTCTTCATTCCGAGACACCTGGTCCGATCTTTGAGACGATTTCGTCCCAGTAGGCGGGCATGGACGCCCAGGGGTCCCCGCCCCCGTCGCGGCTTCCGCGCCGGTCCGTGAACCAGATGGTGCCGGCTCCCTGCCAGCGGGCGATCCGCAGCGCCTCCTCCAGGTGCGTGCGCGGCACCCCGTGGACGAGATGGCAGAACAGCTCCGGCGGGTGCTCGGCGGTCCACTCCGCGACCTGCGACCAGCGGTAGTCGGTCCAGGCGCCGGAGAAGGTGACGAGCTGGTCGGCGGCCTCCGCGTAGCCCTCGTACGGGTGGGTGCCGTGGCCCAGCACGATCCGCAGGCCCCGGCCGATCCCGCGCAGGGCGTCGGTGACCCGGCGCACCGCGGGCAGTCCGGCCGGGTCGGCCGGGGCCCGGTCCAGGTAGAAGCCGTCCACCCGGTACCAGTCGGCGAAGCGGTGGGCGTCGGAGACGAGTTCGCCGAACGACCGCGCCCCGTCCCGCATCGCGAGATGCCCGAGCACGGTGCCGCCGGCCTCCCGCAGCCGGCCGGCGGCCTCCGTGCAGTGCCGGTCGGGCCGGCTGCCGGGCCCGTCCGTGACGTTGAGCACGGCCCAGTGCAGCGGGGTGCCGGGCCGGGTCAGCTCGGCCCATTCGACGGGGGCGAGCAGCGGGTGCGCGTAGCCGGGGGTGCCGAGGGCGAGGGGGGCCGCGCCGGTGGCGGCGGGTGCCTCGGACCGTGTGTGCAGAGGAGGCCCCCCGCCCCCCCCCAAACGCTCGCCAAGGAACCCCCCAAGGTTATCCAGGGCCGCCAGCCAAGTCG
>NZ_JBWKDK010000080.1:0-12349 GCF_056436005.1 Streptomyces sp. NPDC043854
AAAGAACGCCTGCCCGACGGTTGTCCTCCGGCCTCCAGAACCCCGTACTTTGGTGTCCTCGGCCCCGCAGAAGAGCAGCGGACGGCCCCCGGTGCGGGCGGACATCCCCCCCACCAGCGGGTCGTCGGCGTTGAGGACGGCGACTCCGCCGTCGGCCGCGGCGGGCAGGGCCTCGACCAGCTCGCCCTTGGCCCGGGCGATCTGCTCGCGGCCGCCGAACTCGCCGATGTGGGCGGTGCCGACGTTGAGCACGACGCCGATGCGCGGCGGGGTCAGGCCGGTGAGGTAGGCGATGTGCCCGATGCCGCGGGCGCCCATCTCCAGCACCAGGTGCCGGGTCTCCTCGGTGGCGCGCAGCGCGGTGAGCGGCAGGCCGATCTCGTTGTTGAGGGAGCCGGGCGTCCACACGGTGGGTGCGTGGGCCTGGAGCACCTGGGCGATGAGGTCCTTGGTGGAGGTCTTGCCGGCGGAGCCGGTCAGGGCCACCACGTCGGTGCCGAGTCGCTGCACGACGGCCCGGGCGAGGGCGCCGAGCGCCTTCTCGACGTCGGGGACGACGATCGCGGGGACGCCGACGGGCCGGGCGGCGAGGACGGCCGCCGCACCGGAGTCGACGGCCCCCTTCGCGTAGTCGTGGCCGTCGACGTGCTCGCCCGCGAAGGCGGCGAACAGGCTGCCGGCCTCCACCTGGCGGGAGTCGATGACGACGGGCCCGGTGATCCGCACGGACGGATCCGGTATGTCGTGGGGCCGCCCGCCGGTGATGTCGGCGATCTCGGCGAGGGAAAGGGCGATCACTGGTTCACCTCGGCCTGGGGAACGTTCACGTCGTCGTGCTGCCGCGCGGCGCGGTCGCGCGCGGCCTGTGCCTCGATCGCGGCGCGGAGCACCGCGCGGTCGTCGAAGGGCCGTACGACACCTGCGGTGTCCTGGCCCTGCTCGTGCCCCTTGCCCGCCACCAGCACGGTGTCGCCGGGCTCGGCGCGCGCGACGGCGGCGGCGATGGCCGCGGCCCGGTCGGCGTCGACGAGGACCTCGCCGCGCTCCTCGGCGGGCACCGAGACAGCGCCCTCGAACATGGCGGCGAGGATCTTCAGGGGGTCCTCGGAGCGCGGGTTGTCGGAGGTCAGCACGGCGGTGTCGGCGAACCGGGCCGCCGCGGCGCCCATCGGGCCGCGCTTGGTGGTGTCGCGGTCGCCCCCGCAGCCGAGGACGATGTGCAGCCGGCCGGCGGTGACCTCGCGCAGCGCCCGCAGCACCGATTCGACGGCGTCGGTCTTGTGCGCGTAGTCGACGACGGCGAGGTACGGCTGCCCCGCGTCGACCCGCTCCAGGCGGCCCGGGACGCCGGGGACCGCGGCGACGCCGTCGGCGGCGGTCTGCGGGTCGAGGCCGGCGGCGGCGAGGGTCGCGATCGCGGCGACGGTGTTGGCGACGTTGAACGGGCCGGGCAGCGGGGCCTTGGCCGACACGCGCTCCCCGTTCGGGCCGAGCACGGTCAGCGTGGAGTCCATGTGCCCGAAGACGACGTCCTCGGCGCGCCAGTCGGCGGCCGGGTCCCCGGCGGCGGAGAAGGTGACGACCGGGATCGCGGACTCCTTGGCGAGGCGGCGGCCGTACTCGTCGTCGACGTTGACCACGCCCAGGCGGGCGCGGCGCTCGGTGAAGAGCCGGGCCTTGGCCTGGAAGTAGTCCTCCATGTCGGAGTGGAACTCCATGTGCTCCGGGCTCAGGTTGTTGAAGACGGCGACGTCGAAGACGCAGCCGTCGACCCGGCCGAGCACGAGGGCGTGGCTGGAGACCTCCATGGCGACGGCCTCGACGCCGCGTTCGCGCATGACCGCGAACAGGGCCTGGAGGTCGGTGGCCTCGGGGGTGGTCCGCTCGGACTTGATGCGCTCGTCGCCGATGCGCATCTCGACGGTGCCGACGAGCCCGGTGGTCCGGCCGGCCCCGCGCAGGCCCGCCTCGACGAGGTACGCCGTGGTGGTCTTGCCGGAGGTGCCGGTGATGCCGATCTGGAGCAGGCCCTCGCCGGGGCGGCCGTAGATCGCCGCGGCGAGCCCGCCCATCTCGGCGCGGGGGTCCGCGACCGCGAGCACCGGCAGGCCGGTCGCGGCGGCGCGCTCGGCGCCCGCCGGGTCGGTCAGCACGGCCGCGGCTCCCCGGGCGGCCGCCTGGGCCGCGAAGTCGGCGCCGTGCAGCCGCGCGCCGGGCAGGGCCGCGTACAGGTCACCGGGGCGCACGGCACGGGAGTCGTGCGTGATCCCGGTGATCAGCGGACCCGACGGCTCGGGCTCGGCTTCGAGGTCCACCAGGGCCGCGAGCTCCGGGAGCGGGGTCGGGCGGACGGTCGTGGGCCGCGGCGCGCCCGGCGGCGTTGCCGGGGCGTCGTGCTGGGCGGTTCTGGGCTGATCAGCGTGGGGCACGGCGGTGAGCGTACCCGGCGCGGCGGGCCGGTCGCGAAGTGAGGGCCCGCCCGGGACGGGGCCGGAGGGCTGGTTCCCGGGTTTCGGGGTGATCGTTGTCACTGGTCGTGCCTCACGGATCTTCTGGGACGGGGCGGCCGGGCCGGGAGGGTCACCGGCCGGGCTGCGGGGAGCTCTGGGGGGTGGCCTGCGGGCCGGGGTCGTAGGTGACCGGGAGGCCGGCGGGGGCGCTTCCGGTGGGGGCGACCTGGAGCGTCTTGAGGGCGAACTCCATGACCTTCTTGTAGATGGGGCCGCAGATCTGGCCGCCGAAGTAGTTGCCCTTGGTGGGGTTCTGGATGGCGCAGTAGACGGTGATGCGGGGGTCGTCGGCGGGGGCGAACCCGGCGAAGGAGGCGGTGTAGCCCTTGTAGCGGCCGGTGGCCGGATCCACCCGGTTGGACGTGCCCGTCTTGCCGCCGACGCGGTAGCCGGGGATGCGGGCCTTGGTGCCGGTGCCGTCCTGGTCGTCGACGACGGACTCCAGCATCTCCGAGAGGGTCTTGGCGGTCTCCCTGCTGATCACGCGGGTCTGCTCGGGGGCCGGGGCCGGGGTGAAGCGGCCGTCGGGGCCCTTGGTGCCGCGGACCAGGGTGGGCTCGATCCGGACGCCTCCGTTGGCGATGGTGGAGTACACGGAGGCCGCCTGCATGGCGTTGAGGGACAGGCCCTGGCCGAAGGGAATCGTGTACTGCTGGGAGGTCGACCAGGCCTCGGGGCGGGCCAGGATGCCGCGGGACTCGCCCGGGTAGTCCAGCCCCGTCGGCTGGCCGATGCCGAACTTGGTCAGGTAGGAGTGGAGCACCCGGTTGGCCTCGGGCTGGGTGGCGCCGAGCTGGCCGGTGGCCAGGATGGTGCCGATGTTGGAGGACTTGGCGAGGACCCCGTTCAGGGTCAGGTACCAGGTCGGGTGGTCGACGTCGTCCTTGAACAGCCGGTCGCCGCGGTGGAGCCGGTTGGGGACCTCGACGCGGGTGTCGGGGGCGGCCTTCTTCTCCTCCAGGACGGCGGCCATGGAGATGACCTTGGCGGTGGAGCCGGGCTCGTAGACGTCCTGGAGGGCCGCGTTGCCCATGGCGGCGGAGCTGGCCCGGCTGAGGTCGTTGGGGTCGAAGCCGGGGGCGTTGGCCATGGCCAGCACCTCGCCGGTGCGGGTGTCCTGGACGATGACGTAGCCGCGGTCGGCCTCGGACTTCTGGACCTGCTCGGTGATGGCGCTCTGCGCCGCCCACTGGATGTCCCGGTCGATGGTCAGCTCGACGTCCTCGCCGGGCACGGCGGGCTTCCCGCTGGACCCGGCGGTGGGGACGCGGCGGCCGCCGGACTGGGCGTAGGTGATCGTGCCGTCCTTGCCGGACAGCTTCCGGTCGAGGGCGGACTCCAGGCCGCCGGCGCCCTTGCCCTCGGAGTTGACGTAGCCCAGTATCCCGGCGGCCAGGTCCCCGCCCGGGTACACCCGCTTGCTGCTGTCCTCGTTGAACACGCCGGCCAGGACGTTGGCGCCGGGGCCGTTGTTCCGCTTGTCGGCGGCGGCCTTCTCGGCGAGGACCCGCTTGAGGTCCTTGATCTGGTTCCAGACCTGGGGGGTCTGGCGGCGGGCGAGGACGACGTAGCGGGTGTTCTTGGTCTTCAGCCGGGCGGCGAGCTCCCGGGCGTCGGCGTGCAGGATGGGCGCGAGGAGGGCGGCGGCCTGCTCGGGGGCGTCGGGGGCCTTGCTCTCCTGCGGGGTGAACATCTTCGGGTCGGCCGTGATGTCGTACGCGTCGACGCTGATGGCGAGGGCGACGCCCTTGCGGTCGGTGATCTCGCCGCGCTCGGCGGCCAGGGTGTGGCTGGCGAAGCGGTTCTCGGAGGCCTTGGCGGAGTACGTGGCGGCGTCGACGGCCTGGACCTGGAGCAGCCGGACGACGAAGGCCAGCATCACGAGCGTCAGCCCGACGCCGACCAGGCGCAGCCGGGGCCGTGGGCTGCCGAGCCGGATCGTGTGCGGGGTGCGGCCGGCCGGGGGCCTGCGGGCGAGGGGCCGGCTGCCGGGTCGCGGCCGGTCGCTGCCGCCGGGGCGGGGCCGCCCGGGGCCGGGCACCCGCCGCCGCGGGGTGTCCTGCGGGCTCACCGGGCCGCCTCCGGGCGCCGCCGCTGCGGCGCGCCTGCGTGCGCCCCCGTCCGGGGGGCCGGCGGTCCGGCGGAGCGGGCGTCGGCGGCTGTGGCGCGGGGGCGGGGGGAGGGTGGGGTGGGGAGGGGCCCCGGAGGGGTCCGCGTCACGACGTCACCTGCCTGGGTTCGGGGTGGGCTGGGGCCCCGGCCGGGGGGAGGCCGCCGCCGGGTCCGGCGCAGCGGGGGCGTTCGGCGGGGGCGGGCTCTGCGGCGCCGCCCCGGCGGGCGCCGCCCCGGCCGGCGCCGACGGGGCCCCGGGCGAGGCCGGGGGCGGTAGCGCAGCCGGGGGTGCGGCCGGGGGCGGGGGTGCGGCCGGGGGCGGGGCGGCCGGGGGTGCGGCCGGGGGCGGGGACTCCGCGACGGCGGCGGTTCCGGTGACCTTGCCGTCCGGGCCGATGAAGGCGGGGCTGCCGCCGGGGACCATGCCGAGCTCCTGGGCGCGCCGCTGGAGTGCGTCGGGCGCCGAGTAGGCGTCGACGTCCCGCTGGAGGGCCTGTTCCTCGTCGGTCAGCGCGGTGGTCTCCTTCTTCAGCCGGGCCAGCTGGAAGGAGCCCTCGTTCAGGGCGGAGTTCAGCAGCAGCAGGCTGATCAGCCCGCCGGCGAGCAGCGCCACCACGAGCAGGACGAACGGCGTGCGCGCCGCCTGTCCCGACGCGGGGCCGCGCAGTCGCCCCGGTCCCGCCGGCCCGGCCCCGCCCCTGCTCACAGGTTCGCCTCCCGGATCCGCTCCACCCCGCGGAAGCGGGCCGGGGCGGCCCGCCGGTTCTCGGCGATCTCCTCCTCGGTGGGCAGCTCGGCGCCGCGGGTGAGGAGCTTCAGCTTCGGCAGGTACTTCTCCGGGACCACCGGCAGGCCCGGCGGGGCGGTGGAGGCGGCCCCGGCCGCGAAGACCTGCTTGACGAGGCGGTCCTCCAGGGAGTGGTAGGAGAGCACCGCGATGCGGCCGCCGACCGCGATGCGGTCGACGGCCGCCGGGATGGCCCGCTCCAGGACCGACAGCTCGCCGTTGACCTCGATGCGCAGCGCCTGGAAGGTCCGCTTGGCCGGGTTGCCGCCGGTGCGCTTCGCCGCCTGCGGCAGGGCCTCGCGGATCAGCTCGACCAGCCGGGCGCTGTTGGTGAACGGCTCCTTCGCGCGCTCGCGCACGATCGCCGAGACGATCCGCTTGGCCTGCTTCTCCTCGCCGTACTGGCGCAGGATCCGTACGAGCTCGCCGGCCGGGTAGGTGTTGAGGACCTCGGCGGCGCTGATGCCGGTCGTCTGGTCCATGCGCATGTCCAGCGGCGCGTCCTGGGCGTACGCGAACCCGCGGTCGGCCTCGTCGAGCTGCATGGAGGAGACGCCGAGGTCGAAGAGGACGCCCTGGACGGCGGGGATGCCGAGGCGGTCCAGGACCTCGGGCAGCTCGTCGTAGACGGCGTGGACGAGGGTGGCGCGGTCACCGAAGGGGGCCAGCCGCTCGCCGGAGAGGCGCAGGGCCTCCTTGTCGCGGTCGAGGCCGATCAGGCGGGCCTCGGGGAATCGGGTCAGCAGGGCCTCGCTGTGGCCTCCGAGGCCGAGGGTGCAGTCGACGACGACGGCCCCCGGCTTCTGGAGCGCCGGGGCCAACAGGTCCAGGCACCGCTGGAGCATGACCGGGACGTGTCGGGACTCGCTGGTCAAAGCGCCCTCTCAGATAACGGCGCGGCAGGCAGACGCCGCGCCGCGCACGCGGAGTGTTACCAGGGGGCCGGGCGGCCGGTCAGGGCCGGGCTCCGGCCGGTTCGCGCCACTTTAGTGCACTGGTCGGCACGGTCAACGAACCGCCCGCGCGTGCCGTAGCGCCTGCCTCCCGAGGAACCCCCGAAAGCCGCGGATCACCCGGACGGGCGCCTCCCGCCCACTCCTGTGGGTTAGCTCACAACAAGGCCGGTTGACCTTCTTTGTCCACCCTCACTCCATGCCCGAACCAGCGGTGACCACTACCGTCGTATGCATGACGACTTCCGCATCCCTGCCCGCAGAGTCCACCGGACTGGCCTCCGGCGAGTCCGTCGCCGATCAGCTGGTAGCGGCGAACCGCAGGTATGCCGCGACCTTCAAGGATCCCGGCATGGACGCCCGGCCGGTGCTTCACGTCGCCGTCGTGGCCTGCATGGACGCCCGCCTCGACCTGCACGCGGCGCTCGGCCTGGAGCTGGGCGACTGCCACACGATCCGCAATGCCGGGGGCGTCGTCACCGACGACACCATCCGCTCGCTCACCATCAGCCAGCGTGCCCTGGGCACCCGCACAGTGATACTCATCCACCACACCGGCTGCGGTCTGGAGAGCCTCACCGAGGACTTCCGGCACGAGCTGGAGGACGAGGTCGGCCAGCGCCCCGCCTGGGCCGTCGAGGCCTTCCGGGACGTGGACCAGGACGTCCGCCAGTCCATGCAGCGGGTCCGGACCAACCCCTTCCTGCCCCACCGCGACGATGTGCGAGGCTTCGTCTTCGACGTGCACACCGGGCTCCTGCGGGAGATCGATCCGGCCTCGTGAGTGACACAGCCCCGTGACGCCGTCGACAATGCGGGGATGACGCCGCCCGGAAACCCGTCCGGGCCGGCGTCCGTGTTGGGGTGGGCCGTCATGCGCCAAGGACGTCGGCCCTGCCGGAAAGGGCCGAGGAGTACCAGGTGACGACGTATGACGACAGAGCGGGCCTCGCAGATCTGACGAGCACGGCCGAGCGGGTCCGCCACTCGGTCGAGACCGTGATCGAGGGCAAGCCCGAGGTCGTGCGGATCGCGCTGACCGTGCTGCTCGCCGAGGGCCACCTGCTGATCGAGGACGTGCCGGGCGTCGGCAAGACCATGCTCGCCAAGGCCCTCGCCAAGTCGATCGACTGCTCGGTGCAGCGCATCCAGTTCACCCCGGACCTGCTGCCCTCCGACATCACCGGTGTCAGCATCTACGACCAGCAGCGCCGCGAGTTCGAGTTCAAGCCCGGCGCGATCTTCGCCCAGATCGTCATCGGCGACGAGATCAACCGCGCCTCGCCCAAGACCCAGTCCGCGCTGCTGGAGTCCATGGAGGAGCGGCAGGTCACCATCGACGGCACGACCTACGCCCTGCCCAGCCCGTTCATGGTGGTCGCCACCCAGAACCCGGTGGAGATGGAGGGCACCTACCCGCTGCCCGAGGCCCAGCGCGACCGCTTCATGGCCCGCGTCTCCGTCGGCTACCCCAGCCCCGACGCCGAGCTCCAGATGCTCGACGTCCACGGCGGGCTGTCCCCGCTCGACGACCTCCAGGCCGTCGCGCACGCCCACGACATCACCAAGCTGATCGACGCCGTCCGCGACGTGTACGTCGCCGAGCCGGTCAAGCGCTACGTCGTCGACCTGGTCTCCGCCACCCGCAGCCACCCGGACCTGCGCCTGGGCGCCTCGCCCCGCGCCACCCTGCACCTGCTGCGCGCCGTGAAGGCCTCGGCCGCCCTGTCCGGCCGGGACTACGTCCTGCCCGACGACGCCCAGGCCCTGGCCGCCCCGGTCCTCGCACACCGGCTGCTGCCCACCGCGCAGGCCCAGCTGAACCGGCGGACCGCCGAGCAGGTCGTCCAGGACATCGTGCAGCGCACCCCCGTCCCGGCCGCACGGGGCCGCGGCGAGATGCCGCCCGCCGCGGGCGCCCGGGGCTTCTGATGGGAGCCGGTGCCCCGCGCGGCGCCGGCGGCGGGAGCCAGGGGCCGGGGACCGGCGGGCTGCGCGCCTCGCTGGCGGGACTGACCACCCGCGGCCGGTCCTTCCTGGCCGCCGGGATCGCCGCCGCCCTGTGCGCGTACGTGCTCGGCCAGGGCGAGCTGCTCCGGGTCGGACTGCTGCTCGCCGCCCTGCCACTGGTCTGCGTCCTCGCCCTGCACCGCACCCGCCACCGGGTCGCCGGCAGCCGCCGGCTCACCCCGGTCCGCGTGCCCGCCGGGGCCGAGGCCCGGGTGCAGCTGCGCGTGGACAACGTCTCCCGGCTGCCCACCGGCCTGCTGATGCTCCAGGACCGGGTCCCGTACGTGCTCGGGCCCCGGCCCCGCTTCGTCCTGGACCGGGTCGAGCCGGGCGGGCGCCGCGAGGTGTCCTACCGGGTCCGCTCCGACCTGCGCGGCCGCTACCCGCTGGGCCCGCTCCAGCTGCGGCTGACCGACCCGTTCGGGCTGGTGGAGCTGACCCGCTCGTTCAGCACGTACGACCTGCTCACCGTCGTCCCGCGGACCGAGGAGCTGGCGCCGTCCCGGCTGACCGGCGAGACCTCCGGCTACGGCGACGGCAGCCGGCGCGCGCTGGCCCTGGCCGGCGACGACGACGTGATCCCGCGCGGCTACCGGCGCGGCGACGACCTGCGCCGGGTGCACTGGCGCTCCACGGCCCGCTACGGCGAGCTGATGGTGCGCCGCGAGGAGCAGCCGCAGCGCAGCCGGGCCACCGTCCTGCTGGACACCCGGGCGGTCGCCTTCGAGGGCGCCGGCCCGGACTCCGCCTTCGAGTGGGCCGTGTCGGCGGCCGCCTCGGCCCTGGTCCACCTGCTCGAGCGGGGCTTCGCGGTGCGGCTGCTCACCGACACCGGGAACTCGGTGCCCGGCGAGGGCGGCGGCTTCTCCTCCGGCGGGTCGGAGTCCGCCGAAGCCTCCGGGCTGATGATGGACACCCTCGCGGTCGTCGGGCACTCCGACGGCGCGGGCCTCTCGCGCGCGTACGACGCCCTGCGCAGCGGCGGCGTGGACGGCGGCGGTGCGGGCTCCGGCGGAAACGGGCTGCTCATCGCCTTCTTCGGGGACCTGGACGGCGTACAGACGGAAATGGCGGCGAAGATGCGTGGGCGCAGCGGGGCCGCGGTGGCCTTCGTCCTGGACTCGGACCGGTGGGCCGGGCGGCCGGGCGCGCAGGTGGAGGAGCGGCTGCACCGGCTGCGCGAGACGGGCTGGACGGCGCTGGCCGTGCCGCCCGGGGCGGCCTTCGGTGACCTGTGGCGGCAGGCCGGCAGTGCACCGGCAGGTGCGGAGACCTCCGGAGGCCGGGTATGAGCGGGCAGGCGCGGCTGACGCTGTTCGCGGCGCTTGCGACGCTGATGACCTCGTGGTCGCTGGCCTCGCTGGTGGACTCGGCGGGCTGGCTGCTCCAGGCGGGGCTGCTGCTGGCCGTGCAGAGCGGGGTGGGGGCGGCGGCCCGGCGGGTGCCGATGGCGCGCTGGCTCACCGTCGCCTGCCAGGCGCTGGTGTCGCTGCTGGTGCTGATGTTCCTCTTCGCGGGGAAGGGCGAGTCCACCGGCACCGGGCCGATGGCCTACCTGGTGACGGACGTCGGCGCCCTGTTCCGGCGGGGCCTTCAGGACGTGGCCGAGTTCGCGATCCCGGCGCCGCTGACGGACGGCATCCGGCTGCTGCTGCTGGCCGGGGTGCTGCTGGTCGGGCTGCTGGTGGACCTGCTGGCGGTGACCCTGCGCAGCGCCGCGGCGTCCGGGCTGCCGCTGCTCGCGCTGTACTCCGTGGCGGCCGGGCTGTCCGGCGGTGTCGGCGGCGCCTGGTTCGCGTTCCTGCTGGCCGGCGGCGGCTACCTGATGCTGCTGCTGGCCGAGGGCCGGGACCGGCTGGCCCAGTGGGGCCGGGTCTTCGGCGCGGCCCCGCCCGGGCGGGTGTCGGCGGCCTCCGGGTACGGGGGCGGCGGCGCGGGCTCGGGCCAGGCGGTCTCCCCCGTGCGCACCGGGCGGCGGATCGGCGCGGTGGCGCTGGGCCTCGCGCTGGCGGTGCCGGCGGTGCTGCCCCCGCTCGGCGGCGGGCTGCTGGCCCGCCAGGGCGAGGCCGAGGGCGGCGGCACCGGGGTCGGCGGGACGATCTCGGCGGTCAACCCTCTCGTCTCGCTTCAGGGCAGCCTGAACGCGCAGGACAACCGGGTGGTGCTGAAGTACCGGACGGACAGCCCGCAGCTGAGCGAGCAGTACCTGCGCATCCTGGCGCTGGACGAGTTCAACGGGGTCAAGTGGGAGGCCTCGCCGCGCGCCCTGACCGACGTGCCCGAGCGGCTGCCGGCCCCGCCCGGCCTGGGCGAGCAGGTCCGCAGGAACGCCGTCGAGGTCCGCACCAACCTCTCCGCGGCCGACACGTACGCGCAGCGGTACCTGCCGATGCCGTACCCGGCGACGGGTGTGGACATCCCCGGCAAGTGGAGGTTCGAGCCGGTGGGCCGGACCCTCGTGGGCGACCAGCTGGGCAAGGACCGCTACCAGAACGTCCAGGGTGCGGCGTACAAGGTGACGAGCCTGCTGCTGCGGCCGACGGCGGCGCAGCTCCGGGCCGCCCCGGAGCCGGACCGGGCGATCCGCGAGGAGTACACGAGGCTGCCGGACAACCTGCCGCCGGTGGTCGCGGAGACGGCCCGGCAGGTCACCAAGGGCGCGAAGGACGACTACACGCGGGCGGTGAACCTTCAGGACTTCTTCGCCGTGAGCGGTGGATTCCGCTACGACACGAAGGTGGCCTCGGGGACGGGCCCGACGGCCATAGCCCGCTTCCTCCAGGACAAGGAGGGCTTCTGCGTCCACTTCGCGTTCTCGATGGCGGCGATGTCGCGGTCGCTCGGCATCCCGGCGCGGGTGGCGGTCGGGTTCACCCCGGGCGAGCGGCAGGCGGACGGCAGCGTCAACGTGACCATGCGGGACGCGCACGCCTGGCCGGAGCTGTACTTCGAGGGCATCGGCTGGACCCGGTTCGAGCCCACGCCGCGGCAGGGCATCAGCCTGCCCGACTACTCCCGCGCCGACCGGCCGGCGGCCCAGCCCTCGGCCCCGGCCCCGGTGCCCTCGCAGAGCGCGGCGCAGCCGTCGGCGGAGCCGTCGCAGGCCGACGCCTGCCCGCCCGAGCTGCGGAAGCTGGGCGAGTGCGGTGGCGCCGCGCCTCAGCAGAGCGCGGGCGGCAGGGGCGGCGGCCCGTCGGTCACAGCGGTCCTCGGCTGGACGGGCGCAGTGCTGGCGGTGCTGGCACTGCCGCTGCTGCCGGTGCTGTGGCGGAGCCGGGTCCGGGCCCGGCGGCTGGCCGCCGGCGGCATCCTGCCGGCCTGGCAGGAGCTGGGCGACGCCGCCTGGGACGTCGGCATCGCCCCGGACGGGGCCCTGTCGCCGCGCCGGGCCGCGTCCCGGCTGGTGGAGCTGGGCCGGCTCGAGCAGGACGCCGCGGAGGCGGTGCACCGGGTCGCCGGGGCGGTGGAGCGCGCGCTGTACGCCCCGCCCGGCGAGGACCCGTACCGGCCGGCGGCGGACGTGCTGCTGGCGCGGACGGCGCTGCTGGCCGGGGTGGGCCGCCTCGGCCGGCTCCGGGCGCTGCTGCTGCCGCGCTCCGCGGTCCGGCTGCGCTGGGCGGCCGCGGCGCGCCGCGACGCCTGGGCGGCGTCGGTGCGCGGCCGGCTGTCCGGGCTGGCGGCGCGGGTCCCGCGCCCGCGGCTGCGCCTGCCGCGCCGGCCGATGCGGGACCGCGGCTGAGAACGGCGCCCCGGCCGGATCCCGCCCTGCCGGGGCGCCGTTCCCACCGCGGCGCGGTGGCCCCCGTGGCCGGGGAGGCATGTGAAAACGCCGGCGGGGGGGGGGGGGGGGGGGGGGGGGGGGGGGGGGGGGGGGGGGGGGGGGGGGGGGGGGGGGGGGGGGGGGGGGGGGGGGGGGAGGGGGGGGGAGAGGGTGGCAGGGGGGGGGGGGGGGGGGGGGGGGGGGGGGGGGGGGTGTC
>NZ_JBWKDK010000080.1:12356-20377 GCF_056436005.1 Streptomyces sp. NPDC043854
CCCTCCCCCCCCCCCCCCCCCCCCCCCCCCCCCCCCCCCCCCCCCCCCCCCCCCCCCCCCCCCCCCCCCCCCCCCCCCCCCCCCCGTTACTGCACTACCGGGCCCCCACTTCCCCACCCCGGTGGCGCCGGAAGACCCGGTCCGCACCGGCCGCCCCGTGTCGGCGGTCCGGACCGGGCCCCGTCCGCTGCCCCCAGTCTGTCGTCCGCGCAGGTGGGGGCCCATCCGCGCGGGTACTCATTTCCTCGTCTGAGTACGGGTACTCAGGTTCCGCGGTTCTACGGTTCCGCGGTTCCGCCGGGGACCGGTGGCAGGCCCCACCAGTTGTACGCGGCCGGGCCCGCCGGCAGAACCGCCGATCGGGGGGCGGCGGTCAGCCGTTGCCGCTGACCCGTCCGCGCAGCAGCAGCGACAGCGCCGAGTGCACGTCGTCCAGCGACCGCTCGCGCTGGAAGGACTGCCAGTCCAGTGCGGCCACCAGCACCATCCCCACCAGCGCCGCGGCCGTCAGCGGTACGTCGATCTCGGCGCTGAGCTCGCCGCGCTCCACGCCCTCGCGCAGCACCGTCTCCACGACGGCCACCGCCTCCTGGCGGACCACCATCAGGGTGGACTGCCAGGTCCGGTTGGTCCGCCACAGTTCGGCCACGTAGAGCTGGGTGAAGGCGGGGTAGCGGTCGATGAAGACCAGGCCGGACCGGATCATCGCGTCGAGCGCCTCGACCCGGCTGCCGCCGTTCGCCTCGGTCTCCTCGGCCGCCGCCCGCAGGGAGGCGGTGAGCAGGCCGACGCCGTGCCGCAGCAGCTCCTCGAAGAGCTCGTTCTTGCTGGCGAAGTTGTAGTAGACGGTGCCTTTCGCGACGCCCGCCCGCTCGGCGATCTCGTCGACCGTGGTTGCGGAGAAGCCCTGCTCGGCGATGAGGGTGACGGCCGCTTCGTAGAGCTTCTGGCGTGTCGCCTGGCGGCGGCCGCTTCCGCCGGCGGTGGTGCTGCTGCTGTCCATGTGGCTGATTCTCACAGGTCGCCCGGTCCCTACAGGCTCAGTTCGGGGTGGAGCCGGTCCATCGTCCACACCTGCTTGCCGCGGGCGGCGAGCGAGGTGAGGGCGAGGGCGCCAGCGGTGAAGGCCAGCAGGACGGCGCCGCCCTGCCAGACGGGGGCGAGGTCGCCGCCGGTGATCAGGCGGCGCAGGCCCTCGACGATGTACGACATCGGCAGGTACGGGTGGATGGCGTTGAAGAAGCCGGGGCTGGTCTGGACGGGGTAGGTGCCGCCGGCCGAGGTCAGCTGGAGCATCAGCACGGCCAGGACGAGGATCCGGCCGGCGGCCCCGAACTTGGCGTTCAGCCACTGCACGATGGCGGCGAAGCAGCCGGTGACCAGGACCAGGAAGCCGATGGTCAGGGCCGGGTGCTCCATCTCGAGGCCGAGGCCCCAGTGCAGGACGGACATCAGCATGCCGACCTGGAGGGCGCCGAGGCCGGCCACGGGCAGCCAGCCGGCGAGCGCGATCCGCCAGGGCGAGGCGCCGGCGGCCAGGGCGCGCCGGTTCATCGGCGCGATCAGCATGTACGCGACCATCGCGCCGACCCAGAGGGAGAGCGGGATGAAGTACGGGGCGAAGCCGGTGCCGTAGTTGGGCGCCTTGTGCAGGGACTCGTTGGCGAGCTTGACCGGGTCGGCCATGACCTCGGTACGGGTGTCGCGCTGCTGCTGGTCGTAGTCCGGGATCTTGCCGACACCCTCGTGCAGGCCGTTTGCCAGTTCGCCGTTGCCGTCGGCGAGCTTGTACAGGCCGCCGTCGAGGCTGTGCGCCCCGTCGCCGATCTTGCTGACGCCGTCGCCGATGGCGGCGGAGCCGCTGGTGGCCTTGCCGAGGCCGGCGTGCAGCTTGGCCATGCCGTCGGCGACCTTGTGGGCGCCGTCGTTGAGGGCGTTGGCCTGGGTGACGGCGGCGTCGAGCCGGGCGGACAGGTTGGGGGCGTCCGCGGCCAGCTTGCGGGCCTTGGTCTCCAGGTCGCCGAGCTGCTTGCGGAGCGTGGTCAGGTCGCCGTTGGTGTCCTTGAACAGGGTGTCGACGTTGCCGGTGAGCTCGGCCGCCTCGGCGGAGGCGTCCTTGATCTTCTTCAGGTCGGCGCAGGCGGCCGGCGGCGTCTTGGCCGCGGCGGCGCCGGTGCAGTTGCGGGTGTGGGCGTCGGCGGCCAGGGTGGCGGCCTGCTTGCTGACCCGGGCCGCGCCGGGGGCCCTCTTGGTGATCTTGTCGAGGTGGTTGCTCACGACCTTGGCCGTGTCCGCGACCAGCTCGGCGGCGTCGGCGACCTGCTTGGGGTCCTTCAGGAGGGGGCGGGCCTTGTCGGCGTTGCCGCTCACCTTGTCGGCGACGGTCTGGGTGCCGTTGGCGACGTCCCTGGACCCGGTCTTCAGCTTGGCGGCGGCCGCGCCGAGCTGCTGGAGCCCGCCGGTCAGCTCCCCGTTCTTCTGCTCGACCTTGTCGAGGTTGTCGGCGATCTCCTTCGCGCCCTCCTGGGCCTTGGTCGCGCCGTCCTTGAGCTTGGAGGCGCCGTCGGCTGCCTCGGCGGTCTTGTCGTGCAGGTCGGAGAAGGAGACGAAAATCTTGTCGAGGAACTTGCGGGAGGCGTTCGTGGACGCCGCGGTGCGGACCTCGGAGAACACCGTGCGGGAGATCGAGCCGACGACGTAGTTGTTCGCGTCGTTGGTGCGGACCTGCAGGGCCCCGGTCGTCGGGTCGTCGCCGGAGCTGGAGGCGATCTTCTCGCTGAAGTCGGCCGGCATGGTCAGGGACAGGTAGTACTTCCCGTCCTCCAGGCCCTTGGCCGCCTCCTTCGCGCTCACCTCGTGCCACTCGAAGGTCTTGCTGTCGTGCAGCTTCCTGGTGATGTCGGCGCCGGCCTCCAGGCGGTTGCCGTCCACGGTGGCGCCCTTGTCGGCGTTGACCAGGGCGACGGGCACCTTGTCGAGGCGGCTGTACGGGTCCCAGAAGGACCACAGGTACAGGGCTCCGTAGAGCAGCGGCAGCAGGAGCAGCGCAACGAGGGCGGCCCGGGGCAGCTTCCCCCGCCCGAACCGCTTCAGCTCAAGCGCGGCCAGCTTCGGCGAGCGCATCGTCCGCCCCCTTCGTGTCGTCGTCGGTCCGGTCGTTCGCGTCGGTGCCGTCGGTGGCGCCGCTGTCGGCCGCGGGCTTCGCGCCGGTGTGTGCCGGGGTCTCCGCCTCGGGCTGCGCCCCGCTCTTGGCCTGGGCCTTCGCCCCGGGCTTCGTCTCGGCCCCGCCGGTGTCCTTCGCCGCGGGCTTCGCGGTGTCCTTCCGGGCGGGCTTCGCATCGGGCTTCGGCTCGGCCGTCGCGGCGGGCTCGGCGTCCGTGCGCAGGACCTGTACGTCCTGCGGGGCCTGGCTGCAGACCGCGAGGACGGTGGTGCCGGCGTCGGCGATCGAGCGGAGCATGGCCCAGGCGTCGGCGCGCTCGGCGTCCGAGAGCTTGAGGTCGAGGTCGTCGAGGGCCAGCAGCCGCGGAGAGCCCAGCAGGGCGATGGCCACGGACAGCCGGACCGCCTCCAGGCGGTCGAGGTCCCGGACCGAGGTGCGCGGGCCCTTGGGCAGCGTGTCCAGGTCCAGGCCGGCGGCGGCCAGGGCGGCGTCGATACGGGCCGCGGTGGCGGAGCTGCGCTCGCCGCGGGGCCGCAGCAGGGCGCGGACCGGGCCCTCGTAGCGGCGCTGGAGCAGGGCGCCCTCGCGCAGCTGCTCGGCGACGGTGAGGGCCTGGTCGAGGTCGTTGACGCCGGCGACCGGGCCGAGGGCGGCCACCCTCCGGACGGCGGCCATCCGCTTCGGCAGCCGGTGGCCGGCGACCTCGGCGTGGCCCTCGCTCGGCTTCATGCGCCCGGTGAGGGCGAGGAGCAGGCAGGTCCGGCCGCTGCCCGAGGGGCCTTCCAGGGCGGTGAGCGAGCCGGGAGCGGCGTCGATGCCCACCCCTCGGAACGCCCAGCCGCGCGGGCCCTTGAGTCCGAAGTTCTCGGCTTTGACGGCCGCACCGTGCGGGCTGTCCACGCCGACCCCCTCTCTTTGAACTGACCGGTCAGTTCAAAAACTACCACCTTCGGCGCGGACACCCGCGCACCGGGGGCGAACTGACCCTGCGGAACCCGCAAACCTGCAGGTCAGTCCGATTGTCAGTGGCAGCCGTCACGATGGACCCACGGCACGGAACCAAGCGCCGGGAAGAGCAGCAGTACGCAACGACAGGAGGTTCGTCATGGCCACACCGTCCCCGTCCCCTGTCCACCCCGTCCCGCGCAGGTCGGCAGCCCCGCCGGCCGCGCTCGACCTGCTCGACAAAGCCCGCGGCGGCCTGGCCGAGGCCGCCCGGCTGGCCCTCCCCAACGACCGCTACGCCACCGCCCACCTCGCCGCCCTGCGCACCGCCGCGGCCGTGCTCGCCGCCCGCGCGCGGCCCGAGCCGGCGCACCCGCGGCGCCGGCCCCGCATCCGCAGCGCCTGGGAGGTGCTTCCCGAGCTCGCGCCGGAACTGGCCGAGTGGAGTGCCCTGTTCGCCTCCGGGGCCGCCCGCCGGGCCCGGGCCGAGGCCGGGATACGCGACGCGGCGAGCAGTGAGGACGCGGACTACCTCCTGCGCGCCGCGTCGATGTTCCTGCGGCTGGTCGAGCGGATGCTCGCGCTCCAGCCCGTGGCGCAGCCCCTGCCCCAGCCCCGGCCGGAGCGTCCTGACGCGGGATGAGCTGCGGGACTGCCGGAGGCAATAGGGTGGGACCCGCACAGCCCGCCCTTACCGCGCCGAGGAGTCATCAGCCGTGTCGGACACTTCCCGCCCCCGTGCCTCCCTCCGCACCGCCGTGGTGTGGGAGGTCCTCAAGGAGGCCCTCGACCGCCGCGTGAAGGCGACCGGGAGGGACGTGCTGGACGTGCTCGACACCGGCGGCGGCACCGGCAAGTTCGCCGTGCCGGTGGCCCGCCTGGGCCACCGGGTCACCGTCGTCGACCCCAGCCCGAACGCGCTGTTCGGCCTGGAGCGCCGGGTCTCCGAGGCCGGCGTGGCCGACCTCGTCCGCGGCGTGCAGGGCGACGCCCAGGGCCTCCTCGACGTGGTCGAGCGGGAGTCGTACGACGTGGTGCTCTGCCACGGCGTGCTGGAGTACGTGGACGACCCGGCCGAGGGCGCGGCCAACGCGGTGGCGGCCCTGCGCCCCGGCGGCACGCTGAGCCTGCTCGCCGCGGGCCTCGGCGGTGCCGTCGTCGCCCGCGCCCTCGCCGGCCACTTCACCGAGGCCCGCGCGGCCCTCACCGACCCGGCCGGCCGCTGGGGCGCCGGCGACCCGGTGCCGCGCCGGTTCACCGCCGAGCAGCTCACCGAGCTGGTCGCCGGGGTGGGCCTGGAGGTCGGCGCGGTGCACGGGGTCCGCGTCTTCGCCGACCTCGTCCCCGGCGTGCTCGTGGACACCGAGCCCGGCGCGGACGAGGCGCTGCTGCGCCTGGAGGAGGCCGCCGCAGAGCTGCCCGCCTTCCACGCCATCGCCACGCAATTGCACGTGCTCGGCGAGAAGCGCGCCTGAAATTCCCCGGCCCGCGGACCCCCCCGGCGGATTCCGCCGGGGGGTTCCGACCCCCTCCGCCGCGCGGGCCTGCGCCGTATGATCGTGGGACGAGACCGGCATGGCGGATGGACCGGTGGGGAATAAGGGCCTCAACGACCGCTCCCCCGGCGGTACGGTTTCGCGCAGTGCTTTGTTGTGGGGCACTGCCTTTCCGGCAGTGCATTTTTGGAACCTGGCGTGGAGGGCGGGTATCACGGGGGCGATTCCCCGCCTATCCTGAAGGGGACCCCTGGTCGCTACCCCCCGCGACCGAAGGATGAGGAGGACTCCCGTGCCGCTCTCGGAGCACGAGCAGCGAATGCTCGAGCAGATGGAGCGAGCGCTGTACGCCGAAGATCCCAAGTTCGCGACAGCGCTTGAGGGAAGCGGACTGCGTACGTACACCCGGCGACGGGTCTACCAGGCAGTCGCAGGCATTGTGGTGGGTATCGCGCTCCTCATGACCGGTGTGATCATCCCGAACGTACTGTGGGTCAGCGTGGTGGGCTTCCTCGTCATGCTGGGCTGCACGGTCCTCGTGGTCACCGGTTGGCGCAAGGCGCCCAAGCCTGGCGAGCACCCCGTCTCCGGAAGTGCAGGCGGTTCGGCCCACGGCCGCAACCGGCAGCGACGGTCGATGATGACCCGCATCGAGGAGCGGTGGCAGCGCCGCCGCGACGAGCAGGGGCACTAGCGCCCCGCGCAGACACGGGTGAGGGGGACGGCTGCCGCACGGCGGCCGTCCCCCTCGCCGCTCTGACCGCGCAGCCCGCTTTCCCCGTGCACCCACCGGATCACCCGCGCCGCGCGATCATGCCGCGGAGGCGCCCGGTCCACCCCGCTGAGCCCGCGCGGAACCGCTCGATAGGGTCGGGTCCATGGCACGAATTGCGGTGATCGGCGCCGGCATGGGCGCGATGGCCACGGCGGCCCGGCTGGCCGTGGCAGGGCACCAGGTGACGGTGTACGAACGGGGATCCACCCACGGCGGCTCGCTCTGCCGCTTCGAGCGGGAGGGATTCGCCTTCGACACGGGCCCGGGGCTGCTGCACCTGCCCGCCGTCTACCGCGACCTGTTCGTCAAGACCGGCAAGCGGCGCCTGGAGGACTGCGTCGACCTCGTCCAGGTCGACCCGGCCGTCCGCCACGTCCTCGCCGACGGAACCGCCGTGACCCTTCCGGGTGCCTCCCGCGGCGGCGCCGCGGCCGCCCTCGACCAGGCCTTCGGCGCCGGCGCCGGGGACCGCTGGGCCGCGGTGCTGAACCGGGCCCGGGACGCCTGGGACGCCACCCGCCGCCCCCTCCTGGAGGAGCCGCTGCGCCCCGACTGGCAGGTCCTCGGCAGGGACCCGTACCCGGCGGTGCGCAAGAGCGGGCTGCTGCGCCGCCGCCCGCCGACCCTCGCCGAGATCGCCGCACGCGAACTCGGCGGGCAGCTCGGCGAGCTGCTGGCCGCCCGGGTGCGGGAGTACGGCCTCGACCCGGCGACCGCCCCCGCCGCCGCGGCCGTGCTGCCGTACATGGAGCAGACCTTCGGCAGCTGGTACGTGCGCGGCGGGATGCGGGCGCTGGCGACCGCCCTGTACGAGCGCTGCCGCGAGCGGAAGGTCGGGTTCGTCTTCGACGCGCCGGTCCGGGAGGTCCTGGCCCGCGCGGGCCGGGCGGCCGGGGTGCTGCTGGCCGACGGCACCGAGCACCCCGCCGACCACGTGGTCTGCGGGGTCGACCCGCGGCAGCTGGCCGTGCCGCTGCCGCCCGCCGGCGTCCCCGCCGGGGCCGCGGCCGGCGCCGCCCGGTTCACCCTGCTGCTCGCCCTGCGCGGCGCCCGCCCCGCCGACACCGTGCACCGCACCCTCGTCCACTCCCCCGGCACGCAGCTCACCGTGCTGCGCCCCGACGACCCCGCCGTCCGGCCCGACGCGGACCACGAAGCCGTCACCGTCAGCGCGGTGTGCGCCGCGGCCGGTGGGGCCGCCGCGGCCGCACCCGACCCCGAGGCGCTGCTGGACCTCGCAGCCCGGGCCGTGCCCGGGCTGCGCGAGCGGCTGCTGTGGTGGGAGGCGCGCACCCCGGCCGACATCGAGGCGGCCACCGGGGCGGTGGGCGGAGCGGTGCCCGCGCCCTCGCTCGCCGGGGCCGACGGCCGGCTGCTGCACCCCGCGAACTCCACCGCCCTGCCCGGGCTGTACCTCGCGGGCGGCTGGGCGCACCCCGGCGGCGGGCTGGCGCACGCCGGGATGACGGGGGCGCTGGTGGCCGGGCTGATCGTGGAGGGCGCGGGCTTCCGCGGCTCGCAGTGAGCCCGGCGGGCCCGCCGAGCCTGCCGGGGGGGGGGGGGGGGGGGGGGGGGGGGGGGGGGGGGGGGGGGGGGGGGGGGGGGGGGGGGGGGGGGGGGGGGGGGGGGGGGGGGGGGGGGG
>NZ_JBWKDK010000081.1:0-20088 GCF_056436005.1 Streptomyces sp. NPDC043854
CGGCGGGCGCGCGGCGGGCGCGCGGAACCGGCCGCCGGGCGGGCTGGGGCCCGGCGGCCGGAGCGGGCGCCGGCCGCGCCGCCGGCACCGTGCGGTGGCGGCGCGGCTACTGCTGGAGGCGCCGTACGGCGAGGAGGCAGTGGGCGCTCGTCGCGAGCACCTCCTCGTCCCCCGCGAACGCCTGGAGCGTCGCGGCGTCGACCGGCCGGCCCGGGACGGCCTCGGGCCAGGGGCGCGTGGCGAACAGGAAGTACGCCTGCCCGCTCTCGGTCGCCGCCTCGACCCACTCGTCGGGGACGGTGCAGGTGGCGTTCAGTCCGGGCAGGGTCAGCGCGACCTGGTTGTCCGCCAGGACGATCTGCACGGGGAAGCCCGCCGGGTCGTTCCGGCCGTCCTCGACCCTGTCCCCTACGGACAGCTTGTTCCCCGCCAGCAGCGCCCGCGCGGCTTCCGCAGCGGCCTCCGGGCCCTGCGGGCCGTCGCCCAGCGAGTAGGCGAGGAGGTACGGCATGTCGTGGCCCTCGGCGGGGTCGCCGATCCAGGCGAGCACCGAAAGGGTACCGAGCCGGGTCCGGTCGATTTCGGCTTGAGTTGAAGTCATGCGCCGCACCCTAGTGGCCTTCGCACCGACCCCTTCACGGCCTTTCACCCGCGCGGGCTAGACCGCCCAGAATCCTTCTCCGGAATCCGACTGGACGTTCGCATCCTGGTACTGGAGCCGAACGATGCGCGCATTCTCCGGAATTTCGAACACGACCCACCCCTCGGCCCGTTCACCGACGGCGAGGGAATCGAAGACGAGGGGTTTTCCGGTGGTCAGTTCGCCGGTCTGCACCGCCGGGTGGCGCTTCCCCGCGCTGTCGTACGCCCACATGCGCCCGAGTGCCCCGTACGAGGCCCCGCCGACGTTGACGAACGACATCGAGGCGGCCACCCAGCGGGTTCCCGCGGGCGGGGCGAAGTTCTCCTCCACGCTGACCGCGGGGTCGACGTACGCGTTGAGCACCGCTTGAAGGTGCCGGCCGACCTGGCGGCCGTGCACCCGTACGGGATCGCCCACGTGGGCGTCCTTCACGGCGGGAGCGCCCCCGGCGCCCGGGGCGGCGTCGTCCACCGGGACGGCGGGGGCCGCGGCGGGGGCGAGCGCGGCCCCGTCTGAGGGTGCGGAACAGGCCGTGGCCCCGAAGAGCAGGAACGGCAGGAGGGCGGCGGCGGCAAGGGCGGAGGCGGAAGCGGACTGGCGCATGCGCGATCCCTTCGGGGACCTTCGAGGGGGGTATTTCCGGCCAGTCTCACCCGCCCGAGCGGGAAATTGCACACACCGACACGGGCGTGCGGAGCGAGCTGCCGTCCATCTGCCAGCACAATGCGTTCCGGCGGAATTCCGCCATCTGCACCCACCTGGAGGAAGAAGGCGCAGCGTCCGGCAGCCGGATCGCCCTGGCGGCCTTCTCGGCGCCGGCCGCGGCCACGGTATTCACCGCCCCGGCCGAGGCCACCGCGTTCCATCAGGCTATTTCCGTACAGTCCGAAGCACACATCGGCGGGGACGGCACGATCACCCTTTCCGGCACCCACCGCTGCGAGCAGCCGTCACCCGAGGGGGCGATCCGGATCAAGGCCCGGCCACCCTCGTACAGGACGATGTCCGCCTCGGTCTCGGCGCTGGCAAGGCCGTGTGCGACGGCCGGGACCGCGTCTGCCCGCCGCTGAGCCGGGCCGGCCGCCGGCCGCTCAGCGGCAGGACGGCGCCACGCCCGTCATCGACATGAACGCCACGGTCCGGCACCCGGGATCCGCGTGCCGGTGCCCCTCGGCCAGGTCCACGGCCGTCGGCACCGCGGCCCCCAGCAGGAGCAGTGCGAGCAGGCCGGTGGCCGTGCGCCCGCTCAGGCGGCGCCGCACGGGACGATCCGTTCCACACACGTCCGTCTCATGGACCGCATCATCGCCCTGCGCCCCACCGGCCACAACTCGGCGTGAGGGGATGTTCACCCTGTGCCGCGGGGGCTGCCCGAGGTGTCGAACTCGCACCACACCGCCTTGCCCTCTCCCCGGGACTCCACCCCCCAGTGCGTGGCCAGCGCGTCCACCAGCAGCAGCCCCCGCCCGGTGGTGGCGGCCTCCCCCGGGGTCCGCCGGCGCGGCCAGACGCTGGAGCGGTCCTTGACCCACAGCCGGATCCGCCGTACCGGCTCCGGCAGCACCTCCATGGTCAGCACCGCGCCGCCGTCGGTGTGCAGGAGGGCGTTGACCAGCAGTTCTCCGGCGGCCAGTTCCACGTCGTCGGCGAGCTGCGGCATGCCCCAGTCCCGCAGCGCCTGCCGCAGCGCGAAGCGGGCCTCCGACAGCCCCTCCGGGTCGGCCTGGTGGATGTACTGGTGGATCCGCGGGGCCCGGTGGGTCCCCGGGTCCGGGGCCCGGCGCAGCACCAGCAGGGCCACGTCGTCGCCGGAGCCCCAGCGCTCCCAGAGCCGGTCCGAGAGGTGGTCGGCGAGCGCCCCGGCCTCCTGCGGACCGCTGCGGACCACCTGGGCGAGGGCCTCCATGCCCTGGGTGATGGCGGTGCCGGGCTCCTCCACCAGGCCGTCCGTGCACAGCACCAGCGTCTCCCCGGGCACCAGGTCGAGCCGGGTCTCGGGGAAGTCCTCCTGCTCGAAGGCGGAGGCCAGCCCGAGCGGCAGCCCGCCGCGCACGTTGGGCCAGCCCGTCCGCCCGTCGGTGTGCCGGATCAGCGGGCCGAGGTGGCCCGCGCGGACCGCCCGTACGCCGCCCGTCTCCAGGTCCACCTGCGCGTACATGCACGTCGCGAAGCGCTCGGTGTCCAGCTCGGCCAGGAAGCGGGAGGCCCGCGCCAGCACGGTCGACGGCGGGTGCCCCTCGCCGGCGTAGGCGCGCAGCGCGATCCGCAGCTGGCCCATGATCGCCGCCGCGTGCGTGTCGTGCCCCTGGACGTCGCCCACCACGATGCCGACCCGGTCGCGGGGCAGCGCGATCACGTCGTACCAGTCGCCTCCGACCTCGCGCCCGCTCCACGCGGAGTGGTAGCGCACGGCGATCTCCCCGCCGCTGATCTCCGGAATCCGCCGCGGCAGCATCGAGGCCTGGAGGCCGGTCGCGAACTCCCGCTCCTGGTCGAACAGGAGTGCCCGCTGGAGTGACTGCGCGACGATGCCGGCCAGGCCCAGGCAGAGGTTGCGCTCCTCGGGGCTGAACTCGCTGCGCCGCCGGTAGAAGAGCACCAGCCCGCCGATGGCCCGGGCCTGGGCGATCAGCGGGAGGTAGGCGGCCGCGTCGAACCGGATCCGGTTGAGGTAGTCGCCGAGCAGGGGGAACTCGTGCGCCAGTTCGGTGAGCGAGGTGGCGAACCGGGCCGTGCGGGTGAGCACCGCCTGGGAGAGCGGCAGGGTGCCGTCCAGCCGGGTGAACCTGCGCTCGTTGAGGATCTCCAGGGACTCCCCGCTCAGCGCGATGATCCTGATGGCGCCGTTCTCGACCAGCCCGAGCGCCAGCCCGTCCGCGCCCAGCCGCTCCAGGGCTCCCGCGCCGGTCAGCGTGGCGGTCACGTCGTCGACCGTCACCGCCCGCGAGAGGGCCTCGGTGGTCCGCTGCACGATCGTCGCCTGCTTGGCCCGGGCCGACTCCAGCTTCCGCAGCACGGTCGCCTGGGTCAGCTCGGCCGTCGCGTCCCGGACGATCCCGACGATGCGGTAGGGCCGCCCGGCGGCGTCCCGCAGGATCCTGCCCTGGGTGTGGGTCCACTGGTCGACGCCGTCGCGCCTGCGGACCGTGAAGTACGAGCCGTGCGTCTCGGCACCCTCGTCCACCGCGGCCTGCACGGAGTCCGCCAGGCGCGTGCTGTCGTGCGTCGGGATCCGCAGGCCGAGGCCCTCCGGGGTCCGGTCGAACTCCTCGGGCTCCAGGTCGAAGACCGCGTACCCGGCCTCGTCCAGCTCGAACGTGCCGGCCCGCAGGTCCCACTCGAAGCTGCCCATGCCGTTCAGGGCCAGCCGCTCGCCGGGACCGGTCACCGGGCCGCCGCCGGCTCCCCGGTCCGGTCCCGGGCCGGCTCCCCGGCCGGGCCCTGGGCCGGACCTGTCGCGCTCCGCCGCTGCCACCTGACACACACCACCTAACGGCCGGGCCAGCACGGCTGGGAGATCAGCCGCTCCCACTCCTCGTCCGGCTGCCCCGGGAGGGTGCGCCCGGCCTCCCGCCAGCGCTTGACGAGGGAGAGGTAGATCGTCGACGGGTCCGGTGCGGCGGGCGCGGGAGGGCCGTACGGGGCTGCCCGGCGCGCAGTGGTCTGCTGTTCCGCGCGGCTGGCCGGGATGCGCACCCAGCCGCGGCCCTGTGCTCGCTGCTCCGCAGTCATCGCGGACCCCTCTCACCTCACCGCAGAGATGTCTTCGGACGCCCCGCGCCGGCCCGGGCGGGCCGCGGGGTCCCGAGGGAGCCCGTCGGCGGGCGCAGGGCGCCGAGGCGCCTACGGACTCCTTTCACCAGTCTCCCCGCCGTGAACCCCGCACCGTGCACGAATCGCATGGAAGGGCCGAATGAGGGAGCCGTCAGCAGCCCCGCGAAGAACAGTCCCGGCCACGACGACTCGAATCCGGGGCTCAGCTCGGGCGTGTCGCCGTCCCCGACCGTGTCCAGCGCGGCGCGCAGCCGGGCGTCGAGCAGGTCCAGCCGGGCCAGCTCCGGGCGGAACCCGGTGGCGGCGATGACGTGCGCGACGTCCAGGACGACGGACTCCCCGGCCGCGCTGGTCAGCCCCAGCCGGGTGCGGTCCCCCACCGCGACCGCCCGGTGCAGCCGGTGCCCCATCAGGGCCGGGACGCTCCGCTCGAACCGGTCCCGCAGCCACCAGGCCCCGGCGGGCCCGAGCGCGGTGGCCGCGATCCGCTCCCGCCTCTCCGCGGGCAGTCGGCGCACCGCCCACGGCAGCTCGGACCACACCCAGGTGCGCCAGCCGCTGCCGAGGCCGCTGTGCGGGCGGCGCAGCGCCTCCAGGGCCGGGCGCTCGAGCGGCGGGGGCACGGTGTTCCAGTTGAGCCGGGTTCGCCGGGCGACCAGGCAGGGCCGGGCGCCGGTCTCGGCGAGCAGGACGGCGGTCTCCAGGGCGGCCTGCCCGGCCCCGACCACGGCGACCTCCCGGCCGGCGAACCGGCTCAGGTCGCGGTGGGCGCTGCTGTGCGAGTAGTGCCCGGGCGGCAGCTCGCGCAGCGCCCCGGGGTGGCGGACGAAGGGCATCACCCCGATGGCGACGGCCACCGTCCGGGCGAGCAGCGGGGGCCCCTCGGCGGTGCGGATGCGGAAGCCGTCGCCCTGCGGGGTGATCTCGGTGACGGTCAGCTCCTCCACCTCCGGCACGGCCCGGCGGGCGAACCACATGCCGTACGCGCTGAAGGTGCCGATCGGGAGCGGACGGCCGTGCTCGGCCGCCAGCCCCCGGCCGGCGCAGTACTCGGCGAGGGTGTGGCGGCCGCCGGGCGCCGACAGGTTCGAGGACCAGGGCTCGGACTTCAGGTACATGCCCTCGGGCATGTGGTCCCGCCACGAGGCCATGGGGCGCCCGAGCACCCGGACGCCGATCCCGGCCGCCGCCGCGTGCGCGGCGATCGACAGCCCGTACGGACCGGCGCCGACCACGACGAGATCGTCCATCCGCGTCACCAATGTCCCTCCAGTCTCATGAGTCCCCCTCGTTCCCCGGGGCGTTGCGGGGCCGGGCCGGTGTCGGGCGCGACGCCGCCATCTCCCGCTTCCCGGGTCCCGGCGCGTCAAACTCCGACACGGCCCGGGTCGCCCGCAGGGGGCACGGCCCCGCCCCCGGGGCGGTCACCGCGTCACCAGCTCGTCCGGAGCGGCCGCCGCCGGCGGGACGGGCGGGGGCGGCACGACGGGCGTGGCAGGCGCGGCAGGCGCGGCGGGCGCGGCGGGCGCGCCGGGTGACGCAGCCGCGGCAGGCACGGCCGGCCGCCCCGGCGCCGCCCGGTCGCCGCCCCACTGGCGCGGGGCGCGCTGACGCGGCGCGCGCACCACCGCGCGCGCCGTGCGCCCCCCGTTCGCCGGGATCCGGCGCAGGGCGCGCGCCCCCTTGTCCGCGCCCCGCCCCAGGAACGCGGCGAGCATCGCCAGGAACGGCAGCAGGTCGTCCGCCGCGAACCAGGCCGCCTCCAACCGCCCCTTCGCACGCCCCCGCCCCGCCCCCCGGCCCGGGCCCGGCTCCTCGGCCGGCCCCGGCCGCCCCCGCCGCCGCAGCGGCAGCCGTCTCCCGCGCACCGCCGCCAGCAGGGCGTAGTTCTCGGCGAGGAACACCCGGCCCGGCCCCCCGCACTGCGCCGGCACCTGCTGCCCCGTCAGATCCAGGTACATGGCCTGGACGACGTCCAGCCCGGCCGCGTCGGTGAACAGCCGGAACTGCGCGCCGGGGCGCGGGTTGAAGTCCACCAGCCGGAAGCAGCCGCTCTCGTCCCGCCGGAAGTCCAGGTCCAGGATCCCCTGGTAGCCCAGGCGTTCGGCGATCCGCAGCCCCGCCTCCTCCACCACCGGGTCGGGCAGCCAGCGCCCCACCGCCGTCAGCCCCGTCCGCACCGGCCAGGACAGCTCCTTGCGTCCCGACCCGGTGAGCAGCGGACGCCCGCCCGGGCCGAAGGCGCCGTGGAAGAACCAGTCCGTGTCGGCGCCGGCGGGCAGGAACCGCTGGAGCAGCAGCCGGCTGCCGGCCTCCGCGGAGCGCTCGTACAGCCGGCGTGCCTCCGCGGCGGTGTGCACGAGGGTGGTGCTGCGCAGGCCGGCGCCCGTCGGCAGCAGCCAGGGCCGGCTCCACTTGGCGACCGCGGGCAGGCCGAGCCGCCAGGCCGCCTCGACGGCCTCGGCCCCGCTGCCGGGGATCACGGTCTCCGGATGCGGAATGCCCCAGCGGGCGCACAGCACCGACAGCTCGGCCTTGTCGGCCACCCTGGCGGGGAGGCCGTCGGGTTGGCGGGGGATCCGGAACCGTCCCTCGAGCATCGGCGCGATCCGCGCGACGGTGATCGCGCTCAGGTCGTCCATCGCGATGAGCACCGCGGGCTGCCCGATCCGCTCCGACACCCCGATGAGACACTCCCCGAGCGCCTCCGGCGCCTCCGGATCGAGCCCGCCCGGTGGTCCCTGGTGCACGGCGCGCACGTACCGCGAACGCCCCACGGGACCTCCCCCCGCCTCGACCACGGCATGGACCTCCACGCCCTTGCGACCAAGGGACCTGACGGCGCCGAGGGTTCCGTGGTGGAACGGATTCCGGTCGAGTCTGAGCACGACAGCGGGCACGTGGCCGGAGAACGCGTACATGGAAACGGTGTCTTTCACCTAGTCGGACCAAGCAGGGATGGTGCGCAACTGCGACTGGCCTACGGAAGCCGTCACCGGACGGGCCATTGGTCGGATGTGATGCCTAACGTGCCCATGCAGGAACGCAACGAGGGCCGGGTGCCCGACCGGCAGGTGGCCGGGCTGGTCCGGCAGGGCGCCGAGGGCCGGTTCGACGCGCACTTCCGGAAGCACCCGTGAGCCCGGCCCCGGGGGCACGGCGGCGGCGCCCGTCGCAGCGGGCCCCGTCCGGCCCTGGCAGACCCGTCATCGCACCCGCAGTTCGTTGAGCCGGGCCCGCCAGTCCCGGGCGGCCGGCAGCGCCTCGCGCAGGGCGTCCACCGCCCGCTCGCGCCCCGTCACCTGCGACTCGTGCAGTCGCAGCAGGGGCGCGAGCGCCGTCCGGGCCATCAGGAACCGCTGGTTGACGACCGTGTCGGGCCGCCAGTGGTTCTTGTACGGCTCGCTGCCCCGCAGGAAGCTCACCACCGGGCGGCCCTCCGCGAGGGCCCGGCCGGCCTCGTAGCGCAGCAGCAAGGTCGCCACGTCCACCTTCCGCGCCCGCAGGTCCGGATCGGCCCCGTACAGGTATCCGCCGCTGAGCGCCCCCGAGAGCAGCGTGACATTGGCCGCCACCACCTTCCCGTCGAGCCGGAACTCGGTGAGCCGGCCCTCCCCCGCGCGCACCATCCGCCGGGTGGCCCGGGTCAGGTGCTCGGCGAAGCGGGGCTTGAGGTGCTCGGGCGTCACCCCGCGGCCGCGCCACTGCTTCTCGTGGAGCCGCAGCAGGGTCCGTACGGCACCGGGCACCTCGTGCTCGGTGACCTCGTGCTCCTCGATGCCGGCCGCGTCGGTCTTGCGGAGCTTGGCCCGCACCCGCTGCCCCCCGGAGGCCGGCATCCGCTTGACCAGCTCGTCGAAGGGCAGCGCGGGCAGCTCCATGCAGGTGGAGTCGGCGAGCTTGCTGCGCACGCCCGGCCACTGCTCGTACACCGCCTCGGCAGCCGCCCCCGGCCGCACCTCGCGCAGGTCGACGACGGCGCCGCGGGCCGCCCGGTGCAGCCCGTGGGCCAGCGCGGGCACGACCTGGTCGGCGTGGCCGTCGGCCACGAGCACGTCGGAGTGGTCGGTGATGCCCCCGCCGAGCGGCACCAGCAGCGGCAGCGGCCGGTGGACGAGCATCAGCGGGGCGGCGCCGACCAGTTCCCCGTCGCGCCGCACGAGCACGATCCGCAGCCGCCCGTCCCGGCCGTACGACAGCCACCAGGAGTGCAGCCAGGCGTGGCTCTGGAAGGGGGTGGCGGTGCGACAGGAGCGGAACAGCCGGTTCCAGGGCTCGGCCAGTGCGGCGAACTGCCGGGGGTCACGGCACAGCGTCACCGAGAGGGCCCCGGTGGAGCCCGGTGTCATCGCACGGACTCCTTCTCCTTGGATTCCGGGTTCTCGCCCTGGGCCGGCAGCGTGGGCGTGGCGGTGAACTCCTCGGCGGCCGCCTCGTCCTGACGCCGCGGCTGCTGCCCCCGCCCGCGGCCGGGCCGGGCGAGCAGCAACAGTCCGCCGAGCAGCCCGCCGGCGCACAGGCCGACGGCGCCGGCGACGGGAGCGGACGGCGAGACCGGGTCGGCCGGGGCCACGGCCTGGCTGAACAGGAGCAGCTGCACGCCGGTGTTCTTGGCGGCCTGATTGCTGCTCAGCGACAGGGCGTCGGCCACCGCGTTGGCGATGTCGGCCGCCTCGGCGGCGCTCCGGGAGGTGCCGGTGATGGCGATCATCGGGGAGTCGGGGGAGGTCTCGGCGCGGACCTGGGTGCGCATCCGGCGGGCGTCAAGGCCCGCGCGGGGCTGGGCGTACCCGAGGGTGGAGCTGCTGGTGGCGATGCGGCCGTAGGCCTGGGCGAAGCCGAGGGCCGTGGCGGGTTCGGTGGTGTCGTCCGGGACGGCGACGACATAGCTCGTGGCGGCGTACTCGGGCGCCTTGAGGACGCCGTACGCGCCGCCCGCGGCCAGCCCCAGCACGGCGGCGACGGGCAGCGGCCACCAGGCGGGCGGCGGCAGCAGCCGTACCCGGCGGCGTCGGCGGTCGGACTTCTTCTGCTCGGCGGTGTCGGCCATGTGCGTGCTCACTTCCTGGGTGAAAAGGTGTTCCTCCCGGGTCCGTTCGGTACCCGGGACATGCGGTTCAGTCCCGGTCGCCGGGGGCCGGCCGCGGTGTGTGCGCGGGGCCCGGCGTGCCCGCCGGAGCGGGTGTCCGGTCGGCGGGCGCGGCGGAGGCCGGGGCGCCCGGGGCCGGGGCAGCCGGCGCCGGCGCACCCGAAGCCGACCCGCCCGATGCGGGGGCGGGGCGGGGGACGCGCGGGGCCGGCAGGCGGTGCGCGAGGGCCAGCCGGTAGACGTCCAGCAGCTGCTCCGCGCTCCGCGCGATGTCGTAGCGCCGGGCCACGGGCGGCGGCGGCAGCCTTGTCGCTCCCGCCTCCATGTGCCCGCGCAGGGCGGCGAGCAGCTCCTCCGCCCCGGTGCCGATCCGCCGCGCGCCCGGCGCCTCCGCGGCCGGCAGGTCGTCGATCGCCGGGCAGGTGACGTGCAGCACCGGCAGTCCGGCCGCCAGCGCCTCCACCACCGCCAGCCCGAACGCCTCCTCCCGCGACGGGGACACGAACACGTCCATCGCGGACAGCAGCGCCGGGATCCCCGGCGTCCGCCCGTCCGGGCCGTCGCCCAGCGGATCCCGCTCGCCCAGCAGGTGGATCCGGTTCTGCGCGCCCAGCTCGGCGGCCAGCCGGCGCAGCGCGGCCCGCTCGGGCCCCTCCCCGGCCAGCAGCAGGTGGGCGCCCGGCAGCGCCGCCACCGCCCGGACCAGCGCGTCGAACCGCTTGCCCGGCACCAGCCGGCCGACCCCGCCGACGACGAAGGCCCGCTCCGGCAGCCCGGTCCGGGCCCGCGTGGCCCGGCGCACCCCGGTGTCGAAGCGGAACCGGGCGGCCTCGATCCCGTTCGGCACGACGTGCACCCGGGCCGCGGGCACGCCCCACCCGGCCAGCCGGGCCGCGACCGTGTCGGACACCGCCACCGTCGCCGCGCCCAGCCGCTCGCTCGCCAGGTACAGGGCCCGGACCCCGGCCGTGACCGGCCGGCCCTCGATCTCGGCGTCGCCGAGGGAGTGCTCGGTGGCCACGGCCGCCCCGGCGCCCGCGAGCCGGGCCGCGAGCCGCCCGTACACGCAGGCCCGGTACAGGTGCGTGTGGACGAGGTCGTACCGGCCGCGCCGGATGTACCGCGCCAGCCGGGGCAGCGCCCCCAGGTCCCGGTTGCCGTGCATGCCCAGGTGCACCACCCGCACCCCGTCGGCCCGCAGCCCCTCGGCCACCGGCCCCGGGTTGGTCAGGGTCAGCACGTCGCAGCGCATGGGCAGGTGCCGCAGCAGCAGCCGCAGCTGCTGTTCGGCACCGCCGACGCCGAGCCCGGTGATGACGTGCAGCACCCGCAGCTCCTCGAGCGGCGGCAGCGCCTTCACCGGTGCACCGCCCGGCCCAGCTCCCGCACCCGGTGCCGCAGCTGTTTGATCCGCAGCCGCCCGTTCCCGTCGGCCTGGCTGACGTGCGTACGGGGCAGGGCGTGCGGGCCGGCCAGCCGCCCGGGGTCGATGGCGCACGCGTACCCGTACCCGGCGGCCCGCGTCGCGTCGACGACCCGCGCGTCGAGGTACCCGTACGGGTAGCAGAACCCCTCGGGCAGGGTCCCGGTCAGCTCGCGCAGCAGCTCCCGGCTGCCCCGCAGCTCCTGCTGGAGCACGTCGTCGGGGACGGCGGTGAGGTCCTGGTGGAGCAGCCCGTGGGAGCCGATCTCCTGCCCGGCGGCGGCGACCTCGCGGATGCCCTCGGCGGTGAGGAGCGGTTTGCGGGGCCCCAGCGGATCCCACACGTTGTCCACGCCGAGCCGCCCGGGCAGCACGAACAGGGTGGAGGTGCAGTCGAAGCGGCGCAGCAGCGGCAGCGCCCCGGTGAGGTAGTCGGTGTAGCCGTCGTCGAAGGTCAGCCCGACCAGTGCGGCGGCGCGCCCGGCGGCGCGGGCCCGCAGCAGTTCGCCGACGGAGACCCCGCGCAGGCCGCGCGAGCGCAGCCACAGCAGCTGGGCCTCCAGGGTGCGGGGGGTGACGGTGATGCCGTACGGGTCCTCGGCGGGATCGGTGAACTCGGTGACCGAGTGGTACATCAGGACCCACGGCGAGGCCGCGGTCCGGCGGGCGGGAGCCATCGCGGCGGCCGGTGCCGTGTCGGTGTCAGCGGACATTGCGGAACCTCTGGGTCGTGTGGGCGATCTGGGCGGACAGGGTGGTCACTTCGAGCGCCCGTATGGCCATGCCGGTGGCCGCGAACATGGCCGGGACCAGCAGGCAGCCGAGTGCGGCGCTGAGCAGCGGGTCGGGGATCATCGGTGCGGCGATCCAGCCGGTGCCGCAGGCGGCGAACGAGGCGACGGCGAGCCGGACGATGCTGAGGGCGACCCGGCGGACCTGGATCGCGATGATCCGCCGGCCGATGCCGAGGAGCAGCAGCACGGCGGTGGTGGAGATGCCGGCCGCGTTGGCGCCCGCGAGGCCGTGGATGCCCCACCAGCGGACGGCCGCGGCCCCGCCCGCGATGTTGACGAGGAGTCCGGCGCCCATCGCGAGCGCCGGGAACCAGGTGGGGCGGGTGGTCGCGAAGAAGGGCCGGCTGAGCGCGCCGACGAGGCAGTGGCCGAGGAGCCCGAGGCCGTAGACCCGCATGACGGCGGCCGTGGCCCGGGTGTCCTCGTGGGTGAAGGCGCCCCGCTCGAAGAGGACTTCGATGATCTGCGGGGCGTAGCCGACGACGAGGGCGGTGCCCATGAGGACGGCGAGGCAGGCGAGCGCCAGGTCCTGTTCGACGCGCCGGCGGGCCTTCTCGCGTTCGCCGCCGGCCATGGCCTGGGCGACGACGGGGAAGGTGACGGTGCAGATCATCAGGGACAGCACCATCGGCATCTGCGCGACCTTCTGCGCGTAGTTGAGGTGCGAGATGGCCCCGGGCGGCAGGGACGCGGCGAGGAACCGCTCGACGAGCACCTGCGACTGCCGGAAGACGGCGAAGCAGATGACGGGGGCGATCACGCCGAGGGCGATCAGGGTGGGCCGGTCCCGGTCGCGCTGGCTGCGCGGCGCGTCCTTGGCCCGGGGCGGGCCGAAGCCCACGTTCCGGATGAAGGCGGGCAGTTGGACGAGGACCATCAGCAGCCCGCCGGCGGCGACGCCGGCGGCGGCGGCCCGCACCCCCCACGCGGCGTGCAGGGCGATCATCGTCCCGATGATCCCGACGTTGTACGAGACGTAGATCGCGGCCGGCGGCACGAAGGAGCGGTGGGCCCGCAGGGCGGCGCTGAAGTACCCGGCGAGCCCGAAGGACAGCACGGTCAGCGCGGTGAGCCGAGTGCACTCGACGGCGAGGCCGGGGTCCGGCAGCCCGGGCGCGAGGACGGCGACGACCAGCGGCGCGGCGACGACCAGCACGGAGGCGACGGCGGTCAGGAGCACCGCCAGCCGCGGGAGGGTCGCTGCCACCAGCAGCCGTACGGGGTCCTGCGCCCGGGCCTCCATCCGGCTGAGCCCGGCCCGGGTGGCCGCCCGCCGGGCGAGGGCGTGGCTGAACGCGGGCACCATCAGCAGCGCCATGGCGTCCTCGATCAGCAGGGTCGAGGCCATCTCCGGGACGGTCCAGGAGATGAGGAAGGCGTCGCTGTCGTGTCCGGCGCCGAAGAGGTGGGCGATGGTCTGGTCCCGGGCCAGCCCGAGCACCGAGCCCGCGGCGGTCAGTCCGGCGGTGACGGCGGCGGCCCGGGCCAGGAAGCGGCCGAGCGGCGCGGACGCGCCGCGGTCGGGACCGAAGCCTGCGGGCCCGGGGGGCGCGGGCGGCCGCGGCCCCGGGGTGCGGCCCCGGCCGTGGCGCGCCGGGGCGGGCTCCGGGGCGGGCTCCGGCGGATGCGGGGGGAGCTGGGGGCGCGGCGGACGGCCCGCAACCGCGGCAACGTCGGTCGCCGCGGCTGCGGGCTGCCTCCAGGGCGTTGTATCGGTCACCGGCCGGCCGCACCGGAAGCGGCGCGCGGGCCGACCGGGGACGGCAGGGCCCACCACGCCGCCAGTCCGATGATCACTCCGGTGAGGACGGTGGACGGCCCGCCGATGTCCGCGTAGAGGAAGTCGGTGAGCTGCCAGACCAGGAGCCCGATCGCGATCAGCCCGCAGTCGCGGATGGCCCGGCCCGACCGGTCCGGTCCGCCCGCGCCGGCCACGGCGTACGGATCCTGGTACGGGTCCTGCGCGCGCCCCGCGACGTACCGGCGGATCCCGGCGACCAGCAGCACCGCCCAGCCGCCCGCCAGCGCCATCAGCCCGATCAGCCCCTGCTCGCCGAGGACCAGCAGGTACATGTTGTGCGGGGAGAGCAGCGGCTGGCGGACGTACCCCTGTCCCGCGCCGGCGGTGTCGCTGCCGGAGGACAACCCCAGCGAGGCGTGCCCGTCCCGGTGGGCCGGAAAACCCTTGAGACCCACGCCCGTCACGGGCCGCTCCCGCCACATCGATTCGGCGGCGGCCCACATCGTGTAGCGGTCGGTCACCGACTGGTCGGGGGCGCTGGAGACCTGCGTGATCGAGGTCAGCCGCTCGGCGACCATCGCGGACCCGACCCCGAACCCGCCGACCAGCACCACGCCGAGCGCGGTCAGGGCGACCAGCACCTGCACCGCCCGCCGGATCCCGGCCAGCAGCATCACCAGCACCGCCGCCCCGGCCGTGGCGAGCCACGCTCCCCGGCTGAACGACAGCACCAGCGGCACCACCAGCAGCAGCGCCGTGCCGCCCGCCACCCGCCGCACCGGGCGCGGCAGGCCCGGGGCCAGCGCCGCGGCCGTCGCCACGACCAGCCCGTACGCCACGACGGTGGCCATGCCCATCACGTCGCTGGGGCCGAAGGTGCCGACGGCCCGGACGTCCTCGCCCTGGTAGGAGGCGCCGGTGTGGGTCACGTACTGCACGACGCCGACCGCGCCCTGCACCAGGGCCAGCACGGTGAAGCACCCCGCGGCGACCCGGAACTCCCAGGCGTCGCGCACCAGCAGCACGACCGCCGCCGGCACCAGGACGAACACCTGGAGGTAGCGCACGAACCCCGGCAGGGCCGCGTACGGGTCCCCCGCGGTCGCGGTCGCCACGGCCAGTCCCACGGCGGGCACCCCCAGCACCGCGACCGCGAGCGGGCTCAGCGGCCGCACCCGGCCGCGCAGCGCCTGCACCCCGCACACCAGCACCAGCACCAGCGAGGCCGCGTCGGCCGGGCCGACCTTGCCGGAGGCGCTCGCGTCGCCGGCGGGGACCGGGACCAGCAGCATCAGGACGGTCGCGGCGAGCGGCAGCAGCGGCCAGTGCCGCCGCACCAGGCGGGGCGCGTCCGGCACGTCCGGCCGGGTTCCGGCGCCGCCGATCGTCGTCACGGCAAGGCTCATGGTCAGCTGCCCCCCAGCCGGAAGCGGAAGAAGGAGGCCGCGGTGCGGGCGAGGATCCACAGGTCCTGCCACAGCGACCAGGTGTCGATGTAGTGGTTGTCGAACCGGGCCCGGTCCTCGATGGAGGTGTCCCCGCGCAGCCCGTTGATCTGGGCGAGCCCGGTGATCCCGACGGGCATCCGGTGCCGGGCCTCGTAGCCGGGGTGCACGCTGCTGAACTTCGCGACGAAGAAGGGCCGCTCGGGCCGCGGGCCGACCAGGCTCATGTCGCCGCGCACCACGTTCCACAGCTGCGGCAGCTCGTCCAGCGAGGACTTGCGCAGGAAGGAGCCGACGGGGCTCATCCGGTTGTCGCCGGCGACGGTCCACCGGGTGGCGGACTCGTGCGCGTCGGCGCGCAGCGTGCGGAACTTCAGCAGGGTGAAGGGGCGCCCGTACAGGCCGACCCGTTCCTGACGGAAGATCACCCCGGGCCCGTCGGAGATCCGTACGGCCAGCGCGCACGCCCCCATCAGCGGGGCGGCGGCGATCAGCGCGCAGAAGGCGAGGGTGCTGTCGAGGGCCCGCTTCACCCAGCGCTCCAGCTGCCGGGCCGGGCGGGGCAGCAGCGGTTGGACGGCGTACCCCCACAGCTGGTCGGCGGGCTGGACCACCCGCATCCCGGTGGCCTTGGCGGTTCCGGCGGGGTCGGCGAGCCAGAGCCGGCAGCCGTGGTCGTGGAAGAGGCGGACGAGGGAGGCGGTGTGCTCGTCCGCCTCCGGCGGCCGGGTGAAGACGGCGTCCCGGACGGAGTTCTGGATGACGGCGCGCCGGATGTCCTCGTGGGTGGCGAGGACGGGCATCGCGCCGTCGCCGTCGGAGCCGGCGGCGGTGTCGGTGTCGGCGGTGCCGGCGAGTCCGACGGGCCGCAGCCCGTACTCGGGGTGCCCGTGCAGGGCGGCGGCGACCGCGTCGGCCCCGGCGCCGGGGCCGACGACGAGGGCGGAGGCGGGTCGGCGGCGCCCGGCGTTGCGGCGGAGCAGGTTGACGAACCCGCGTCCCGCGCACGTCAGCAAGGTCTGGAGGCAGACGGCGGCCGGCAGCGCCCACCAGCCGATGGCCTGGCGGGGGTCGACGGCGGCCACGACGGCGGCGGCCCCGCACCACAGGGCGGCGGCCCACCCGGCCAGCGCGGGCAGTTCGAGCAGGGCGGACGGCGCCAGGCGCGGCCGGTACAGCCCGGCCTTCGCGTGCAGCAGGGCGAGCAGGACGGCGAGCGGTACGGCCGCCTCGCGCGGGAGTGCCAGCCCGGGCGCGGCGGCCGTGGTCAGTACGGCGGCCAGCGCGTCGGCGGCCAGCAGCGGGAGCGCCCCGAGGCGGCGCCTCTCCCGGCGCTGCCGCACCAGCGGCCTGGCCTGGTCGGCCCTGGGCCGGCGCGGCGGGTGGATCGCGGTGACGGACCGTCGGACGGCGGCCGTGCCGGCGGCGCCGGCCGCGTGCCCCGTGCCGCCCGATCCGGTCTGCCGGGGGGGTGCGCTGTCCATCGTCATCGGCTGATGCGCTCCTGGTTCGAGGGCCGGGGCCTGCCCAGCAGTTCGTGGTACAGACCGGTGACCGCGGCCGTGGTCCGCCGCACGTCGAATTCGGTCCGGGCGTGCTGCTGGGCCTGCTCGCCGAGTTCGGCGAGCAGGCCCGGCTCGGCAAGCAGCCGTCCCAGGGCCTTGGCCAGGGCCGTCGGGTCCTCCGGCGGCACCAGGCAGAGCCGTCCCTGGCCGGGCGGCAGGCTCTCCCGGGCGCCGCTGACGTCGGAGACCAGGACCGGTCGGCCGCAGGCCATGGCTTCCAGCGGGGCGAGCGCCATGCCTTCCCACCGCGACGGCAGTACAACGAGATCGGCGGCCCGAAGCCACGGTCGGATGTCGGCGGCCCCGCCGGCGAAGAGCACCCCGGGCGGCGCCGAGCGGCGCAGCCTCTCGGTGTCGGGGCCGTCCCCGACGAGGGCCAGGCGGGCCTCCGGGAGGTTGCCGAGCACCTCCCGCCAGGCGCGCAGCAGGACGTCCTGGCCCTTCTGGCGGCAGAGCCGGCCCACGCAGACGGCGAGCGGCCCGTCACCGAGGAACGCCGCGGGCAGCGGGAGTTCGGCGCGGGCGGCGGAGCGGTCCTTGGCCCGGTCCGGGCCGCCGGGGCGGTAGTGGTCCAGGTCCACCCCGTTGCGGATCACCGACCAGCGGGCGGCGATCCCCTCGTCCTCGCCGACCCGGCGCTCGGCCTCGCTGACACACAGCACCCGGTCGGCCCAGCGCACCCCGAAGCGCTCCCAGCGCCGGGCGAGGGCTCCGGTGACCCCGCCGACCGCGTCGAACGACCAGGCGTGCGGCTGGAACACGGTGGGGACGCGCCCGCGGGCGGCGAGCCGGCCGGCCAGCCCGGCCTTGGCGCTGTGGGCGTGCAGGACGTCGGGACGGGCCCGGCGGATCACCCGGCGGGCGCCGATCACCTCGGCGGCCAGGTCGGGTCCGGGGGCGCGGCCGGCCCGCCAGGCGAGCACCTCGGCGCCGGCGGCGCGGGCCTCCTCGGCGAGCCGGCCGCCGCGCGGACAGCCGACGACGGCGCGCAGGCCGGCGGCCGTCTGGGTGCGTACGAGGTCGACGACGACGCGGGCGACGCCGCCGTCGACGGGCTGGACGAGGTGCAGGACGGTCAGGGCTGGTGGGATCGGGGGCTGCGCAGGGCAGGGCTGCGCAGCGGCAGGCTGTGTCGGCACGCGGAGCGGTCTCCTACGTTCAGCGGCGCGCGTCTGTCTGAACGAAGAGCACGCCGAGGAATTGGCCCTGGCTTTCGCCCGTGAACCTGAAGTTCAGGCTGCGGGCGCCACGAGAAAGGGCGGGACTCAGGTCGAACACGTCCGCGTCATATCCGAGATTGTTCAGGTGTTCGGGCTGTCGCGCGGACGAGGGGCGCCCGAATTCCGTGATCGTGGAATTCATGACGTCGTTGAAGGGGTTCTCTTCGTCGCTGACGTCGGCCCGGCGCCCGGAGTCGGCGGTCACGGTGAGCGCGTCCCCGAGGGTGCCCCGGTCGCCGTCGTACGCCACCACGCCGGCCTTGCCCGAAGCCCCGGCCGGAGCGCCCAGACCGGCGATCTCGATCGCCTCGCCCGCCCCCGTGCCGAGGCGCTGGAAGCCGTCCCACAGCGAGATCCGGCGCAGCGGCTCCTGCGGGTGCTCGTAGGCGACGACCAGCGTCCAGCCGCCCCACGCCCCCGCCTCGGACCGGCCCATGGCGATGTTGAGCTGGGCGACCGTCCACATCCCGGCGCCGCCCTTGCGGACCAGCGGGGTCACGTCGGCCGAGGCCTGGTAGGCATCGCTGCCCTCGTCCGTGCGGTGCCCGATCACGGTGTCGGCGAGCACCTCCTTGTACGCGCCGCCCGGCTCGGCGATGAGCACCCGCCCGTTGTCCTCCGGCGGCTTCTGCTCGCCGGCGCGCAGGTTCCCGCCCCAGTACAGGCGGGCGTACGAGACCTTCGCGCCCTGCGGGACCTTGAGCTCGGCGCGGGTGGAGTTGTAGGTGTCCGGGTCGTTGTCGACCTCGCTGTAGAACATCTCGAAGTCGCCGTTGACCCCGGCCGCGCCCTTCTTGACCTCGGCGCACGGCTCGGCGTCGGGGGCCGCCTCCCGGCTGCAGCCGATCGAGGAGTTGGAGGCCCGGACCAGCCCGCCGTGCTGCACGGCCTGGTAACGCTGCATGAACGGGACCCGGCGTGCCTCCGCGGGGCCCGGCGGGGCGGCCTCGGCGGCCGCGGCGGGAACGGCGGCCGAAAGTGCGAGGCAGGACAGCAGGCCGAGCGTGCCGAGGATTCCGCGGGAGGCACCCATGATCCTGTCTCCATTTTCGATCAAGGGGGACAAAACAGGAGTGAACTTTGTCAGAAATCCAACCCGGAATCACGCCGGACTCGCACGTACGGCCTTTTGGGCGATAACACGCACCCTCAGAGGCGGCGAGTCGTTATGCGGATGCACCGCTGTTCGAACGAAATGGAAAAAACAGCCCCGTCGTTCGACAACGCCCGCGCCGCCCCGGCCCCCCTGACCGCACACCGACCGTCAACCGCGCCGCGCCGGACCGCGGCATCCGGGTGAAGCCCCGCAACCCGAGCCGACGGCGCCCCGTTGGGCCGGGTGCTCAAGTACCGGGCAATCCTGCAAAAAAGGGACCACAATGATCAAGAAGATGATGGCCACGGCGGCGGCCGCCGCCTCGGTCGTGGGTATCGGTGCCGCGATGGCGCCGCAGGCGATGGCCATCGGGAACGACAACGGCATCAACACCGTCAACGGCAACGGCGCCACCCAGCTCTACGGCAACCAGGCCACCTACGGGACCATGAGCCCGCAGATGGCGCTGATCCAGGGCTCCTTCAACAAGCCCTGCATCGCCCTGCCCTCGAAGGTCAACGCCCAGTCGATCCTCGCCCTGGCCAACCTCGGCGTCCAGGACCTCCCGATCCTGTCCAACCCGATGAGCCAGCAGTGCACCGAGAACTCCACCCAGGCCAAGGGCGACGAGCCGCTCTCGCACGTCCTGGACAACATCCCGGTCCTGTCCGGCAACGGCTCCATCGGCAGCTGACTCCTCCCCCGCACCACCGAGGCCGTCGCACCTCCGGGTCGCGGCGGCCTTGGCGCGTACGGACCCGCCCCTCGCCCTCCCCGCCCGGAAATAGCCGCGGAAATCCGCGCTGAATTTCCGCCCACCCGGGCTGCCGGGGGAATTTCGGAAGCATCCCGGAAACCGGGGGTTTCCTTTCCACCGCCCACTCGTTGTTGTTTCTGCAGTGGACAAGCCGCTGCGGGAAAGGATCGAAATCACATGTCGTACAAGAAGGCAGTGGTGCTGGCCGCCGGCGTTCTGATGGCCGCCGGTGCCGCCTCCCCCGCCATGGCCGACTCGTTTGCCGACGGCCAGGCCGTGGGCTCCCCCGGCGTGGCCGCCGGCAACCTCGTCGCCGTTCCGGTCCACGTCCCGGTCAACCTCTGCGGCAACACCGCCGACGTCATCGGCCTGCTGAACCCCGCGTTCGGCAGCACCTGCGCCAACAGCTGACGAAGCGTCTCCGCCCGCAGGGGCGAACCTCCTCGGGGTGGGGGGGGGGGGGGGGGGGGGGGGGGGGGGGGGGGGGAGTGGGGGGGGGGGGGGGGGCGAGCGCCAGGGAGGGGGGGGGGAGAAGAGGGAA
>NZ_JBWKDK010000082.1:0-15178 GCF_056436005.1 Streptomyces sp. NPDC043854
CTCAAGGAACGGACGCTTCCTTCGTACTCACCCTCTCGGGCTTTCCTCCGGGCTTTCGTTCTTGCGTTTCCCACTCTATCAGAGTGTTTCGCGCTTCGCTTTCCGGTTCTCCGCTTTCGCGTTTTCCCTTTCGGCGTCCACCACTTTAGCGCTCATCCCGTGCAACTCATAATCGAGTCGCGGATTCGAATTCGGGCATGCCGAATTCGACCCCGTCAGGGGTGAGTAGTGGGTGGTGGTTTCGCCGCTCCGGGAGCTGTCGATGACAGTGACCCGTTCAAGCGGCTCGGGCTACGTTAGGCGTCCGCCCAGGGCGAGTCAAGTTGAGCGGCGGCGTGGCGTATGAGCGCGATAAGGACTCACCGTCGGGTCGTGCGTGATCCAGTAGCGGTACGGGTGGGCAGCTCCGGCGCCGCCCACTCCCGTGCGGGGACCGCTGCTCACCAGGTCGGGCGGGGTGGGGGTGCCCGCGAGGAGGGAGAGGGGGGATGCGGGGCCGGCGCAGAGGTCGGTGCCGTCGAGGGAGCGGTCCACCTCGAGAGCCGTCGCCAGGCGGGCCGGACCTTTGGCCAGTTCCTTGTCGTTTCTGGCCGAGAGTCGACGTTTGCGGGCCAGGTCGGCTCCCACGGTGATCTCCCCCGCGCGCAGCAGTACCCCGCTCGCGTGGCCCGGCGGGCCACACACCAGGTTGAGGCTGAACCACATGCCGTAGATGAAGTAGACGTACGCATGTCCGGGCGGGCCGAACATCGATGCGTTCCGCTCGGTGCGGCCGCGGTAGGCGTGGGAGCCGGGGTCGGCCTCGCCCTCGTACGCCTCTACCTCCGTGATGCGCAGTTCCATGGGGCCCTCGGGAGTACGGCGGACCAGGATGCGTCCGAGGAGGTCCGGGGCCACCGCGAGGACCGGCCGGTCGAAGAAGGACCGGGGCAGGGGCGTACGGTCGGTGCGCGCGCTCATCCGGTCGAGCGTAGTGGAACGTGCACGCCTGCAACCGGGGCCTAAGGTTCCGCGTTGGTAAGGGTTAGTCGAACGAGTCCTTCAAGGGGAGTCAGAGCATGGGGTTCAAGAAGCTGTTCGCCGCACTGGGTGCCGGTGGCGCCTCGGTGGACACGATCATCACCGAGCCGAACGTCGTGCCTGGCGGGATCGTCCAGGGCGAGGTCCGTATCCAGGGCGGCTCCGTGGAGCAGCAGATCGAGGGCCTGTCCCTGGGTCTGCAGGCGCGGGTCGAGGTCGAGGGCGGCGACCAGGAGTACAAGCAGGACATCGTCTTCACCAAGCAGCGCCTCGGCGGTGCCTTCAAGGTCCAGCCGGGCGCCCTGCACGTGGTGCCGTTCGGGCTGGAGATCCCTGCGGAGACCCCGATCACCCACTTCGAGGGTCAGCACCTGCACGGGATGAACATCGGTGTGAGCACCGAGCTGGAGATCGCGCGTGCGGTGGACGCCGGCGACCTGGACCCGATCAACGTCCACCCGGTGCCGGCGCAGCAGGCGATCATGGACGCGTTCCGCCGGCTGGGCTTCACCTTCCGCAGCGCGGACATGGAGCGCGGGCACATCCGCGGCACCCGGCAGACGCTGCCCTTCTACCAGGAGATCGAGTTCCTGCCGCCGGCGCAGTACCGCGGCCTGAACCAGGTCGAGTTGACCTTCGTCTCGGACGGCCGCGAGATGGACGTCGTCCTGGAGATGGACAAGAAGTCGGGTCTGTTCACGGAGGGCAGCGACACCTACCGCTGCTTCCAGGTGGACCTGCAGGACCAGGGGACCGACTGGGCGGCGTACCTCAACCAGTGGATCGCGTCGGTGGGTTCGCAGCGCAACTGGTTCTAGGCTCGGGCCGGGTACCGGGCCAGTCAGGTCCGGTGCCGGTTCGCGATCAGGAGGTTCAGCAGTGGCCGAGCAGAACAGGGCGCCCCTTCCGCACGACTTCCACCCGGAGGTCGCCGCGTTCTCGGTGGTGAGCGACGATCTCGAGCCCGGTGCCGACCTGGGCGACGGACAGGTCCTGGAGGGCGGGAACGTCTCGCCGCACCTGCGGTGGGAGGGCTTCCCCGAGGGGACGAAGAGCTTCGCCGTGACGTGCTTCGACCCGGACGCGCCCACGGGCAGCGGGTTCTGGCACTGGGTCCTGTTCGACCTGCCCGCATCGGTCACCGAGCTGCCGGCGGGTGCGGGCAGCGGGAAGTTCGAAGGGCTGCCGGCCGGTGCCGTGCACGTGCGCAACGACTACGGCACGAAGGACTTCGGCGGGGCGGCCCCGCCGGCTGGGGAGCGGCACCGGTACGTGTTCACCGTGTACGCGGTGGACCAGGAGAAGCTGGGTCCGGACGGGGACGTCTCCCCGGCCGTCGTCGGTTTCAACCTGCGGTTCCACGCGCTGGGGCGGGCGCAGTTGATCGGTGAGTACGAGGCCCCCCAGAACTGACAATTCGCCTTCCGTTTGCCCGGTCCTGGTCTCAAGGCGGCCAGGACCGGGCATTTTTTATTGCGTTGTCCCGCGTGGCGCGCGCGGCCAGAGTGGTTGCGGGCCCTGCAGCCAGGGTGGTCGCGGGCCTGCGCACGGGAGGTGGGCAAGAATGCGGGACACGCTGGTGCTGAATGCGAGCTTCGAGCCGCTGTCGACGGTGACATCGAACCGGGCCGTCGTTCTGGTGCTCCAGGACAAGGCAGTCGTCGAACAGTCGCACCCCGAACTGCGTGTCCGCGCGGCCGCCATGGATCTGCCGATGCCGCGGGTGATCCGGCTGTGCCGGTATGTCCGGGTTCCGTTCCGAAGACACGCGGCGTGGTCGCGGAGGGGGGTGCTGGTCCGGGACCAGCACCGGTGCGCGTACTGCGGGAAGCGCGCGACGACCGTGGACCACGTGGTGCCGCGGGCGCAGGGCGGTGGGGACACCTGGCTGAACACGGTCGCGTCCTGCGCCGAGGACAACCACCGCAAAGCGGACCGGACTCCGGAGGAGGCGGGGATGCCGCTGCTGCGCGAGCCCTTCGTGCCGTCGCCGGCGGACGCGATGCTGCTGGCCCTGGGCGTGCACGGGCAGGAGGCGCTGCCGGAGTGGCTGGGGCGCTCGGCCTGAGCGCTCCGCCGGGAGTCCGGTCACGAAACCGCGGGTCGGAGGGGGCTGGTCGCGCCCACGCGGCGGAGCCGCATGTCCGGAGAGCCCCGCGCCCCTGAGAGGCGCGGGGATGCAGGGATCAGCGCAGCAGCAGTTGGACGATGGCGAGGGTGCCGACCACGACGATCACCGCGCGGAGCGCGGTGGGCGGGAGGCGGCGGCCGACCTTCGCACCGATCTGGCCGCCTATGGTCGAGCCGACGGCGATGAGGAGGACGGCCGTCCAGTCGAAGTCGGCGACGAACAGGAAGAAGACGGCGGCGATGCCGTTGACGAGGGCGGCGATGACGTTCTTGACGGCGTTGATGCGCTGCATGTCGTCGTGCAGCAGCAGCCCCATCAGGGCGAGGTAGAGCACGCCCTGGGCGGCGCCGAAGTAGCCGCCGTACGCGCTGGCCGCCAGCATGCCGCCGAGGAGGGCGGGTCCGCCGTCGGGGTGGCCGCCGTCCCGTCCGGCGGCTTCCTGGCGGCGGCGCAGGGCCGCGGCGAGGCGGGGCTGGAGGACGACGAGGACGAGTGCGAGTCCGATGAGGACGGGCACGATCGTGTCGAAGGACTCCGACGGCAGGGTGAGGAGCAGGACGGCGCCGGCGAGACCGCCGATGAGCGAGACGGCGCCGAGGCGGATGATGCGGCCGCGCTGGCCGCGGAGTTCCTTGCGGTAGCCGAAGGCTCCGCTGAGCGAGCCGGGCACCAGGCCGAGGGTGTTGGACACGTTGGCGGTGACCGGGCTGAGTCCGGTGGCGAGCAGCACCGGGAAGGTGATGAGCGTGCCGGAGCCGACGATGGTGTTGATGGTGCCGGCGCCGATGCCGGCCGCGAACACGGCGAGTGATTCCCAGATGGACATGGACATGGACTGGGCCATCCCCTTTGCATGAGTGAGACGCCTCCCCGCCATGAAGGTCGAGGGGCCTCACTGATCATGCAGGAGGGGATGGGCCCGAGGTCCCCCGGGTCAGTCGATCGGGGGCTGTTCGCGGCGTTCCGTGCCGTTGTTTCCGTTATGCCCGTTGCTGCCGTTGGTGGAGCCGTTGGAGCCGTTGGAGCCGTTTCCGGCAGCCTTGGCGGTGTTGAGCGGGTTGAAGCCGGAACTGCCGCCCATGGGGCCGAAGTTGCCCATGGCTCCGGAGAGGCCCTTGAGGGCGTCGCCGATCTCGCTGGGCACGATCCAGAGCTTGTTGGCGTCGCCTTCGGCGAGCTTCGGCAGCATCTGGAGGTACTGGTAGGCGAGGAGCTTCTGGTCGGCGTCGCCGGCGTGGATGGACTCGAAGACCGTGCGGATGGCCTGGGCTTCGCCCTCGGCCTTGAGGGCGGCGGCCTTGGCCTCGCCCTCGGCGCGGAGGATGGCGGACTGCTTCTCGCCCTCGGCCTTGAGGATTTCGGACTGGCGGACGCCCTCGGCCTGGAGGATGGAGGCGCGCTTGTCGCGGTCGGCGCGCATCTGCTTCTCCATCGAGTCCTGGATGGAGGTCGGCGGGTCGATGGCCTTGAGCTCGACGCGGTTGACGCGGATGCCCCACTTGCCGGTGGCCTCGTCGAGGACGCCGCGCAGGGCCGCGTTGATCTCCTCGCGGGAGGTCAGGGTCCGCTCCAGGTCCATGCCGCCGATGATGTTGCGCAGCGTCGTGACGGTGAGCTGCTCGATGGCCTGGATGTAGCTGGCGACCTCGTACGTCGCGGCGCGGGCGTCGGTCACCTGGTAGTAGATGACGGTGTCGATGTTGACGACCAGGTTGTCCTGGGTGATGACCGGCTGCGGCGGGAACGGCACGACCTGCTCGCGGAGGTCGATGCGGTTGCGGATGGAGTCGATGAACGGGACCACGATGTTGAGGCCCGCGTTGAGTGTGCGGGTGTAGCGGCCGAATCGTTCGACGATGGCTGCGCTGGCCTGCGGGATCACCTGGATCGTCTTGACCAGTGCGATGAAGACCAGAACCACCAGAATGATCAGGACGATGATGATCGGTTGCATGCGGTTCCCCGTGCCCTTCCGGCTGTCTGTGCTGCCCCGTTGAAGCGGAGTGTCGCAGACCCCGGGGCCGCGGGTCGGCTGCTTGGCTCAGAAGCTCACATCACGACGGCGGTGGCTCCGTCGATCTCCACGACGTCCACCTGCTGGCCGGGTTCGAAGCTGCTGTCCGCGTCGAGGCTGCGGGCGGACCAGATTTCGCCGGCGAGTTTGATCCGACCCCCGGTGCCGTCGACGCGTTCGAGGACGAGGGCGGTTCTCCCCTTCAACGCGTCGACACCGGTGCGGTGTTGGGGCCGCTCGCGGTGGTGGTTGGCGATCGAGCGGACGACTGCGGTGAGCGCGATCGACACGATCACGAAGACGAGGACCTGGGCGACCACTCCCCCGCCGAGGGCCGCCGTGACGGCGGCCGCGAGCGCACCGACGGCGAACATGCCGAACTCCGGCATCGCCGTCAGGACGAGGGGGATGCCCAGCCCGACCGCGCCTATGAGCCACCACACCCATGCGTCGATGTTCACATGGTCATGGTAGGTCCGGCGGGCGCGGTCGGGACAGGGTGCGCCTAACGCAGAGGCAGGCCTTGGGCGGTCCAGCGGTCGTTGTCGTGGCGCTCGACGATCAGGGGGAGGCCGAAGCAGAGGGAGAGGTTGCGGGAGGTGAGTTCGAGGTCGATGGGTCCGGCGGTGACGACCTTGCCCTGGCGGATCATCAGGACGTGGGTGAAGCCGGGGGCGATCTCCTCGACGTGGTGCGTGACCATCGCCATGGAGGGGGCGAGCGGGTCGCGGGCGAGGCGGCCGAGGCGGCGGACGAGGTCCTCGCGGCCGCCGAGGTCGAGGCCGGCGGCGGGCTCGTCGAGGAGGAGGAGCTCGGGGTCGGTCATCAGCGCGCGGGCGATCAGGGTGCGCTTGCGCTCGCCCTCGGAGAGGGTGCCGAACTTCCGGTCGAGGTAGTCGGTCATGCCGAGGCGGTCGAGGAAGGCGCGGGCGCGCTGCTCGTCGATCTCCTCGTACTCCTCCTGCCAGGTCGCCGTCATGCCGTACGCGGCGGTGAGGACGGTCTGGAGGACGGTCTGCTTCTTCGGGAGCTTGTCGGCCATCGCGATGCCGGCCATGCCGATGCGGGGCCGCAGCTCGAAGACGTCCACCTTGCCCAGGGTGCTGCCGAGGATGGTGGCGGTGCCCTTGGTGGGGAAGAGGTAGCTGGACGCGATGTTGAGCAGGGTGGTCTTCCCGGCGCCGTTGGGGCCGAGGATGACCCAGCGCTCTCCCTCCTTGACCGACCAGGAGACCTGGTCCACCAGAGCCCGGCCCTCGCGGACCACGGATACGTCCACCAGCTCCAGTACATCGCTCATGAGCGCGTTGTCTCCCCTTGCAGTCTTGTTTCGTCAGTGCACCGGTAGGCGCAGCCCCAGGGGAAAACCTACGCCACTCGGGGAGGGCTCCGGGCGTCAGCCCGGCTGCGGGGCCGGATCCGGGCTGGTCCGTAGAGTGGGGGAATGCTTTTCGAACCACGTTCAGGGCGGCTGGCCGCCTGGGGGAACGCGCTGCTGGCCGGTCTGGTCTCGCCCGACGAGGCCGCGATGTCGATCGTGGACGAGGACGCCGTGCACCGGGTCGCGGGGCTGCCGGGCGAGGACGCTCCGGTGGGGCTCACGCTGGCGCTGGGACGGCTGCGGGCGCTGGGGGTGACCGGGCTGCGGGTGGCGTTGCCGGTGCCGGGGCACCCGCTGGGGCTGAGCGGTCCGCCGGAGTTCAATGCGCGGGCGCTGGAGGCCGGGGAGGCGGTCGTCGCGGTGGGGGCGGCGCTGGGTCTGGTGCCGGAGGTCAGCGAGGCGGGGCCGGCCGGGGACGTGCACGTGGAGGTGGTGTGGCACTGCCTGCCGGTACGGGAGGCGCCGCCGGCGGACGTGCCGTCGCTGGGTGAGGCGGAGCGGGAGCTGGCCGAGGGGATGCGCGAGGCGACGGTCGTGCTGACGCGGCTGGACGTGGCGGCGGCGGGACCGGCGGCCGAGGCTGCGCTGTCGGCGTACCGGGCGCGGGCGGAGGCCGGGCAGGAGGCGCTGGCTCCGGGGTATCCGGCGCGGGCGGTGCGGGTGCTGGCGCTGGCGCAGCGGGTGGCGCTGCTGGTGTCGCTGGCGTACGAGCGCGGGCACGGGGGTGCGGTGGCGGCCTCGGAGATGGCGGCGCGGGCGGAGGCCCTGCGGCCGGTGGAGCGGGTGGCGCGGCGGGCGCTGGTCGCGGCGTACAACGCGGCGGTGGAGGAGCGGGACCGCGGCTGACCTCGGGGGCCGGGCGGGGCCGGGCGGGGCCGGGCGGGGCGGGACGCGCCGCGGGCCCGCCTCCCGGTGTGCTGCGGCCCCGCCTCCCGGGGAGAGTGGGGGAGGCGGGGCCGGCGGCGGGGGCGGCGGGTCAGTGGTTGACGCCGGTGTTGCCCCAGGCGCCGTTCAGCAGGCCGACGACGGTGACGGTGTTGCCGACCGCGTTGACGGGGACGTGCACGGGGGCCTGGACCAGGTTCCCGGAGGCCACGCCGGGCGAGCCCACGGCCTTGCCGCAGGCCGAGGCACCGCTGCCGTGCGCCGCGGAGACGCCGGCTCCCGCGGCAAGGAGGCCGCCCGCGATCAGGGCGACGGCTGTGGCCTTCTTGGTGTTCTTCACGTTCTCGTCCTCCAGAGCGTCTGCCGCGGCCGTCCGCCGCGGCACGCCATGGAGAACGGTCGCCCGGCGCATGGGATACGCCATGTGGGCGACATCCACCCGACAGTATGAATTCCGTGGCGAAGCTGGACGCCGTCAGCCGGCGGCGCCGTGCCGGACCGCCCACAGGGCCGCCTGGGTGCGGTCCGCGAGGTCCAGCTTCATCAGGATGTTCGAGACGTGCGTCTTGACGGTCTTCTCGGACAGGACGAGTGCGCGGGCGATCTCCCGGTTCGAGCGGCCGTCCGCGATGAGGGCGAGGACCTCCTGCTCCCGCTCGGTCAGGGAGCCGCCGCGGCCGGCCGCGGGCTGCTCCTCCTGGGAGAGGAGGGCCTCGGCGACCTCGGGCTGGAGCACGACGTGGCCGGCGTGGACGGAGCGGATGGCTCCGGCCAGGGCGTCGGGGTCTACGTCCTTGTAGACGTATCCCGCGGCGCCGGCGCGCAGGGCGGGGACGACCGTCCGCTGCTCGGTGAAGCTGGTGACGACGAGGACCCGGGCCGGGTTCGCGAGGGCGCGCAGCCGGCGCAGGGCCTCGATGCCGTCGGTGCCCGGCATCTTGACGTCCATCAGGATCACGTCGGGCCGCAGCTCCTCGGCGCGGGACACCCCTTCCGCCCCGTCGGCCGCCTCGCCGACCACCTCGATGTCGTCCTGGACCTCCAGGAACGTGCGCAGGCCGCGCCGGACCACCTGGTGGTCGTCGACGAGCAGTACTCCGATGCGGGTCCGCCCGGGCGTGTCAGCCACCGGGCACCTCCATCTCGATCGTGGTGCCCTTGCCGGGCGCCGAGTGCACGGTGAGGCGGCCGCCGACGCCGTCGGCCCGGTCCCGCATGGAGACCAGGCCCAGGTGGCGGCCGGCCGCCCGGACCGCCTGGGGGTCGAAGCCGCGGCCGTTGTCCGCGACGGTGAGGACGGCGCCCGGGCCGCGGCGGGCGAGGACGACCTCGACGCGGTCGGCGTCCGCGTGGCGCAGGGCGTTGTGGAGGGCCTCCTGGGCGACCCGGAGCAGGGCTTCCTCCTGGGCGGCGGGCAGGGCGCGTACGCCGTCGCAGGTGAAGGTGACGTGCGCGCTGTGGGCGCGGTCGAGGACGCGGACCTGGCCGCGGAGGGTGGCGGCCAGCCCGTCCTCGTCGAGGCCGGCGGGGCGCAGTTCGGTGACGGCTGCGCGCAGCTCGTCGGCGGCCTCGGCGGCGAGTGCGGCGACCTGGTGCAGTTCCTCCTTGGCGCGGTCCGGGTCGCGGTCGACGAGGGCGGCGGCGGCCTGGGCGGTCAGGCGCAGGGAGAACAGCTTCTGGCTGACGGCGTCGTGCAGCTCGTGGGCGAGGCGGGAGCGCTCCTCGGCGATGGTGAGCTCGCGGCTGCGCTCGTAGAGGCGGGCGTTGGTGAGGGCGATCGCCGCGTGCTGGGCGAGGAGGCCGAGGAGCTCCTCGTCCTCGTCGGTGAAGCCGCCGGGGACGCGCTTGTTCGCGAGGAAGAGGGCGCCGAGGGTCTCCTCGCCGTCCCGGATGGGCCGGCCGAGGAAGTCGGACATCTCGGGGTGGGCGGCGGGCCAGCCCTCGAAGCGGGGGTCCTTGCGTACGTCGGCCAGCCGCTCGGCGCCCTCCTGGTGGAGCATCGCGGCGAGGATGCCGTGCTGGCGGGGCAGCGGGCCGATGCGGCGCCACTGGTCCTCGCCGATGCCGTCGACGACGAACTGGGCGAAGCCGCCGTGGTCGTCCGGGACACCGAGGGCCGCGTACCGGGCGTCGAGCAGTTCGCGGGCGGAGACGACGATCGTGCGCAGGACGTCGCGCACCTCCAGCCGGCGGCTCATGGCGAGCAGGGCGGTGCTCACGGCGGCGAGGCCGCTGCGTGGTCCGTTGCGCATGGGGTCACCGTGCATGGGGTCACCGTACTCGCGGCGCTGACCTGCGGGATCGGGCTGCAGGTCTGGGACCGGGGGCGGAGCGGGGTCCTCCTCGGGGAGGAGGACGGTCGGGTGGAGGCGGGCCGTGGGGAGGAGGAGGCGGGGCGGCTTTCGTCCGCACACCGGAGAAGGTGACGGAATGAATAACACTCGCAACGCATGGTGAGAATGTCACGAGGTCGATGTGAGCCCGCGCATAGGACCCACATCACTTACGAAGGCGACTAGTGGACGCCTAAAGGTCGCATCAGTGCTGTTCTACGCGGTGCCGGGGCCGAAATTCCGGGTCGGAGAGGGCCCCCTGATCCACTAAGCGGGATCGTACGTCACACCTTTGCACCAGGATTTTGCCGCCGCTAAGAATTGCTCCCGTCGCACGGCACCGCGGATCCCCCGGATCGCGGAGCCCTCCTGTGGCCCCCGCGATTCGAAGAGGTTGCTAACGCATGTCCAAGACCAGCATTCGTGGCCGTCGTCTGACGAAGGCGCACAAGATGTCCTTCGCCGCCGTCGCCACCATCGGTGCCGCCGCCGTCGCCGCCACGCTTGTCCCCGGCGGTGCCGGCAACACCGGCACGGCAGAGGCCGCCGTCGCCGCCCCCGTGGCGATGACCCAGGTGGTGGACGCGCAGACCAAGGCCGTCCAGAGCCACCTGAGCGCCCAGCAGGCCGTTGCCGCCCAGCGCGCCCAGGTCGCGGCCGCCGCGGCCAAGGCCAAGGCGGATGCGGCCGCGAAGGCCAAGGCCGAGGCCGCCGCGAAGAAGGCGCGCGAGCAGGCGGAGGCCGCCAGCCGTGCGGCCGCCCGCAAGCCGGTCTTCGCGAACAACCTGGACGGCTGGATCAAGGAAGCCCTCTTCATCATGAAGAAGGAGGGCATCCCGGGCACCTACGCGGGCATCCACAAGAACGTGATGCGCGAGTCCTCGGGCAACCCGATGGCCATCAACAACTGGGACATCAACGCCAAGAACGGCGTCCCGTCCAAGGGCCTGCTCCAGGTCATCTACCCGACCTTCAAGGCCTACCACGTGTCGGGCACCAAGTTCGACCAGTACGACCCGGTCGCCAACATCGTCGCCGCCTGCAACTACGCGGCCGACCGCTACGGCTCCATCGACAACGTGAACAGCGCCTACTAGGCCACGCGGAGCTTCCGCAGCAACCCTTCGAACGCCTCAGGGCGGTACCCGGGATCCGGGTACCGCCCTGAGGCGCTTGTGCGTCACGTGCCGCACATGCTGTGCATGCCGCTCGTGCCGCCGGTGCTGCTCCTTGCTAATTGCGCATGACCTCGGGCTCGTGGCGGCGCAGCAGGCGCTGCACGGCGAAGCCGCAGGCGATGCCGAGGGCGAGCAGGACGATGATGTTGAGCGTCCACTGGCCGGCCGTGGCGTCCCACAGGGGGTCGGTGTTGGTCGGGTTCTCCATGTCCCACGGCGCCATGAGCTTGCCGAGGTTCAGGGTGGTGCCGGCGGCGGCGATGGCCCAGCGGGAGGGCATCAGCCAGGCGAACTGCTCCAGACCGGGCTTGTCGTAGATCTGGAACAGGATGCCCGTGAACACGACCTGGACGATCGCGAACATGACCAGCAGCGGCATGGTCTTCTCGGCGGTCTTCACCAGCGAGGAGATCACCAGGCCGAACATCATCGAGGTGAAGCCGAGCGCGATGACGGAGATGCAGAGCTCGGTGGCCGGGTCCATGAACAGGCCCTCGGCGGGGAGCTTGCGCGGGGTGAAGCCGATGATGCAGATGATCACGCCCTGGAGGGCCGTGATGACGCCGAGGACGATCACCTTCGACATCAGGTACGCGGACCGGGACAGGCCCGTGGCGCGTTCCCGCTCGTAGATGACCCGTTCCTTGATCAGCTCACGGACCGAGTTGGCGGCGCCGGAGAAGCACATGCCGACCGCGAGGATCAGCATGATCGTGCCGGCGTCGCCGTTGAAGCGGCTCGGCGGGGTCGGCGGCGCGAGCCCGAACTTCGCGGGGATGACCGTGGAGACGATGCCGAGGACCGCGGGCAGGATCAGCATCAGGGCCATGAAGCCCTTGTCCGAGGCGATGACCGACAGGTAGCGGCGGACCAGCGTCCACAGCTGCGAGCCCCAGGCCTGCGGCTTCGGCGGGATCATCATCTGCTGCGGCGGCATGGTGACGGACTGCGGGGCGACCGCGTCCAGGTCGGCGGCGTACAGCTGGTAGTGCTGCGAGCCCTTCCAGCGGCCGGCCCAGTCGTAGTCGCGGTAGTTCTCGAACGCCGAGAAGACGTCCGCCCACGTGCTGTAGCCGAAGAAGTTCAGCGCCTCGTCCGGCGGGCCGAAGTAGGCCACCGAACCGCCCGGGGCCATGACCAGCAGCTTGTCGCACAGGGACAGCTCGGCCACGGAGTGGGTGACGACCAGGACCGTGCGGCCGTCGTCGGCGAGGCCGCGCAGCAGCTGCATGACGTCGCGGTCCATGCCCGGGTCGAGGCCGGAGGTCGGCTCGTCCAGGAAGATCAGCGAGGGCTTGGTGAGCAGCTCCAGGGCCACGGACACGCGCTTGCGCTGACCACCCGAGAGCGCGGTGATCTTCTTGTCCTTGTGGATGTCGAGCTTGAGCTCGCGCAGCACCTCGTCGATGCGGGCGGCGCGCTCGGACTCGGCGGTGTCGCCGGGGAAGCGGAGCTTGGCCGCGTACTTCAGGGCGGTGGAGACCTTCAGCTCCTTGTGCAGGATGTCGTCCTGCGGGACCAGGCCGATGCGCTGGCGGAGCTCCGCGAACTGCTTGTACAGGTTGCGGTTGTCGTAGAGGACCTCGCCCTGGTTGGCGGGCCGGTAGCCGGTCAGCGCCTTGAGCAGGGTCGACTTGCCGGAACCGGAGGGGCCGATGACGCCGATCAGCGACTTCTCCGGGACGCCGAAGGTGACGTCCTTGAGGATCTGCTTGCCGCCGTCGACCGTGACCGTGAGGTGGCGGGCCGAGAAGGAGACGTCGCCGGAGTCGACGAACTCCTCCAGCCGGTCGCCGACGATCCGGAACGTGGAGTGGCCGACGCCGACGATGTCGTTCGGGCCGAGCAGCGCGGAGCCGGACTTGGCCAGCGGCTGGCCGTTGACGTAGGTGCCGTTGTGACTGCCGAGGTCGTGGATCTCGAAGCGGCCACCGGTGGAGCGGAACTCCGCGTGGTGCCGCGAGACCTGGAGGTCGGAGACGACCAGCTCGTTCTCCAGGGCACGACCGATGCGCATGACGCGGCCGACGGCGATCTGGTGGAAGGTCGTCGGGCTGCGGTCGCCGCCGTAGCCGGCGTGCGCTCCCTGGGCGGGCTGGGCCGCGGCGGCCGCGCCCTGCTGCTGCGGGAAGTGCTGCTGCCGGTCGGGCGCCTGCTGCTGGTGCGGCTGCGGCCACGCCTGCTGCTGGGCCGGAGGCTGGTACGCCGGGGCAGCCTGCGCCTGGGCCGGGGCCTGGTAGGCGGGGGCCGGGGCCTGGTAGGCCGGTGCCTGCTGCTGCGGCGCGGCGGCCTGCTGCGGAGCGCCGGCAACGCTCAGATTCAGCCGTGGGCCGTCGGTGGCGTTGCCGAGGTGGACCGGTGTGCCCGGCACGAGCTCCGCATGCTGGACCCGCGCACCCTGCACATAGGTGCCGTTGGTGCTGCCGTGGTCCTCGATGCCCCAACCCCGGCCGTTCCAAGCGATGGTGGCGTGCCGCCAGGAAACCCGGGCGTCATCGATCACCACGTCTCCCTGGGGATCGCGTCCCAGCGAGTACGACCTGGACGGATCCAGCGTCCAGGTCCTTCCATTCAATTCCAGTACGAGTTCCGGCACTCCAGCCCCACTTAGGTCCCCCGAGAATCCCCCTGGCCGTCAGGGAGTCCGACGCCAGGGAGTCTAGGGATGGCTAACATCCGGTGGAACTATTTCAGGCCTGCGGCCACATGTGGAATCGGGGCCGTCCCGGGGCCCCGCCGACCGCGGGCGCAAGTCGCCCGGAGCGGTGCGATACCGGACTTCTCGATCAGCGGTCCGGTCCCGGCCGCCGCATCTGAGCGGAGGAAACCGGTTCCGGTGGGTGGGACGGGCCTGACGTCCCCGCGGGGCGGGAAGATACGGTGAGAGCACCATGAGCGCTTCGCAGACCTCAGACGTCCCCACCCTCCTCGTCAAGATTTTCGGCAAGGACCGTCCCGGGATCACCGCGGGACTGTTCGACACCCTCGCCGCCTACTCCGTCGACGTGGTCGACATCGAGCAGGTCGTCACCCGCGGCCGCATCGTCCTGTGCGCCCTCGTCACCATGCCCTCCCACGGCACCGAGGGCGAGCTGCGGTCCACGGTCCACAGCTGGGCCGAGTCGCTCAAGATGCAGGCGGAGATCCTCTCCGGCACCGGTGACAACCGGCCGCGCGGCACCGGCCGCTCCCACGTCACCGTCCTCGGCCACCCGCTGACCGCCGAGTCCACGGCGGCGGTCGCCGCCCGGATCACCGCCACGGGCGGCAACATCGACCGCATCTTCCGACTCGCCAAATACCCGGTGACGGCCGTCGAATTCGCCGTGTCCGGCTGCGAGACGGAGCCGCTGCGGACCGCCCTGGCCATCGCCGCCGCGCAGATCGGCGTCGACGTGGCGGTGGTCTCGGCGGGCCTGCACCGGCGGGCCCAGCGCCTGGTCGTGATGGACGTGGACTCGACCCTGATCCAGGACGAGGTCATCGAGCTGTTCGCGGCGCACGCGGGCTGCGAGGCCGAGGTCGCCGAGGTGACCGGGCGGGCCATGCGCGGCGAGCTGGACTTCGAGCAGTCGCTGCACGCCCGGGTGGCGCTGCTGGCGGGGCTCGACGCCTCGGTGGTGGACAAGGTCCGGGCCGAGGTGCGGCTGACGCCCGGGGCGCGGACCCTGATCCGCACCCTCAAGCAGCTCGGCTACCAGGTGGGCGTGGTCTCCGGCGGGTTCACGCAGGTCACGGACGACCTGCAGGAGCGGCTGGGGCTGGACTTCGCCTCCGCCAACACCCTGGAGATCGTCGACGGCAAGCTGACCGGCCGGGTCACGGGCGAGATCGTGGACCGGGCCGGGAAGGCCCGGCTGCTGCGCCGCTTCGCGGACGAGGCCGGCGTACCGCTGGAGCAGACGGTGGCGATCGGCGACGGCGCCAACGACCTGGACATGCTGAACGCGGCCGGGCTCGGGGTGGCCTTCAACGCCAAGCCGGTGGTCCGCGAGGCCGCGCACACCGCGGTCAACGTGCCGTTCCTGGACACCGTGCTGTACCTGCTGGGGATCACCCGCGAGGAGGTGGAGGCCGCCGGCCTGACCTGACCCGGTCCGCGCGTGCGTGTCACGTGTACGAGCACGTGCACGACGACGAGAGACGGGGGCGGGGGGGGGGGGGGGGGGGGGGGGGGGGGGGGGGGGCCTTTCCTGCCGTTTCGCGCTCCTTCAGCTTCTGTTTTCTTTTGTTTTC
>NZ_JBWKDK010000082.1:15188-19214 GCF_056436005.1 Streptomyces sp. NPDC043854
CTCCTCTGCTCTCCACCCCCCACCCCCCCCCCCCCCCCCCCACCCCCCCCCCCCCCCCCCCCCCCCCCCCCCCCCCCCCCCCCCCCCCCCGCCCCCGTACGCGGGATGCCCGCCGCGGGCCGGTCAGTGGTCCGCGGGGGTCCAGTAGTCGAGGAGCGTGCCCACGCCGTGCTCCACGGACTTCCAGGATCCGGTGAAGGAGACGACGGCGAGCGCCGCGGTCGGGAAGCCGCTGCGGGTCATCCGGGCCAGGGTGTCGTCCTCGACGCGGCCGGCGAGGGCGTCGGCGAGGGCGTGCATGCCGGGGTTGTGGCCGATCACGAGGAGGTCCTCGACCTCGTCGGGGGTCTCGTTGAGGAGGGCGATGAGCTCGCCGAGCGAGGCCTCGTACAGCCGCTCCTCGTACACGGTCTTCGGGCGCTGCGGCAGTTCCTGGACGGCGAGCTTCCACGTCTCGCGGGTGCGGGTGGCGGTGGAGCAGAGGGCCAGGTCGAAGGCGATGCCGGTCTCGGCCAGCTTCAGTCCGGCGGCCGGTGCCTCCTTGCGGCCGCGTTCCGCCAGCGGGCGGTCGTGGTCGGCCACCTGCTGCCAGTCGGCCTTGGCGTGCCGGAGGAGGACGATCCTGCGGGGTGTGTCGGCGCTCATGGCTCCCAGCTTCGCACGGATCGGGCCGTGGAGCGGAGGGTGTTGGGGCCCGTCCGCGCGCAGGGGCGCTCCTGCGGCGTGCGCGGCTCGCGCGGACGCGTGGGCCGGATCAGCCCGCGGCGCGCAGGAGCTGTTCGCTGACCTGGAGCAGGGGAGCAGTCTCGCCGGCGGTGGCCCGGACCTCGCCGGATCCGGCGAGGAGCAGCAGCAGGAGGGCGAAGGCGAGTGCGGGCAGGGCCAGCGCCCACCAGTGCAGCCGGGCGTCGGCGCCGGCGGAGCGGTGGACGGGGGCGGGTGCGGGGGCCAGCATGGGGGCCTTCCAGGGGTGCGGACGGGACGGGCTGCTCCTTCGAATCTAGGGATCCGAAGGCGCCGTTCCCATCAGGGGCGCACCCCACCCGACCCTGAACCCGACCCCCTAGGGGTCGGTGGGGACAGCCCCACCCCCTTGCCGGGTCAGGGTGAGACGACGGTCGCGATGACGGCGATGATCACGCTGACGGCGAGCATCGCGCCGAGTACGGCGCCGAGCTTCTTGCGGCCGTCCTGGGGGTTCGGTTCGAGTACGGGCGACATGCCGTTCAGTCTCGCATGCCGCGTTCGTCCTCGATCGTGCGGTCCCGTCCGGCGAGCACGCCCAGCGCGATCTGCGGGACCAGCAGGCAGGACATGAGGGTCAGCGGCAGGTCCCAGCCTCCGCTGTGCTGGTAGAGGGTGCCGATGAGGACGGGGCCGGGGACGGAGACGAGGTAGCCGACGCTCTGGGCGAAGGCGGAGAGCCGGACGACGCCGCCCGGGCTCTTCGCGCGCAGCCCGATCATGGTGATGGCGAGCGGGAAGGCGCAGTTGGAGATGCCGAGCAGGAGGGCCCACGCCCAGGCGCCGGCGGCGGGGGCGAGGTACAGGCCGGTGTAGCCGATGAGGCCGAAGACGCCGAGGCCGGCGGCGATGGGGCCCTGGTTCCGCATCCGGCCGGCGAGGTTGGGGATGACGAAGGCCAGCGGGACGCCCATGGCCCCGGTGACCGCGAGCAGGACGCCCGCGGAGCCGGCGGAGACCCCGGCGTCGCGGAATATCTGCGGGAGCCAGCCCATGATGATGTACGCGCCGGTGGCCTGGAGGCCGAAGTAGCCGGCCAGGGCCCAAGCGGTGCGGCTGCGGACGACGCTCGGGCCGGCCGGGGCGGGTGCGGCCCCGGCGGCCTGCCGCTCGCGCCGTACGGAGGCGGCCACGGGCAGCCAGGGCAGTACGGCGGCCACCGCGAGCACGGCCCAGACCAGCAGGCCGGTACGCCAGCTGCCGCCGAGGGCGGAGGTCAGCGGGACCGTCGCGGCGGCGGCCAGGGAGGCGCCGCCGGCCAGGGCCATGGAGTACAGGCCGGTCATGGTGCCGAGGCGGTCCGGGAACCAGCGCTTGACGATCACCGGGAGCAGTACGTTGGTGAGGGCGATGCCGGCCAGGGACAGGGCGCTGGCGGCGAGGAAGCCGGCGGCGCCCGTGGCGAACGGGCGGATCAGCAGCCCTGCGGCGACGGCGGCCATGCCCGCGCAGACGACGGCGGCCGGGCCGAAGCGGCGGGAGAGCCGGGGTGCGGTGACGCCGAAGACGGCGAAGCAGAGGACCGGGACGGAGGTGATCAGTCCGGCGACGGTGCCGCTCATGCCGAGGCCCGTGCGGACCTCCTCGAAGAGGGCGCCGAGGCTGGTGATGGCGGGCCGCAGGTTGAGGGCGGCCAGGACGATGCCGACGACGAGGACCGGGCCGAGCCATCCGGGCCGACAGGCCTCGGCGGTGGTGGCGGGGGCGGCGGGCCGGGGGCTCCGGGGTGCCGTGGGCGCGGCCTCCGGCCGGTGGAGGGTCTGGGTTTCGTCGTCCAACATTCACCCATCATAGAATCATGGGATGATTGACTGTCCAACGGGACAGCTGTCCAGCCGTCCGGCCCGGAGAGGACTCCCGCCCGCATGCCACTGACCTCGCCCCGGCGATCCGCCCTGGTCGACCAGGTGATCGCCCAGCTCAGGAACCAGATCACCTCCGGCGAATGGCCGGTCGGCGCCCGTATCCCGACCGAGCCGGAACTGGTGGAGATGCTGGGGGTCGCCCGCAACACCGTGCGCGAGGCCGTCCGGGCACTGGCCCACAACGGGCTCCTGGACATCCGCCAGGGCTCGGGGACGTACGTGCTCGCCACCAGCGAGCTGGCCGGGGTGATGCACCGCCGCTTCGCCGGGGCCGACCCCCGGCACATCGCCGAGGTCCGCTCGACGCTGGAGTCGGCCGCGGCCCGGCTGGCGGCGGAGCGGCGCACCGAGCGGGACGTGGCGCAGTTGGAGGCGCTGCTGGCGCGGCGCGAGGAGGCCTGGGCGAGCGGGGACGCGGAGCTGTTCGTGGCGGCGGACGTCGCGCTGCACATGGCGGTGGTGGCGGCCTCGCACAACGAGGTGCTGATCGAGCTGTACGCGGACCTCGGCGACCTGGTGGCCGAGTGGCTGCGCACGGACGTGGGTGCGGACCTGGACCCGGCGGCGCACCTGGACCACGCCCGGCTGATCGAGGCGGTCCGGCGCGGGGACGGGGAGACGGCGGCGTCGGAGGCGGCCGGCTACCCGTTCGCCTGCCTCGGCCGCACGCAGCAGGACCCGGCGGGACGCGCGGGGGCGGGGGATGCGGGGGCGGGGGACGCGGTCACGCCCGCCGGTGGCTGACCCAGGTCGAGCGGACCTCCTTCCAGCACCGGCCGGCGAGCTCGGCCCGGCCAGCCGGGTCCACGGCCACGGCGTTGCCGTCCAGGTCCAGGTCCCACCAGCGGTCGCATTCGACGTGCAGCCGGACCAGATCGGTCTGCGGGTAGCTGTTGTGGCAGTACGAGGTGACCAGCGAGCCCTCGATGACGGTGTCGCAGTCGGCGCCGAACAGGTCCGCGGCCGGGGTCGGCCCGGCCCGTACGGGGGGTTCGGCGGGGATCTCGTCGAGGTCCGCGCCGGCGGAGGCCGCCGCCCCGGATCCGGCTGCCGGGTCGCCGCCCTCGGGCTGGGCGAGCGCTCCCGGGATCACGAATCCCGTCAGGACCACCGAGGTCACCAGCAGGGAAACCGCCCGGTTCGGCCTCGCGCGCACGCCCGTACCTCCTCCCCGCATGGAGCCGGGAAGATCCCGACCCGGTCAGTTTGCAGGCTTCTGCTCCGGTTTTCGACTCGGGAAGATCCGGTCGGCCCTCGTCAATCCGATCGAACGCGAGGTCGGGGCCCCGACAGGGCCCGTGCCCCGGCAGGCGAAACGGCGGCGGGGGGGGGGGGGGGGGGGGGGGGGGGGGGGGGGGGGGGGGGGGGGGGGGGGGGGGGGGGAGCTCGGCGCGGGTTGGGGGCGGGATGACGTTGT
>NZ_JBWKDK010000083.1:0-19154 GCF_056436005.1 Streptomyces sp. NPDC043854
TAAGCACGAAACCCGCCCCCCCCCCCTCCACCCCCCCCCCCCCCCCCTCCTCTCCCCCCCCCCCCCCCCCCCCCCCCCCCCCCCCCCCCCCCCCCCCCCCCCCCCCCCCCCCCCCCCGCCCCGCGGGAGCGGGCCGTTCGAGTGAAGCCCCGGAACCGACGCCGCGGAGGGGCAGTTGACCAGGGCGCTCCACTAGCGGGCACTCGTTGCGACAATAAGGATCAATCATGCTCAAGAGGATCATGACTGCTGCCGCGGTCACCGCCGCCGCCGTCGGTGCGGGCGCCGCCCTCGCCGCCCCGGCCATGGCCATCGGCGACGACAACGGGGTCAACACCTTCAACGGCAACGACTCCCAGCACATCTACGGAAACCAGGCCGCCTACGGGACCGCGAGCCCGCAGATGGGGCTGGTCCAGGGCACCCTCAACAAGCCCTGCATCGGCCTGCCCGCGAAGGCCAACCCCCAGTCGATCCTCGCCCTGGCCAACCTCGGCGTCCAGGACGTGCCGATCCTGTCCAACCCGATGAACCAGCAGTGCACCGAGAACTCCACCCAGGCCAAGGGAGACGAGTCGCTCTCGCACGTCCTGGACAACATCCCGGTCCTCTCCGGCAACGGCTCCCAGGGGCTCTGACCTCCGCTCCGCTCCCTCCCGGCCCGCTGCGGTCCGGGCCTGCGCCCGTGGAGCGATGTGACGAGGGCCCCGGCAGCATCCGCTGCCGGGGCCCTCGTCTGCGCGGCCGTGCGCCGTCAGCCCGTCCAGAACTCCCACCACCGGGTGAGGATCAGCATCCCGATCACCCCGGTGTGCAGGACGGGCGGCACCCAGCCGAACTCGGCGAGGAAGCCCCGCACCGGCCCGGGCGCGGGCAGGTACCCGGTGCGGACGTTGTACGCGGTGACCGCCCAGAACATCACGAGTGTCGCGACCCAGGTCAGGCAGCACCACAGGCACAGCGCGTTGATCTCGTAGAGCGACTGGACCATCAGCCAGGTGCAGAAGCCCACGCCGAACGCCGTGCCCGCGTTCAGTCCCAGCCAGAACCAGCCGCGCTGCCGGGCCCCCGCCAGCAGGCTCACGCCGGCGCACACCACGGCCCCGAACGCGACCAGTCCCAGCATGGGGTTGGGGAAGCCGAAGGCCTCCGCCTGCTCGCTCTGCATGACGCTGCCGCAGGAGACCACCGGGTTGAGGCTGCAGGCCGGCTTGAAGTCCGGGTCTTGGAGCAGGAGGAACTTGTCGAGGGTGATCACCCACGAGGCCAGCACCCCGGCGGCCCCGGTGAGGACCAGCAGCCAGGCCAATGCCCTTGGCGCGGCGGCCGGTTCACCCTCGTGTCGAGTGCTGGGCCGCCCCTGCTGGCGGGGAAGGCCCACTGTTTTCGTAGCCATACCGCCCATGGTCCCGCGCTACGGGACATACCCAGGCGAACCCTTCACATTCCGCCAAAAGTTGACCTGAAGGGGTGGCGGGAACCCCTGTTGCCTCCCGGACGTTTTACCGAACCCCGGACGTGATGTCAGAGCCAGGGGCTACGTTGAGCTCCCGCGAAGTCACTAGCTGCGACGGCCTGGAGACCCACCTTGAGCGATCCGTACGAGACAACCGAGGCGCACCTCGAGCGACTCCTGGGCCGCGCCCTCAACTCCTATGACCTGCCTGACCGGTTGGTCGAGCGCCTCGGGACGGCGCTCGCCCACAGTTCTTCGCTGTACACCACGAGCCACAGCCCGGCGGCGGGGCGGTGGCGGGAGACCCACCGGCACACCTACCTGCTCTCCGACGGCGGTTCGGCGTCCCTGTGGGAGCTGGTGTACCGGCACGAGGGCGACCGGACCATACGGCACGAGGTCTTCACGAGCCGGACGGAGACCCACCTGGCCGTGGCCCGGCTGTTCGGCGAGACCCCGGAGGAGGATGCCTTCGGCCCGGCCGGGTTCGATCCGGAGGAGGAGCCGGAGGCGGCGGACCGGGACGCGGCCGCGCTGAGCGCCCTGCTCTCCGCCCCGACCGCGGCGCAGCGGTACCGGGAGTACGCGGTGGAGCAGTCGGCCGACCACGCCCGGCGGGTGCTGCGGCGCGCCGAGAACGCCGACCGGCCAGGGGAGCGGACGGCGCTGCTGCTGAAGTCGGCGTACGCGCACCGGATCACGCAGGCGTTCGGCACCCTGCAGAGCCTGGCGGACGGGCGGGACGCCGGATTCCGGCTGTACGAGCACGCGTTCGTCCTGCTGGACGGCGGCGAGATCAGCCTGTGGGAGGTCGAGCACACGGCGACGCCGGACGGGCGCCACATGTGCGAGGTGTACGAGACGGAGGCCGCGGCGCGCGGGGCGATGGAGGTCCGGGCGCACGGCTGAGCGCCCCCGTCAGACGGCGGTCGGCTCGATCGGCCCCGTCGGGTCCATCGGGGCCACCGGCTCCACCCGCACCGCGGCCCCGCCCGGAACGGCCGGCTCGGTCAGGTACTGGTCCAGCGGCGGCCGCGGTGTGATGCGGACGTTCTCGGGGCGCAGGTCCGCGGGGGCCGGCATGGCGCTGCCCGGGAGCCGGACCGCGGCCGCGCCGTGGGCCAGGGCCGAGGTGAGGGCCTGCGGGCCGCTGCCGCCGGCGATGAGGAAGCCGGCCAGTGCGGCGTCGCCGGCGCCGGCGCTGCTGCGGACGGCCGCCACCGGGGCGGTGCCGTGGAGGATCCCCTCGGCCGAGGCCAGCAGCTGTCCGTCCGCGCCGAGCGAGGCCAGTACGGCGCCCGCTCCCCGCGAGCGCAGTTCCTCGGCGGCGGCCGCGGCGTCGCCGAGGGTGTACAGCGGGCGGCCCACCGCCTCCGCGAGCTCGGCCGTGTTCGGCTTGACCACGTCCGGGCGGGCGGACAGTGCCTCCGCCAGGGCCGGGCCGGAGGTGTCCAGGGCGACCAGGGCGCCCGTCGCGCGGGCCCGGGCGACCAGTTCGGCGTACCAGTGGGTCGGCAGGCCGGGCGGGAGGCTGCCGCAGGCCGCGATCCAGGCGGGGCTGTCGGCGCAGGTGCGGACGGTGTCCAGCAGCAGCGCGGATTCGACCGCGGTGAGGACCGGGCCGGGGGCGTTGACCTTGGTGAGGGTGCCGTCCGGTTCGACGAGCGAGACGTTCGAGCGGGTCTGCCCGGCGATCGAGACGGCGGTGACGTCCACGCCCTCGGCGGCCAGGAGTTCGGCGAGCAGGGTGCCGGCCGGGCCGCCGAGCGGGAGGACCGCCGTCGTCCGCACGCCCGCGGCGGCCACGGCGCGCGAGACGTTGACCCCCTTGCCCCCGGGGTCGAGCCGGTCGGCGGCCGCGCGCAGCACGGCGCCCCGCTCCAGCGCGGTGACCTCGTACGTCCGGTCGAGGGAAGGGTTGGGGGTGACGGTGAGGATCATGCGAGCACGACTTCCGTGGGTGTGCGTCCGCCCGGCGTCCGGTTCCTTGGATTTCCCCTCACCGTACGCCCGTCATGCCCCGAATCAAAAGGAACGGGCATGCCCGCCCCGGAGGAGCGGACATGCCCGTGTACAGGGGGCCGGGGGGGAGGCGGCTACGCGGCCGGGACCTTCTCCGGGGCCTGCGGGGCCTGCTCGGCGGCGCCCTCGCGCTGCTCCGGCGGCACCGACTTGCGCGGCAGCATGAACATCACCGCGAAGATCAGCACCAGTACGGCCACGACCCACCACAGCGCCCCGCGGAAGGCCTCCACGTACGGCGGCCCGAAGACGGAGTCGTCGTCCATCAGCCCGAAGAAGACCACGGAGGTCAGGCCGAGGCCCAGTGCGTGGCCCATCTGGCCGGTGGTGTTGATCAGCCCGGAGGCGGAGCCGGCGTGCTCGCGCGGCACCTGGGACAGCACGGTGTCGGTGAGCGGGGCCACGATCAGGCCCATGCCGAGGCCCATGACGATCAAGGGGGCGGCCATCTGCCAGGAGGTGATCTCCATCCCGAAGTGCTGCGACTCCCAGATGTAGAGCAGGATGCCCGCGGCCATGGCCAGCGCGCCCGCCTGGAGCACCTTGCGGCCGAAGCGCGGGACGAGCTTCTGCACCGACAGGCCGGCGGCGGCCGAGACGGCGAGGGAGAACGGGATGCCGGTGACGCCGGCCCGCAGGGCGCTCCAGCCGAGGCCCGCCTGCATGTACAGCGTCCAGACCAGGAAGAAGATGCCGGTCGCGAGGCCGAAGATCAGCTGGACGGCGATACCGCCCGCGAAGCTCTTGATCCTGAAGAGGGAGAGCTCGACCAGCGGGGAACCGTCCTTGCGGATCTTGTGCTTCTCGTAGGCGATGAACGCGGCGAAGACGAAGGGCACCAGGGCCATCGAGACGAAGCCCCACAGCGGCCAGTCGTTCTCCCGGCCGTGGGTCAGCGGGAAGATCAGCATGACCAGGCCGAGGGTCGCGAGGACGACGCCGACCAGGTCGAGGCGCAGGGCCGTGGGGGCCTTGGACTCGGTGATGAAGGCGCGGCCGAGCAGCGCGCCGGCGATGCCGACGGGCAGGTTGATCAGGAAGATCGGGCGCCATTCGAGGCCGAAGAAGTTCCCCTGGGTGAGCAGGGCGCCCAGCAGCGGGCCCGAGACGGCACCGAGGCCGACGATCGCGCCGAACAGGCCGAAGACCTTGCCGCGCTCCTGGGGCGGGAAGGTGACGTGGATGATCGACAGCACCTGCGGGACCATCATGGCCGCCGTGCCGCCCTGGAGGATGCGGGCGGCGACGAGCACGTCGGGGTCGGGGGCGATGCCGCAGAGCAGCGAGGCGATGGTGAACCCGGTGATGCCGATGAGGAAGAGCCTCTTGCGGCCGTAGATGTCGCCGAGGCGGCCGCCGGTGATCAGGCCGGCCGCGAAGGCGAGCGCGTAGCCGGCGGTGATCCACTGGATGGCGCTGGTCGACGCGCCGATGTCGGCGCGCATGCTGGGTATCGCGATGTTGACGATCGTGACGTCGACCAGGTCCATGAAGGCCGCGGTCATCACGATGGCGAGCGCCAGCCAGCGGCGCCGGTCGGCGACGGGGGCGTCCGGTTCGGGTGAGACGCGTGCGGGTGCGGGTGCGACAGCTGGTGCGTCGGCGGGGGTGGAGCTCCGCTCTTCGGATATGGGCCCGTTCTTTCCTTCGGGCGATGTCATGGTCGTCTCGCTGCTCATGGGAGAAAGCTAGACCGCGTCTAGGTCAGATGGTGTCCTATTCCGCTGGCAGCCTGGATCCCATGACCGACACTCCCGCACGGCTCCTCACCCTGCTCTCCCTGTTGCAGACCCCACGCGAATGGCCCGGGAGCGAACTCGCGGAACGGCTGCGGGTGAGTACGCGCACGATCCGCCGCGACATCGACCGGCTGCGGGAGCTCGGGTATCCCGTGGAGGCCACCCTGGGCCCGGAGGGCGGGTACCGGCTGGTGGCGGGCGCGGCGATGCCGCCTCTGCTACTGGACGACGAAGAGGCCGTCGCGATCGCGGTGGGGCTGCGGGCGGGGGCCGGGCACGCCGTCGAGGGCGTCGAGGAGGCCTCCGTACGGGCGCTGGCCAAGCTGGAGCAGGTGCTGCCGGGGCGGCTGCGACACCGGGTGGGCGCCCTGCAGTCGGCCACGATCGCGGTGACCCGCGGGGACGGGGCCACCGTGGACCCGCACACGCTGACGACGATGGCCTCGGCGGTGGCCGGGCGGGAGCGGCTGCGGTTCGCGTACCGGGCGCGGGACGGGGCCGGCACGCGGCGGCTGGTGGAGCCGTACCGGCTGGTGAGCACGGGCAGCCGGTGGTACCTGGTGGCCTACGACATGGACCGGGAGGACTGGCGGACCTTCCGCGTGGACCGGGTGGCGGACCCCTTCGCGACCGGCGCCCGGTTCGCCCCGCGCGAGTTGCCGATGGACGCCGTGGAGTTCGTCCGCAGGGGGCTGCACGGCCGGCAGATGTACGCGGTGGAGATCGGCTTCGGCGTGGGGGTGGAGGAGCTGCCCGGCTGGCTGCGGGACAACGCCGTACCGGCGGACGGGAAAGGGAAAGAGGGCGGGAAAGGGGACGGGGGTGGGGATGCGGGCCCGGGCGCGGGCTGCCGGGTGCGGTTCGAGACCGGGGAGTCCCCGGAGTGGCTGGCGGCCCGGCTGGCGCTGACGGGGCTGCCGTTCACCGTCCACGCGCCGGAGCTCCTGGCCGAGGCCGCCCGGTCGCTGGCCGAGCGGCTGGTGGCGGGGGCCGGAGCCGGGACCGCAGCGGCCGGGTAGCGGGCGGCAGGAAGACCCCCGACACCTGGGGGGGTGGTGTCGGGGGCCGCGTGGGGACCGGCCGGGGGCCCGGTGCGGGCCGGGCCGAGCCGGGGCCGTCAGGCCACGGCGTCGAAGCCGGTGTCGCGCGCCATGCGCTTCAGCTCCAGCAGGGCGTGCTTCTCGATCTGGCGGATCCGCTCGCGGGTCAGGCCGTGCTGCTTGCCGACCTCCGTCAGGGTCCGCTCCCGGCCGTCGTCGATGCCGTACCGCATCTTGATGATCGACGCCGTGCGCTGGTCGAGCTTGCCCAGCAGGTCCTCCAGCTCCTCGCTGCGCAGCAGGGAGAGGACGGACTGCTCCGGGGAGATCGCCGAGGTGTCCTCCAGGAGGTCGCCGAACTGCGTCTCGCCCTCGTCGTCCACGGACATGTTCAGGCTGACCGGGTCGCGGGCCCAGTCGAGTACGTCGCCCACGCGCCGCTCCGTCGAGTCCAGTTCGGCGGCTATCTCCGCGTGCTCGGGCTCCCGGCCGTTCTGCCGGTTGAACTCCCGCTGGATGCGGCGGATCCGGCCGAGCTCCTCGACGAGGTGGACGGGGAGGCGGATGGTGCGGGACTGGTCGGCGATGGACCGGGTGATGGCCTGGCGGATCCACCACGTCGCGTACGTGGAGAACTTGAAGCCCTTGGTGTAGTCGAACTTCTCAACGGCGCGGACCAGGCCGGCGTTGCCCTCCTGGATCAGGTCGAGCAGGGGCAGGCCGCTGCGCGGGTAGCGGCGGGCGACGGCCACGACGAGACGCAGGTTGGAGCGGATGAACGTCTCCTTGGCCCGCTCCCCCTCGGCGGCCAGGACCTCCAATTCCTCGCGGTTGGGAGCGTCCCCATCACGCTCCACCTCGCCGTCGAGGATCTGCCGGGCGTACACCCCCGCCTCGATGATCTGTGACAGTTCCACTTCCTTGGCCGCATCGAGCAGCGGGGTGCGCGCGATCTCGTCCAGGTACATGCCGACCAGGTCGCGGTCGGCGATCTCCCCGCCCACAGCGCGGGCGCTGCCCTCGGACTGGTGGCGGGCGACGGCGCGGGTTGCCATGCGTGCTCCCTTGCAAATGTGTGAGGTCGCGGTGCGGCTGCTGGAACGCGGCTCTGCGTCCCCGGACACTCTCCCGAGTGCCCGCATCCATGGGAGACAACGGCTGGAATCAGGACAGAATTCCCACGCCGATGTCTCTTTTTCGTGATCTTGCAGTACCCTGCCCCGCCGCATCCCGGACAGGCGACGGCGCCGGCTCCGCCGGAGCGCGAGGAACCGCAGGTCAGACAGGGGGCGGGGACGATCGGAAAGCCCTCGCCGGCCGTGCGCGGACCGCGGCCGGCGCGGCGCCCGCCGGACCGCCGCCACACGGACGGCGGAAGCACTCCTGTCCCGGAAGACGACTCCGAAAGGCTTCTGGTTGCGCGGACCGGACCCCGGGCGGCGAGCAGGGGGCCCGGGAGCCGGGACGGGCGAAAGCGGAACCGCGGCGAAGGAGCCCGGAGGGGCCTCTACCCGAACTGGACCGAGCGCTTCGACAGCCCCATCCAGAAGCCGTCCACCGTGTCCGTCCGGCGGCCCAGATCGCCGGCGGCGTCGGCCGCGCCGAGGGTGACGAAGAGCGGGGCGAAGTGCTCCGTGCGCGGGTGGGCGAGGCGGCCCGCCGGAGACTTGGCCTCGAAGTCCAGCAAGGCGTCGGTGTCGGAGGCCTCCAGCGCCTCGCGGCCCCAGGCGTCGAACTCCGCCGACCAGGCCGGAACCCCGGGCCCGGTGTGGCGCAGCGCGGCCAGGTTGTGGGTGAAGAAGCCGCTGCCGACGATCAGGACTCCCTCGTCGCGCAGGGGTGCCAGCTTGCGGCCGATGTCCATGAGGCGCCGCGGGTCGAGCGTGGGCAGGGATATCTGGAGCACCGGTACGTCGGCGTCCGGGTACATCTCCACGAGCGGGACGTACGCCCCGTGGTCGAGGCCGCGGTCGGGGACGTCCTGGACGGGGGTTCCGGGGCCGCGCAGCAGCGCCCGTACCGAAGCGGCGAGGTCCGGGGCGCCCGGGGCGTCGTAGCGGACCCGGTAGTAGTGCTCGGGGAAGCCCCGGAAGTCGTAGACGAGCGGTGCGCGCTCGGTGGCGCCGAGGGCGAGCGGGGCTTCCTCCCAGTGCGCGGAGACCATCAGGATCGCCCGGGGCCGGGGCAGGGCGGCGGACCAGGCGGCGAGTTCGCCGGGCCAGACCGGGTCGTCGGCGAGCGGGGGTGCGCCGTGGCTCAGGTAGAGCGCGGGCATGCGGGCCGGGCGCGGGGACGCCGCGTCCACGGCGGCGGCTCCGGCCGGGTGCGGGGGCGGGGGCGGGTTGGGGGTCACGGTGGCGCTCCTCGTTCGTCCGAACGGGGCCTGGGACAGGACCGACCCCGTGTCATTCAAATTTGAACGACACGGGGTCGGGGGTCATTCCCGGAGTACCCCGCGGCCCGTCAGTGGACGATCACCGGGACCTTCACCCCGGCCTCGGAACCGGCCTCGGAACCGGCTCCGGAACCGGACGCGACCGGGCCGCCGGCGCCGGGACGGCCCGTGTTGATCAGGGTCAGCGCGATGGCCGCGCTGGCGAGGAGGATGCCGACCGCCCACCAGATGGCGGTGGAGTAGCCCTCCACCATCGCCTGGGCCTGGAGCAGCTTCGCCGCGGCGCCGCCGGCCGACGCCTCGGCCGCGTGGCCGACCAGGTACGCGGTGGTGGCCGAGGCGGCGATGGTGTTCAGCAGGGCGGTGCCGATCGCGCCGCCGACCTGCTGCGAGGTGTTGACCATGGCGGAGGCGACACCGGCGTCGGCCGCGGCCACGCCGTGCGTGGACAGGGACATCGCCGGCATGAACGCCGTGCCCATGCCGAGGCCCAGCAGCAGCTGCGCCGGCAGGATCAGCGCCGGGTACGAGGAGCCGACCTCCAGCTGGGTCAGCATCAGCATGCCGGTGGCGGCGACCAGGAAGCCCGGCCCCATCAGCAGCCGCGGCGGGACCCGGGTCATCAGGCGGGCGCCGATCTGCGTGGAGCCCGTGATCATGCCCGCGATCATCGGCAGGAAGGCGAAGCCGGTCTTGACCGGCGAGAAGCCCCTCACGATCTGGAGGTAGTAGGTGAGGAAGAGGAACAGGCCGAACATCGCGATGACGGCCAGGCCCAGGGAGAGGTAGACGCCGCCGCGGTTGCGCTCCAGCAGGACGCGCAGCGGCAGCAGCGGGGACTTCACCCGGGACTCGGTGAAGACGAAGGCCGCCAGCAGGGCCGCCGAGGCGATGAACAGGTCCACGGTCACCTCGTCCGTCCAGCCGGCCGACTCGGCGCGGGTGAAGCCGTACACCAGCGCCACGAGGCCGAGCGTGGACAGAATGACGCCGGGGACGTCGAGCGGCGCGCGGTTGCGGCCCCCTGCGGGCTCGCGGATGACCCGCCAGGCGCCCACGGCCGCGACGACGGCGAACGGGATGTTGACGTAGAAGGTCCAGCGCCAGTTGAGGTACTCGGTGAGGAAACCGCCGAGGATCAGGCCGACGGCGCCGCCGCCGCCCGCGATGGCCCCGTAGATGCCGAAGGCCTTGGCCCGCTCGGTGGCGTCAGTGAAGATGACGGCCAGCAGGGAGAGGGCGGCCGGGGCGAGCAGCGCGCCGAAGGCGCCCTGGAGCGCGCGGGCGCCGAGCATCATCGCCTCGCCGGTGGCGGCTCCGCCCAGCGCGGAGGACAGGGCGAAACCGACGAGGCCGACGACGAACGTGTTCTTGCGGCCCCACTTGTCGGCGATGCGGCCGCCGAAGAGGAGCAGGCCGCCGAACGCGAGCGCGTAGGCGGTGATGACCCACTGGCGGTTGCCGTCGGAGATGCCGAGGTCGGTCTGGGCGGAGGGCAGTGCGATGTTCACGATCGTCGCGTCGAGGACGACCATCAGCTGCGCCAGCGCTATGAAGAGGAGCGCCTTCCAGCGGTTGGAATCGGCAGCCGGCGCCGGGGACGGCGCGGCCGGCGCGCTTGTCGCGGCCGTTTTTGGCATGGGGGTACCCACTTCACTGTCTTCGGTGTACGGAATGACGGATATGAATGACCATCACGCGACATGGCGTGAGATGAGCCATTGATGCAGTTAATGCAAATGACGCAATTGTGCAGTTGATGGGGATTTGCTACGCCGACGGAGCCGGCCCGGCCCGGAGCGTCACACGGTCTTCTGCCTGAGGTCTTCGAGAGTGGCCGCCTCGCCGGGCAGCACGGAGCGGGCCGGGGCCCGCAACCCGTCGAGGAGGAGCTGGAGATGGCGGTGGACGAACGTGTCCACGTCGATGCAGGCGATGCCGGGAAGGGGGCGGCTGAGCTGGGACAGGGCGACCATCAGGTCGCCGACGCCGACGTCGGCCCGGATCAGGCCCTCGTCCCGCCCGGCGGCCAGCAGCCCCTCGACCGCCTCCGCCAACTCATCGCGGGCGGAGAGGAGTTCGGGGTGTTCACGGTCGAAGTCGCCGCCGAGCATGGCGCACAGGGCGCCGATCCGCTCGTCCGCGGCGGTGTGCGTGAAGCGGCACAGCGCGGCGAACGCGTCGGGCTCGCCGGCGAGCGACTGCCGCGCCTCGGCCGTGACCCGGTCCGTCACGAACAGCACGACATGGTGGACGAGGGCGGCACGGTCGGGGAAGTGGCGGTACAGGGTGGCGTTGCCGACGCCCGCCCGCCGGGCGACCTCGTCGAACGGCGCGCCGGAGCCTTGCTCGACGAACACCTCCCGTGCCGCCGTCAGGATCCGCTCCCGGTTGCGCACGGCATCGGCGCGGGGACGCGGGGCTGCGGCCGCCGCGGCGGCAGTGGTGGTGCTGCTTTTCATGCGCGGCCTCCTCGACCTGGACCTCGTACCGACCGACCCGACCCGCCGAAACGGGGAGCCGGCCCCCGTTTCGTGGACACCCATGCAAACGGGGAGTGCGTCCCCGGTTATTTCACTCGCCCGTGTGACCCGGACCACATCCCTGTTCCCGTTCGGCGCACCCGGCGCGCGGGCGCGCCGCCTCCGACGGAGGGTGATCGCACGGAGCGCAGTCCGGGTCCGGCCGGCTGCCGCGGACCCGAAGGCGATCTCCATGCCGCAGACCCGCCACCGGATACGCAGACCACGCCGCGCCGGCGCCTACATCGGCCTCACCGCGCTGGCCCTCGGTGTCACCGCCACCGCCAGCACCGGGATAGCCGGACGCGGGCAGTCCGCAGCAGGTCCTGTCGCCACGGCGGCCGAGTCGGCGCTCGCGCCCTGCCGGATCGCCGGTGCGCCGGGCGTACAGATGTCCGAGGGTCTGCCGACACCGCCCGGGTACTCCCGCTCGACCGGCGAGGTCCGGGCACTGAACCTGATGGTCGACTTCCCGGACGCCAAGGGCGAGGGAACGGCACTGGACCGGCTGGCGGAGTTCTTCCCGCAGACCACGGAATGGTTCCGCACCAGCTCCTACGGGCGGCTCAGCTACCACGCCGAGGCGCCGATCAAGACGTGGCTGCGGATGCCGATGCCGTTCGCCGCGTACGGGATCGAGCGCGGGTCCCCGTACGAGCCGGGCTACCGGCAGCTCGTCGAGCACATCGTGCAGGCCGCCGACCCGGACGTGGACTTCCGCGCGTACGACCTGGTCAACATCCTGGTCACGCCGAACGCCGGGCCCTCCGCCCTGGACACCGTGCTGTCGGTGACCTTCTCCGGCAACCCCGAGGCCCCGGTGGCGGACGGCGTACCGCTCTCGAACACGTCCTTCGTCTACAGCCGGCAGGACGACGGCTCCGGCACCTACCGGGAGACCGGCTACCGGGTGCTGCCGCACGAGAACGGGCACGTCTTCGGCCTGCCCGACCTGTACACCGCCGACGGCGGGAGCGCGGTCGGCCACTGGGACATCATGAGCGAGGACTGGGGCGCCAACAACGACCTGCTGGGCTGGCACAAGTGGAAGCTGGGCTGGCTCAACGGCTCGCAGATCAGCTGCGCCTCGAAGCCCGGCGTCAGCGACCACGTCCTGTCCCCGCTGGCGGTCGGGGGCGGCACCAAGCTGGCCTTCGTCCCGCTGTCGGAAAGCTCCGGGTACGCGGTCGAGGTGCGCACCCGGGCCGGGAACGACGAGGCCGTCTGCAAACCGGGCGTGCTCATCTACAAGGTGAACTCGCTGGTCGACACCGGGCAGGGCCCGGTCACGGTCCTGGACAGCGCGGCCGGCAGCGGCGGCTGCACCCGGCGGCCCAACGTGCACGGGGAGCTGTCGGACGCGCCGTTCCAGTCGGGCGAGACCTTCACCGACGAGAGGGCGGGCATCAGCGTCTCGGTCGTGGGCGAGCTGCGCAACGGCAGCTTCCAGGTGCGGATCACCCGGCCGTGAGCCACTGCCCGCGGTGGCTCCGGTACTCCTCCCACGTCCACAGCAGCTGCCGGCGGGCCAGCACGCCGACGGCGTGGCGCCGGTACTTCGCGGTGCCGCGGACGTCGTCGATCGGGTTGCAGGACGCGGCGGCGAGCGCGCCGAACTGCCGGACGACGGACGGCGCGAGCGCCTGCCCGGACTCCCAGAACCCGCCCTCCTCGAGTGCCGCGCACAGGAACTCCTCGGCCACCCGGGCCCGCACCGGGGTGGGTGCGGCGGAGCCGATGCCGGTCCGGACGGTCCGGCTCCGGGGATGCAGGGCCATCCCGAAGGCGCACACGGCGATGACCATGGCGTTGCGCGTGCCGACCTTGGAGAACTGCTGGGGCCCGGTGGCGTTCGCGATCCGGATCGTCTTGATCAGCTCGTCGGGGGCGAGGGCGTTGCGCTTGACCCCGGTGTAGAACGCGTCGATCGGGATCAGCCGGGTTCCCCGTACGGACTCCGCCTCGACCTCGGCGCCGGCGGCGAGCAGCGCCGGGTGGGCGTCCCCGGCCGGGGAGGCGGTGCCGAGGTTGCCGCCGACACTGCCCCGGTTGCGGATCTGCGGGGAGGCGACGGTGTGCGAGGCGAGCGCGAGCCCGGGCAGCGGGCCGCGCAGTTGCTCGACGATGTCGGTGTACGTGACGGCGGCGCCGAGGACGGTGGTGTCCTCCCCGACCTCCCACTGGCGGAGCAGCCCGATACGGGTGAGGTCCATGAGGTACTCGGGCCGGCGGTGGTCGAAGTTGATCTCGACCATCACGTCGGTCCCGCCGGCGATGGGCAGGGCCTCGGGGTGCTCGGCCTTGGCGGCGAGAGCCTCTTCCCAGGTGGCGGGGCGCAGGAACTCCATGGTCCGGCTCGCATTCGTCGCGGGGGAGGCGGAGGACGCCCCGCCCTCTACCGGACCCATGAACCGCTCGCCCGGCCCTCAAACCGGATCCCGGGCACTTCCCCGACACGCACGGCGGGGCGGAGGCGGTCCGCGCGGGGCCGTATGTAATCTGATCATGACCTTTCTGAACGAGTTCAAGAAAACTGGGGGGCCGGTGCACCGTCACCGCATCATGATTTCCGCTGCCGTCGTCGCGGCAGCCGTGGGCCTCGCACCGGGTGTGGCGCAGGCGGCGGGACCGTCCGCCGACCGCGCCCCCGGCGCGACCGCCACGCCCGACCCGGCGAAGTCCGGCGCCGCCAAGACCGGGACGGGGAAGACCGGGGCGGGGAAGACTGGGGCCGGGACCGCGAAGGACCCGTCGAAGGCCGCGGCAGCACGGGCCGAGCTGGAGAAGGCCACCTTCTTCAGCCCCGCCGAGCGCGCCGTCCGCACGACCCTGTCCGGCGCGCCGGCGCCGCAGGGCGGGCCGGCATCGGCCCAGCGCACGGCGGGCACGGCGGGCACGGCGGGCACGGCGGGCGACCCCTACCTCGGCGTCACGATGGGCGCCGACAACACCACCGCGCGCGGCATCCGCCTGACCGCCTACGTCATGAGCATCAGCGACTTGAAGACCGTGGTCACCGTGACCATCGACTGGGGTGACGGCAGCACCGAGACCGAGTACGTCACCTCGGACTCCGACTACCCGTTCCTGCACCTCGACCACACCTACGCCAAGGTCGGGTCCCACAAGGTCACCGTCACCGCGAAGGACCTCCGCAACGACCTGACGACCACCAACACCGTGGACGCCGTCGTGGCCGGCACCGAGTTCACCCCGCACGCGCCCACCCGGCTCCTGGACACCCGCAACGGGACCGGCGCACCGGGCGCCCAGGCCGTCGCCCCGTACGGCACCACCCGCGTGAAGGTCGCCGGCGCCGGCGGCATCCCCGCCGGGGTGTCCGCCGTGGCCCTCAACCTCACCGCCACCAACACCACCGCCGACGGGCACGTCACCGCCTACGCCTCCGGCACCGAGCAGCCGGCGACCTCGAACGTCAACTTCGCCGCGCGGCAGTCCGTCCCGAACCTGGCGATCGTCCCGGTCAGCGAGGACGGCTACGTCGAGCTGGCCAACCGCAGCGCCGGCAAGGCGGACCTGATCGCGGACGTCACGGGGTACTTCACCCGCTCCGAGGCCAACGGCTACACCTCGCTGGCCCCGACCCGCCTCGTGGACACCCGGGAGGGGCTGGGCACCGCCCGGGGCCAGGTGGCCGGGCAGCAGACGTTCGGCACGCAGATCGCCGGCCAGGGCGGTGTGCCCTCCAAGGGCGTCACCGCGGTGGCGCTCAACGTCACGGTCACCAACCCGAAGGACGGCGGCCACCTCACCCTCTTCCCGAGCGGGCAGCAGACCCCGACCACGTCGAACCTGAACTTCACCGCCGGTCAGACGGTCGCCAACTCGGTGATCGTGCCGGTGGGCCCGGACGGCAGGATCAACATCCGCAACGGCTCCTGGAGTCCGGCCGACGTGATCGTGGACGTCGTCGGCTACTACAGCGCCGACGGGAAGGCCGCGTACCTTCCCCTCGCGCCGAAGCGCCTGACGGACACCCGCGAGTGGGCCTGGCCGGTCGACGGCCAGGACTACCGGAAGCAGGAGGTGCCCGCGGACAAGTCCGCGCTCGAGGGCGCGGTCCTGAACGTGACGGTCACCAACACGCAGGGCAGCGGCCACCTCACGGTCGCCCCGGACCCGAACACCTGGGACCAGTACACCAAGGGCACCGCCGTCCGGCCGACCCCGCCCAACTCCTCCAACCTGAACTGGACGAAGGGCGCGACCGTCTCGAACCTGGCCCAGACGAGCACCGGCAGCAACGACCTCCTCGACTTCTGGAACCGGGGCTGGGAGCCGACCGATCTGATCGTCGACATGTTCGGCGTGTACGACCGGCGCTGATCCCCCGCCAGGCGCGGGCGACGGCCCGCGCACCGCGTGATCCGTACGCGCAGACATCTCCGCGTACGGATCATGCACCACCCGCTACACTGAGCCCGGTGGCCAAGCCCTTACGGGCCGCTGCCGCGACCACGCCTTCGTAGCTCAGGGGATAGAGCACCGCTCTCCTAAAGCGGGTGTCGCAGGTTCGAATCCTGCCGGGGGCACCGACGCACGAGCCGCTGACCTGGAGTCCTCCTCCGGGGATCGGCACTCGGCGCCGCAGTCGACGCGACGGCCCCGGACTATCCGTCCGGGGCCGTTTCGTGTGTTCCTCCCCCTACCGGGCGGGCCGCGGCCACGGCTGCCGCGATCAGGTCGGCCGCCTCCATCTCGTCCAGCCAGACCAGGCGGAGGTCCCCGGCCTGGTCCGGGGGCGCGGGCAGCGGCCGGCCCGCCGGCTCCCAGCGCAGGCTCTCCGGGCCGAACACCTCGGCATGTGCCTCACCGCGTACGACACGCTGCCGCAGCAGCGGGCCCCGGCGGTCGGCCGGCGCGTAGTAGGTGATGCGTCCCTCCGCGTCCACGGCGTCGAGGACCGCACGGTCGAGGGAGCGCAGCGCCGGGGTGCCGAGGCAACCCTGCAGGGTGCCGGGGCGCATCCGCACACCGGCCAGGTCGAGAAAACCGGCGTTGTCCTGGAGGAACTCACCGCCCCGCTCGTAGAAGAGGACCAGCGGCTCGTAAAGATCGGGAAGCCCTGCGAAGGCATCCGGATACCGCGACCGGTACTCCGCCAGCCGCAACGCGCCGGTACACGTGCGCTTGACCGCGTAATTCCCGGTCATCCCACCCAGATATGCGTGGAGCTCGGCGGCGACTCCCGGAGAGAGCACGAATCCGGGGTCCGCGCATTCGATGACGTCGAAGAAGGGCCACGTGTCCTCGGCCGAGCATGCCTGCGCCCACACTGCCGCCCGCCGAAGGTACTCACGCATCAGCACACGCCGCGACACGACGCGCGCGACGGCCCCGTCCCAGTCCCCCGTCCATTCCACGGCGCGCAGGCGCTCCAGCACGGCGAGCGCAGGAGGGCTCGATGGCACCACCGGACCGGAAACGGCTGCGGACGGGCTCATCGGGAGCCGCGGAGGTGCTCCGTCACGGCTTCGATGAAGGCAGCGGCCTCGATGTCGGTGATACGGACGTGGCCGGCGCCCTCGCCATCGGTGTCGGAAGGCCCCAGCTGCCGGGTGGGCTCCCACCGCAGACTGCTGGTGAAGGCCTCCTCGTACGTACGGTCCTCATCGGTGCGGCGCCGCAGGATGCCGCCGGGGTTCTCCCGGGAGTACCCGCCGTCGACCTTGGCGTAGTAGGCGATCTCGCCCTCGGCGTCCAGTGCGTCGAGGGTGGCGGGAGCGAGCGTGAGGAACGGCGCGGCGGCGGCGTTGCCCTCCACGTCTCCCAGCCGGATCATCGTGCCGTTGAGGTCGACGTACTCCTCCAGCCAGTACCCGCCGCCGCGCTCGTACATGAGCAGCAGCGGCTCGTACGGGTCCGGCAGGCCGCCGGCCGGCTCCTGCCCGGCGTCCCGTACGGCCGCCCAGCGCACGGCGGCTCGGCACGTGGTCCGCAGCGAGGCCGGGGCGAGCCCGTTCAGGAGTTCCTCCAGCTCGGCCTCCACGTCGGGCGGTGTCTGCGCCGGCCCCGCGTCGAGGTGCTCCGCGACATCGAAGAACGGCCACGCCTCCTCCGCGCCGCAGGCCCGGGCCCACAGAGCGGAACGGCGCAGGTACTCGCGCATGAGGAGGGCACGCGACGGCGCGTGCTCCCAAGCCGCCGCCTCGTCCTCCCAGTCAATGGCGCGCAGCCGTTCCAGCACGGTGCGTGACGACGTCTCGGTCACTTCAGGTCCAGCCCCTTAGCTCGCAGCTCTCGGAAAACATCCTTGACGAAATCGTCGATGTTGGACAAGTCGTGGGCGAGGACCGTCTTCGGGTGCTTCAGACCGAGCTTCTGCCACGCATAACCGAAGCCGCCCCGTACGGGATTCGGCGACAGGTCGTGCGCGCCGGCCGCACTCAGGCTCTTCGGCGAGTACCGGCCGCCGCCCTGGTAGGTGCCGTCCGGTTCCTTCCGCCACAGGCCCGCCTCGTCGCGGAGATACGGCAGACCGGCCTTCATCAACTTGCTTTCCACGTACTCATGGGTCATGAGATTGCGGAATTCCTTGAGCTGGGCCTCGGTGAGGGTTCCCTTTCGGGCGCCGTCCCACAGGTCGGCGATGTCGTCGCGCGGCGTGAACCGCCCGCGCCGCCACTCGCCCGGCCCGATGACCACATCGTGCTGCGATCTGATCATGTGGGACTTCACGTCCCGGATCACGGATTCGGAGAGTCCGGTGTTCTTGGCCATCACAGGGACGTCGACGTGGTTCGGGGTGGACCGCAGCGAGTCGTAGATCGCCGCACCGTATTCCGAGGGCTTCTCCACCCAGCCGGCGCCGCTCCAGCCGCCGTCGGGGCCGTGCGTGTAGGGGTTGTCGGTCGCGTCGCCGCCCGTGCGGGCCGCGTCGTCCGCGCCGTCGCCGAGGTTGTCCGCGCCGCCCGCGCCCGGGGTCTCGGGGTGGGCCCCGCCCGTGGGCGGGCCGTCGGTGCGGCCTGCGCCGCCGCCCGAGGTCTCGGTGTGACCGCCGCCGCCCGTGGACGGGCCGTCGGTACGGGGGCCAGGGGTGTCCGCGTGGCCGCCGCTCGTGGTCGGGGTGTCCGGGCGCGGGCCGGACGTGGACGGGGTGTGGGTGTCCGCGCTGTTGCGCGGCGTGTTGTCCGGGGCGTGGCCGCCGGGGGTGGTGTCCGGGCGGGGGCCGGGGATGTGGTCGCCGACGGTGCGGGCCGGGTCGGATATGTCGGACCCGAGGCGGATGCCGTCGTCGCCGCGGCCGCCCACACCCGTCAGGACACGGTCGGGCTCCTTGACCGGGGCCGGGGTGTCCGCCTTCGGCACGTCGGCCTTCGGGGTGCCCGTGCCCGCGCCCGGCTTGGCCGACGGGGCCTCGTCCGCGTGCTGGGTGATGTTGCCGGCGGCGTCGTACAGGTTGCCCTTGGGGTCCATGAACTGCGACGGGCCGTCCACGGGCAGCTTGACCGTGCCGGGGGGCAGGGTGGCGGTCCCCTCGGGGAGCTTGACGGTGTCGTTGGGGAGCTTGATCGCGCCCTCGGGGATCGGCGTGCCGGAGGGGAGGTGGATGGAGCCGTCGGGCAGCATCTTCGCGCCGTCCGGGAGGGCCACCGCGCCGTCGACGTTGATCTTCGGGATCTCGATGTTGCCCATGCCCTTCAGGCCGGCCATCACATCGCCGATCTTCGAGAACCCGGCACCCGCGCCCTTGAAGATGTATGTCATCGGGTCGACCGCCCGACCCGCCTTCCCTGCGAACGACAGCGCCTTCGCCACCGCGCCCGCCTTGCCCGCGCCCGCCGCCGCACCGCCGGCACCGCCCGTGAACACGGTCGTCAACACGTTGAACGTCACCGCACCGGCCGCCCGGGACGGGTTCGAACCCCACTGGTCCCAGGCCAGGAGCGCCTTGCCGGTCTCCTTCATCGCCGTGCGCGAGTCGCGCAGCCAGGACGGCAGCTTGTCCGAGGGGGCGGC
>NZ_JBWKDK010000084.1:0-12249 GCF_056436005.1 Streptomyces sp. NPDC043854
CCCAAGTACGTCCAGTACGAGGGCGATGCGGCAGCACGCCGATGCACCGCACCGGACGACGCGGAAACGCACCCCACTTCCCCGAGGCCGCTTAGACCGCGGCGGCAGCGGCCGGCGGCGGGGCCGGCCGGCGGCGGATGACCATCGCCATCATGGCGGCCACCGCGCACAGCGCCCCCGACGCATACCAGACCACGTCGTACGAGCCGAACGCGTCCCGGGCCACGCCGCCCAGGAACGCCACCGCCCCGGCGCCCACCTGGTGCGAAGCGAGCACCCAGCCGAAGACGATCGCGCTGTCCTCCCCGTAGTGCTCGCGGCACAGCGCGATCGTCGGCGGGACGGTGGCGACCCAGTCCAGCCCGTAGAAGACGATGAAGAACACCATCGGCGGGTGCACCGCCGGGGCCAGCAGCAGCGGCAGGAACAGCAGCGACACCCCGCGCAGGGCGTAGTAGACCGCCAGCAGGCGCCGCGCCTCGAAGCGGTCGGTGAACCAGCCCGAGGCCACGGTGCCGACCACGTCGAAGACGCCGATCACCGCCAGCAGCCCGGCGGCCGCCGTCACCGGCATCCCGTGGTCATGGGCGGCCGGTACGAAATGCGTCTTGACCAGGCCGTTCGTCGAGGCGCCGCAGATCGCGAAGGTGCCCGCCAGCAGCCAGAACGGCCCGGTCCGGGCCGCCCGGAACAGCACCGCCACCGCACGCCGGGCCGCGCCCGGCACCGGCGCGGGCTTGGCCGTGTACGGCCCCCCGTACGGGGCGAGGCCCACGTCCGCCGGGTGGTCGCGCAGCAGCAGCCAGACGAAGGGCACGACGGACAGCGCCGCCAGCGAGACCGTCACGGCCGCGGGCCGCCAGCCGTGGTGCTCCACCAGCCAGGACAGCAGCGGCAGGAAGACCAGCTGGCCGGAGGCCCCGGCCGCGGTCAGGACGCCGGTGACCAGGCCGCGCCGGGCGGTGAACCAGCGGTTGGTCACCGTGGCCGCGAACGCCAGCGCCATCGAGCCGCTGCCCAGGCCCACCAGCACGCCCCAGAACAGCACCAGCTGCCAGGCGGCGGTCATCCACACCGTGGCGACCGACCCGGCGGAGATGACCAGCAGGGCCAGCGCCACCACCCGGCGGATGCCGAAGCGGTCCATGAGGGAGGCGGCGAAGGGGGCGGTGAGTCCGTAGAGGGCGAGGTTGACCGAGACGGCGAAGCCGATCGTGCCCCGTGACCAGTCGAACTCCTGGTGGAGCGGCTCGATGAGCAGCCCGGGCAGGGAGGCGAAGGCGGCGGCGCCGATGATCGTCACGAAGGTGACGGCCGCGACGAACCAGGCGCGGTGGACGCGTCCGGGCGCGGCAGGGGAAGGGGCGGGCGGCGCGTCCGGTGCGGATGCGGTCGAGGGCGAGGGCGAGGGCGAGGGCGAGGGCGAGGGCGGGGGCGAGGGGCTGGGCGCGGGGGTGGAGGCTGACTGATTCACGCCGACAGCATCCGGCCAGGCGGCCCTTCCGCGACAGTGGCCTGACCGACACGCTTCGATATGATTGGGCCATGGCCCTGCACCGCGTCGTCGTCCTCGCGCTCACCGGACTGCTGCCCTTCGAACTCGGCATCCCGCACCGGATCTTCGGCCGCGCCAGGGATGCCGCCGGAACGCCCCTGTACGAGATCCTGACCTGCGGCCTGGCCCCCGGCCCGGTCCGGACGGACGCGGACTTCGCGATCCAGGTGGAGCACGGCCCCGACCTGCTCGCCACCGCCGACACCGTCGTCGTACCGGCCGCGTACGAGCTCGGGCCCGTGTACGAGGAGGGCAGGCTGACCGGGGAGCTCGCCGCGGCCCTGGCCCGCATCCGGCCCGGCACCCGGCTGGTGTCGATCTGCACTGGCGGCTACGTACTGGCCGCCGCGGGATACCTCGACGGCCGCCGGGCCACCACGCACTGGTTCCACGCCGAGCACTTCCAGCGCCTCTTCCCGGCCGTACGGGTCGACCCCGGGGTGCTGTACACGGACGACGGGAACGTGCTGACCTCCGCCGGGGTCGCCGCCGGCATCGACCTGTGCCTGCACATCGTGCGCAGCGACCACGGCGCGGCCGTCGCGAACGACGTGGCCCGCCGGACCGTCGTCCCGCCGCACCGGGACGGCGGGCAGGCCCAGTTCATCGAACGCCCGGTGCCGCAGCCGCAACTGGCCAGCACCGCGGCGGCCCGGGCCTGGGTGCTGGGGCGGCTCCACGAGCCGGTGCGGCTGGCCGACCTGGCCAGGCAGGAGTCCATGTCGGTCCGCACCTTCACGCGCCGGTTCCGGGAGGAGGCCGGCACCAGCCCGGGCGAGTGGATCACCGGGCAGCGGGTGGAGCGGGCCCGGCGGCTGCTGGAGCAGACGGACCTGGCGATGGAGCAGGTCGCGCGGGAGGCGGGCTTCGGGACGGCGCAGTCGCTGCGCAAACACGTGCAGGCCGCGCTCGGGGTGAGCCCGACGGCGTACCGGCGGACGTTCCGGGCGGCCGGCGGGAACGGCGGCCCGGGCGGCGGCGCTCCGCCACCTTCTGATGCACCATCAGGTCACGCCCGGCGCGTGCCGTGACTCCTTCCGCAGGGCGCGGTCCCGGCCTCCGGGGCAGGGGCGCCCGTGGCCGGGGCCGCGGTCGGCTCCACGGTGGACGCGGAGGTCTCCCAGCACCTCCCGCCGTACACCCCGCCCGGCGCGTACCGGGCGGTCCTCACCCCCACCGTGTCGTGATCCGGACGCGGCCCGGTCGGCGGTCCTGCCGGCGGCCTGGTCGGCGCCCCGGGCGGCATCGGGGAGAATGGCCCGTATGAGCGATCGTTCCCCCGAGTCCCACCGCCCGCACCGTGCGGGCTTCGCCTGCTTCGTCGGCCGCCCCAACGCGGGGAAGTCGACCCTGACCAACGCACTCGTGGGCACCAAGGTCGCGATCACCTCCAACCGGCCGCAGACCACCCGCCACACCGTCCGCGGCATCGTGCACCGCCCCGACGCCCAGCTGGTCCTGGTCGACACCCCCGGCCTGCACAAGCCGCGCACCCTGCTCGGCGAGCGGCTGAACGACGTCGTGCGGACCACCTGGGCCGAGGTCGACGTGATCGGCTTCTGCCTGCCCGCCGACCAGAAGCTCGGCCCCGGTGACCGGTTCATCGCGAAGGAGCTCGCGGGGATCAAGAAGACCCCCAAGGTCGCCATCGTGACCAAGACCGACCTGGTCGACTCCAAGGCCCTGGCCGAGCAGCTCATCGCGATCCAGCAGCTCGGCGACGAGCTCGGCATCGAGTGGGCCGAGATCGTCCCCGTCTCCGCCGTCGGCGACAACCAGGTCCAGCTGCTGGCGGACCTGATCACGCCGATGCTGCCCGAGAGCCCGCCGCTCTACCCGGAGGGCGACCTCACCGACGAGCCCGAGATGGTGATGGTCGCGGAGCTGATCCGCGAGGCCGCCCTGGAGGGCGTCCGCGACGAGCTCCCGCACTCCATCGCCGTCGTCGTCGAGGAGATGATCCCCCGGGAGAACCGCCCGGCGGACCGGCCGCTGCTCGACATCCACGCCAACGTCTACATCGAGCGGCCCAGCCAGAAGGGCATCATCATCGGCCCCAAGGGCTCCCGCCTGAAGGAGGTCGGGATGAAGTCGCGCAAGCACATCGAGGCGCTGCTCGGCACCCCCGTCTTCCTGGACCTGCACGTGAAGGTCGCCAAGGACTGGCAGCGCGACCCCAAGCAGCTCCGCAAGCTCGGCTTCTAGCCCGACCGGCCGCCGGGCCGGGCCCCCAGGGCCTGGGCCGGCGGCCCACAGGCCTGCGGGCTACCACCAGCCGCCGGACCGGGCGGGCCTGTCCGCCGCCGGCCGGCCCGCGGGACTACGGGAGCCGGCGCACCTTCACCGTGTTGTCCGCCCGGGTCCCGGCCCGGCCGTCGGGGCTGGTCTGCCCGTGTACGTACTCCTCCACGCGCAGGACCTCCCAGGCGCCCTCGGGCAGCTCCAGCTGGGCGAGCACCTCGCCGGGGGTCGGGAAGTCGATCTCCGGGCGCACCTCGTCCTGCTGCCAGGTCGCCCACCCGCCGTGGCCGACGACCAGCAGGATCCCGCCGGGGGCCACGGCCGCCGCGGCGGTCCGCAGGACCCGGGCCCGGGGGAAGTCCCCGTAGTTGTGCAGGAAGCAGGCCGAGACGAGGTCGAACTCCCCGGCGGGGAACGACGCGGTGAGGTCGTGCCGCTGGAGGTCGACCCGGTCGGCGACGCCCGCCTCGGCGGCGTGCGCGGCGGCCCGCTCCAGCGCCACGACCGAGATGTCGGTGCCCGTGACCTGCCAGCCCCGGCGGGCCAGCCACACGGCGTCGGCGCCCTCGCCGCAGCCGAGGTCGAGGGCGCGGCCGGGGGCGAGGCCGGCGACCTCGCGGACGAGGGCCGCGTTGGGTTCGCCGCTCCAGATGCGGTCGCTCTCGCGGTAGCGGGAGTCCCAGAACTCCTGGTCACCGGATGGCGGCTCGGACGGGGTCCCGTCGTGGCGGGAGTGGTCGTTGGCGTGCATGTGGTGGTGGTTGTGGGTGTGCTCGGGCACGGGAGTCCCTTCCTCTGCTCGGTCGAGGGGTTCCGGATGTGCCCGATGCTGCGCCGCCCGCCGCCGCACGCCCAAACACCTTTGCCGTTTCGGCAAGCCGCCCGCGGAGCCGTGCCCCGCTACGCCCCGGCCGGCTCCCCGTCCGCCGCGGGTTCCGCGATCAGGGCCGTGGCCAACGTACGGAAGCCCGCCCGGGCGTAGATGCGGGCCACCGCCTCGTCCCCGGCCGACAGGAAGACCGTACGGGTGCCCCGCGCGAGGGCGTCCGCGACCAGCGCCGCGGCGACCGCGAGCGCCAGGCCCTGGCGGCGGGCCGACGGCAGGGTGCCGACCCCGGCCACCTCGGCGACGCCGCCGACCGGGTTGTACTGGCCCGCGGCGAGGACCACACCGTCGCGCACCGCCGCCGCCAGGGCCGTCCGGCCCGCGGCCAGGCGCTCGGCCACGGCGCTCTGGTGGGCCCCGGTTGCCGGGGCGGCGGTGTCGGCGCCCGTGCTGCCGAGTGCGGGCCGCGCGTAGTACGGCCAGCCCGCACCCTCCCGGACGAAGAGGGTCAGCGGGCCGAAGTCCTCGGCCCGCGCGCCCCCGGCCCGCGGCACGGTGTCGTAGTACTGCTCCAACCGGGACAGGAGCGTCTGCGTCGTCCGGCCGTACAAGCAAAGACGCCCTGCTCAGGCACCTTCTTTGAGCAGCCTTGTGATCAGCGTCCGCTGGGCCTCCGACAGGTCGGGCTCCTGGCAGGTCACCGTCCGCCCGTCGACCGTGATCCGGTACGAGAAGCCGTCCCGGACCCGGTCCGCCACCGGGGAGGCCGCGGCGGGCCGCAGCGCCAGCTGCGCCAGGGCCTGCCACTCGCCCTCGTCCGGCAGGCTCGAGGTGTCCACCTCGGCCCGGCGCTCGATGCCCGCGAAGCCGCCTGTCCGTACCACCTGAATCCGCATGCCCGTCCTTCTACCCCGCAGCGGCCGCTTGGCCCACGCTCAGCCCAGGCCGACCGCCGCCCACGCCTTCTGCAGTGCCCGGTGTTCCTCGCCGCCCTCGCCGAAGCGGGCCGCGGCGGCCGCCGCGGACAGCTGGGCGAAGTCCCTGAAGTCGGCGTCGGGGGCGAGCCCGCCGCCGGTCAGCGTGTCGTACCAGACCTGCCCGGCGCGCTCCCATGCCTTGCCGCCGAGGTCGGTGGCGACCAGGTAGAACGCGTGGTTCGGGATGCCGGAGTTGATGTGCACGCCGCCGTTGTCCCGGTTGGTGCGCACGTAGTCGTCCATCGTGGCCGGCTGCGGGTCCTTGCCGAGTTCGTCGTCGTCGTACGCGGTGCCGGGCGCCTTCATCGAGCGCAGCGCGACCCCGCTGACGTCGGGGCCGAGCAGCCCGGCGCCGATCAGCCAGTCCGCCTGGCCGGCGGTCTGGTCCAGGGTGTACTGCTTGATCAGCGAGCCGAAGACGTCGGACATCGACTCGTTCAGGGCGCCCGACTGGCCGTAGTACTCCAGGTTCGCCGTGTACTGGGTGACGCCGTGGGCGAGCTCGTGCCCGATGACGTCCACGGCCACGGTGAAATCGAGGAAGAGGTCGCCGTCGCCGTCGCCGAACACCATCTGCTCGCCGTCCCAGAAGGCGTTGTTGTAGTCCTGGCCGTAGTGCACGGACGCGTTCAGGGGCAGGCCGGAATCGTCGATCGAGCGCCGCCCGAAGGCCGCCAGCATGAGCTCGTACGTGGCCCCCAGCCCGGCGTAGGCGCGGTTGACGGTGGCGTCCTTGGACGCCGGGTCGCCCTCGCCGCGGACCTTCTGCCCGGGCAGCCGGGTGCGGTGCCCGGCGTCGTGGATCGTCCGGCGGGGCCCGTCCGGGGCGGGCGCCGCCGGCTCCGGGGCCGTGAATCCGCGGACGCTGGTGATCCGGCGCCGGGTGCGCAGGGGGCCGTCGTGTTCGAGGGTGCGCAGGGCGGCCTCGGCGCGGCGGGCGTTCTGGGACTGGGCGATCCGGTCGAGCAGGTGCGGCGGCACCACGGTGCAGAAGACCGGGTGGCGGGGGCTGCGGCCGCGGGTGCGGGTGGGAACGTGGGAGGCATCCATCCCGGCAATGTGGCAGCGGGTCATACCTCTGTCACTACCTGCAACCATGATTCATTCGGTTGTCTGAAAGCGGTCGGGCGGTGTTGACGGTTCCACCGGACCTCGAGCGACCGAAGGAGAGGTAAGTCACATAAGGGCACAAATCGGACAGGAGGGTCCCGCATACTGAAACGGTCCCTCGCGCCACGGCGCGGCTCGGCTAGGCTCGACCCATCATGCGTTTCGGGCTGCTTCTGCTTAGCTGCCGCGGCGAGGGTCTGTAGTCGTAGGTCGACCCCCTCCCCGCGGAGTCTGGTGTTGCGGTTTACGACCGCCGTCGGCCGTTCCAGCGAACCACACGCGGACACCCGAGGAGCCCTACGCCATGAGTCAGCACACCTTCGCCGGTCGCCCCACGCCCATCACGAACGCGACCCACATGCAGCAGCCCTCCGGGATGCCGATCCACAAGTACGGCCGGTACGAGCAGGTCGACCTGCCGGCCCGCACCTGGCCGGACGCGCGCGTGACCAAGGCTCCCCGCTGGCTGTCCACCGACCTGCGCGACGGCAACCAGTCGCTGATCGACCCGATGACGCCGGCCCGCAAGCGCGAGATGTTCGACCTGCTGGTGCGCATGGGCTACAAGGAGATCGAGGTCGGCTTCCCGTCCTCCGGGGAGACCGACTACGCGTTCGTGCGCTCCATCATCGAAGAGGGCGCGATCCCGGACGACGTCACCATCTCCGTGCTGACCCAGGCCCGCGAGGACCTGATCGAGCGGACCGTGGAATCGCTGGTCGGCGCCAAGCGCGCCACCGTCCACCTGTACAACGCGACCGCCCCGACCTTCCGCCGGGTCGTCTTCCGCGGCTCCAAGGAGCAGATCAAGCAGATCGCAGTCGACGGCACCCGCCTGGTCATGGAGTACGCCGAGAAGCTGCTGGGCCCCGAGACCGTCTTCGGCTACCAGTACAGCCCGGAAATCTTCACCGACACCGAGCTGGACTTCGCCCTGGAGGTCTGCGAGGCGGTCTGCGACGTCTGGCAGCCCGGCCCCGGCCGCGAGATCATCCTGAACCTGCCCGCCACCGTGGAGCGTTCGACGCCGTCCACGCACGCGGACCGCTTCGAGTGGATGGCCCGCAACCTGACCCGCCGCGAGCACACCTGCATCTCCGTGCACCCGCACAACGACCGCGGCACCGCCGTCGCGGCCGCCGAGCTGGCCCTGATGGCCGGCGCCGACCGCATCGAGGGCTGCCTGTTCGGGCAGGGCGAGCGCACCGGCAACGTCGACCTGATCACCCTGGGCATGAACCTGTTCTCGCAGGGCATCGACCCGCAGATCGACTTCTCCCAGATCGACGAGATCCGCCGCACCAGCGAGTACTGCAACCAGATGCCGGTCCACCCGCGCCACCCCTACGCGGGCGACCTGGTGTACACCGCCTTCTCCGGCTCCCACCAGGACGCCATCAAGAAGGGCTTCGACGCCATGGAGGCCGACGCGGCCGCCCAGGGCAAGACGGTGGACGAGATCGAGTGGGCCGTGCCGTACCTGCCGATCGACCCCAAGGACGTCGGCCGCTCCTACGAGGCGGTCATCCGCGTCAACTCGCAGTCCGGCAAGGGCGGTGTCGCGTACGTCCTGAAGAACGACCACAAGCTGGACCTGCCGCGCCGCATGCAGATCGAGTTCTCGAAGATCATCCAGGCCAAGACGGACGCCGAGGGCGGCGAGGTCACCCCGAAGGCCATCTGGGACATCTTCTCGGACGAGTACCTGCCCAACCCCGAGAACGCTGCGGCTCGATGGGGACGGATCCAGCTGCGCGCCGGCTCGACGGCCACCGACAAGGACGGCACGGACACGCTGACCGTCGAGGCGGTCGTGGACGGCGTGGAGACGGTCCTGAGCGGCACCGGCAACGGCCCGATCTCGGCCTTCTTCGACGCGCTGGCCGCCATCGGCATCGACGCCCGCCTGCTGGACTACACCGAGCACACGATGAGCGAGGGCGCTTCCGCGGTGGCCGCCTCGTACATCGAGTGCGCGATCGACGGCCGGGTCCTGTGGGGCATCGGCATCGACGCCAACACCACCCGTGCCTCGCTGAAGGCGGTCGTCTCCGCCGTCAACCGCGCCGGCCGCTGACCCCCCGGCCCGGCCGGCCGAGTCGCAGGACCGCGGCGCTGCCCCGCCCGTCTCCGCCCGGAGGCGCGGGGCGGCGCCGTCTCCCGGGCCACCCCGTCCGGCAGCGCCGGCTGTCCCCGTAGGCCCACGGCCGCCATCCCGCGGAAGCCGACCATCACACGATCGAGCTAAACCGACCCTCTGCGCGCCCGTCGCTCCCGACGGTGAGCAGGTGCCGACCCTCGGAGGCCGGTTCCGAACGCAGGTCCTCCAGCCCCGGGCCATTGATCTCGGCCGCGGTCAACCGGGCGCCGGAGCGGGCCGGCAACCGGGCGGCGGCCCGGCCGATCCCGCTCGCGGCGCCCGTGACCAGACGCCATGTGTCGTCACGCGGCCGAGCGCAGGGACAACGGGCGGGCCCGCCGTGGGAGGCGCAGGGGAACAGACCGGCCAAGTGCCACCGACGGGGGATGTTGTCTTGTCACACGGCTGACGCATCCTCACTGATGTGGCTAACATCACGCCAACCCGGCGATGCCGCCTGGGGGTCCCGCCCGTGCCCGCGAAGCCACGGGGGAGTTACGGAGGTGCGACGTGCTGCCAGTTCGGGGTGGGGACGGCCGGAAGCCGGCGGTCTGGGGCATCCGTACCGCGTGGAGCACGGTGGGCGACGGGGAGTTCTTCTGCCCCGGCTGCGGCGGCGACCGCAACTACCGCCGGCGCACCGGCCGCCGCCGGTTCACCGTCCTCGGCGTCCCGCTGCTGCCGCGCGGCGAGGCCGGGCCCGTCGTCGAATGCCAGGGCTGCCGGGAGCGCTTCGGCACCGAGGTCCTCGACCAGCTCACCACCACCCGCTTCTCGGCGCTGCTGCGCGACGCCGTGCACACCGTGGCCCTCGCCGTGCTGGCGGCGGGCGGGACCTCCGCGCGCGGCGCGCTGGAGGCCGCCGTGTCGACCGTACGCGCGGCCGGCTTCCAGGACTGCACCTGGGAACAGCTGGAGTCCCTCGTGCAGGCGCTGGCCAGCGAGGAGGGCCGGCTCGGGCTGTACGACGCCCCCGACTGCTGCGGTGCCGCCCTGGCCATCGAGCTGCACGAGGCACTGGAACCGCTGGCGCCGCACCTGGCCGCGCCCGGCCGGGAGTCGATCCTGCTCCAGGGTGCGCGGATCGCCCTGGCGGACGGCCCGTACACGCCCGCCGAGCGGGAGGTGCTCGCCACGGTCGGCGCGGCGCTGCGGATGGGCTCCGACGAGGTGGGCCGCCTGCTGTCGGCCGTACGCGCCCCCTGACGGGCCCCGGCCCGACGGGCCGGCCGTATACGGAGCGCAACGCCCGGCCGGGCCGGGACGCCCGACGAGGCGCTGCATGCGGCCGAAACGGCCCCGGCCGAGGTAACGATCCGGCCTCGCAGGGCCGAAATCCCATCGCAGGGCGGGTGAATTCCGGCCGCGCCGTGGCCGGCGATTCCAGCAGGTGGACACCCGGAGCGGGCCGTTCGCCTTCGCCGTCCGCGCGCCTGTGAAGCGCATCGCCGCACGTCGCGGGGGCGGGCTGGGCGCTCGCGCAGGAGGAGGCGGGATGGGGAGGCCCGTCGGGCCATATCCCGATGCGTAGGCGTGCGCCACTGGCGAAACCCACAGATCCGACTCCCCCATGGATCAACAATTTGTGGAAGTCGACGATATGTGTGAGCCCTCCCACGGGCGTTCAATTCCGGACACACGACGAGACGCCGCCGGTAACACAGCGGGGCTTCGATTCACGTGAACGCACTGACAACCCTGGCGGACCAACGGGCTAGCGACCCACTTCGTCCAGGGATAACCAGCTTCCTCTCGTTCACTACCTCTTGAAGGGCAAGGCCGATGGCACGTGTCGCCGCCCGGCTCTCCACCGATGGAGAGCAGAGCACCCACCCGGTCGACGAGGTGCTCCCCGTTCCCAAACTCGCCCTGTACGGCTTCCAGCACGTACTCGCCTTCTACGCCGGTGCGGTGATCGTCCCGATCATCGTCGGCGGCGCACTGAAGCTGAGCCCCGAAGAGCTGGTCTACCTGATCAACGCAGACCTGTTCACCTGCGGTATCGCCTCCATCGTCCAGGCGTGGGGCATAGGCCGGATCGGCGCCCGCCTCCCGCTGATCCAGGGCGTCACCTTCACGGCCGTCTCCCCGATGATCGCCATCGGCCTCGGTGCCGGCGGGGGCACGGCGGCCCTCCTGGTGATCTACGGGGCCGTCATCACGGCCGGCATCGCCACCTTCGCCTTCGCCTGGCTGCCCGCCAAGGCCTTCCGGGCGGTCATGCGGCTGTTCCCGCCGGTCGTCACCGGCACGGTGATCACCGTGCTCGGCATCGTCCTGCTGCCGGTCGGCCTGGGCGACGCGGCCGGCGGCCTCGGCAGCCCGGACTTCGGCGACCCGAAGCACTTCGCCTACGCCGGCGGCACCATGCTCTTCATCCTGGTGCTGATGCGGCTGGGCCGGCCGTTCCTCTCCTCGATCGCCATCCTGCTCGGCCTGGTCGGCGGAACGACCGTCGCGTTCCTGCTGGGGGACGCCACGTTCGGCAACGTCTCCGACGCGGACTGGATCGGCATCACGACCCCCTTCCACTTCGGGGCGCCGAAGTTCGAGTGGTTCCCGATCGTCCTCATGCTCATCGTCATGCTGATCACCATGGTCGAGACGACCGGCGACACCTACGCCGTCGGCGACATCGTCGGCAAGGAGGTCGACAGCGAGACCGTGGCCCGCGCGCTGCGGGCCGACGGCGCCGCCACCGCCCTCGGCGGCGTGCTCAACTCCTTCCCCTACGTGGCCTTCGCCGAGAACGTCGGCCTCGTGCGGATGACCAAGGTCAAGAGCCGCTTCGTGGTCGTCGCCGCCGGCGTGTTCATGATCATCCTCGGTCTGCTGCCGAAGGCCGCCGCGATCGTCGCCTCCGTCCCGCACGGCGTCCTCGGCGGAGCCGCGACCGTCATGTTCGCCATGGTCGCCCTGGCAGGCATCCAGACCCTCGCCAAGGTCGACCTCAAGGAGGAGAAGAACGCGCTGGTCGTGGGCGTCTCCCTGGCCTTCGCCCTGCTCCCGGCCACCGTCCCGGTCCTCTTCAAGGACCACATGGACCCGGACCTCTCCTCGCTGCTCAACAGCGGTGTGACGCTCGGTGCCACGGCCGCGATCGTCCTCAACCTGGTCTTCAACGGCCCGGCTGAGGACGACGCGCACGGCGCCGCCCTCCCGGCGGAGCTGCCGGCCCAGGCGAGCGCCCCCGCCGCCCCGGCTGCCCCGCCCGCCCCGGCTGCTTCCGCGGCCGAGCCGGACGCCGAACCGGACGCCGAGGGCGAGCCGGACGCCGAGGGCGCGCCCGCACCCGCCTCCTGACCCTCCCAAGGGGCGGGGGGGGGGGGGGGGGGGGGGGGGGGGGGGGGGGGGGGGGGTAGGGGGGGGGGGGGGGGGGGAGGGGGGGGGGGGGGGGCGT
>NZ_JBWKDK010000084.1:12256-19095 GCF_056436005.1 Streptomyces sp. NPDC043854
CCCCGGCGCTCCCGCCCCCCCCCCCCCCCCCCCTCCCCCCCCCCCCCCCCCCCCCGCTGCGCCCGCGCAGGCGACAATGGGCGCATGAGTCTGTTCCGCGACGACGGCATCGTGCTGCGCACCCAGAAGCTCGGGGAGGCGGACCGCATCATCACGCTGCTGACCCGCGGCCACGGACGGGTGCGGGCCGTCGCCCGCGGGGTGCGACGCACCAAGTCGAAGTTCGGCGCCGGGCTGGAACCTTTCTCCCACGCCGACGTGCAGTTCTTCGCCCGCGGCAGCGAACTCGTCGGCCGCAGCCTGCCCCTGTGCACCCAGACCGAGATCATCGCCCCGTACGGCAACGGCATCGTCACCGACTACGCCCGCTACACCGCCGGCACCGCGATGCTCGAGACCGCCGAGCGGTTCACCGAGAACGAGGGCGAGCCCGCCGTCCAGCAGTACCTGCTGCTCATCGGGGCCCTGCGCACCCTCTCCCGCGGCGAGCACGCCCCGAACCTGATCCTGGACGCCTTCCTGCTGCGCTCGCTCGCGGTCAACGGCTACGCGCCCAGCTTCGACGACTGCGCGAAGTGCGGCATCCACGGCCCCAACCGGCACTTCTCCGTCGCCGCGGGCGGGGTCGTCTGCGGCGACTGCCGGGTGGCCGGCAGCGTCGTACCATCAGCTGAGGCCATCGGGCTGCTCAGCGCTCTGTTGACGGGAGACTGGGCAACCGCCGACGCGGCGGAGCCGCGGTACGTGCGCGAGGGGAGCGGACTCGTCTCCGCCTATCTGCACTGGCATCTGGAGCGCGGGCTGCGCTCCTTGCGTTACGTAGAGAAGTGACCGAGATCGGAGACCAAGCGCCATGGCAGTACGCGGATTCCTGGGACGCTCCCGCCGCGAGTACAAGCTTCCCGAACCGCACCCCTCCGGTGTCCGGCCGCCGAAGATCCCGGGCGAGCTGGTCCCGGAACACGTCGCCATCGTGATGGACGGCAACGGCCGCTGGGCCAAGGAGCGCGGCCTGCCGCGCACCGAGGGCCACAAGGTGGGCGCGGAGCGTGTCCTCGACGTCCTCCAGGGCGCGATCGAGATGGGCGTCGGCAACATCTCCCTCTACGCCTTCTCCACCGAGAACTGGAAGCGCTCGCCCGACGAGGTGCGCTTCCTGATGAACTTCAACCGCGACTTCATCCGCAAGACCCGCGACCAGCTCGACGAGCTCGGCATCCGGGTGCGCTGGGTGGGCCGCATGCCCAAGCTGTGGAAGTCGGTGGCCAAGGAGCTCCAGGTCGCGCAGGAGCAGACCAAGGGCAACGACAAGCTGACGCTGTACTTCTGCATGAACTACGGCGGCCGCGCCGAGATCGCCGACGCCGCCCAGGCCCTCGCCGAGGACGTGAAGGCCGGCCGGCTGGACCCGTCGAAGGTCAACGAGAAGACCCTCGCGAAGTACCTGTACTACCCGGACATGCCGGACGTGGACCTGTTCCTGCGCCCCAGTGGCGAGCAGCGCACCTCCAACTACCTGATCTGGCAGAGCGCGTACGCCGAGATGGTCTTCCAGGACGTGCTGTGGCCGGACTTCGACCGCCGCCACCTGTGGCAGGCCTGCCTGGAGTACGCCCAGCGCGACCGCCGCTTCGGCGGCGCCCTCCCGAACCAGGTGGAACCCACCTCCGCAGGCTGACCGGGCGGCGGTCGGGCAGGCCGCCGAGGTGTACTACGGGGCGGCCCGCAGTGACGTGCGCGAGGTGCTGCGGGTCCGCCGGCAGAACGGCGACCTGGCCTGGCTGCCCAAGCGCGGCGCGCTCACCCCGGCCGAGCCGGACTTCGTACGGCGGACGATCGCCGGAACCTGCCGCGGCTGTAGGCTCCGCTGCCTTGCACAGGCGCGAAACAGGGCAGACGGGCGCTCCTGGGCGCCCGTCTGAGCCGTCTGTAGCCCTTGCAGACCGCCGGCCGGGTTACCGGGCCCCCGGGACCGGTCCGGGGCGCTCAGGAGGCGGCAGCGGCCGCGCAGTCGGCGCAGGTGCCGAAAATCTCCACCGTGTGGGCGACGTTCACGAAGCCGTGCTCGGCCGCGATGGACTCCGCCCACTTCTCCACGGCCGGGCCCTCGACCTCGACGGCCTTGCCGCAGCCCCGGCAGACCAGGTGATGGTGGTGGTCGCCGGTGGAGCAGCGCCGGTAGACGGACTCGCCGTCGCTGGTGCGCAGCACGTCGACCTCGCCGGCGTCGGCGAGGGACTGGAGGGTCCGGTAGACCGTGGTCAGGCCCACGGAGTCGCCGCGGTGCTTGAGCATGTCGTGCAGCTCCTGGGCGCTGCGGAACTCGTCCACCTCGTCCAGTGCCGCAGCGACGGCTGCCCGCTGCCGGGTGGATCGTCCTCGTACTGGCGCGGTATTCGTCTCGCCAGGCGCAGTCGCCACCGGTTCCTCCTCGTATCGGCCTCGCGCCCATTGTGCCAGGCGGCGGTGGCTCCCCGGCCGTCCTAGACCTTCACATCGTCACGGGTGCAGACCGCTTCGGCGGCGCGGGCGGCGTTCGCCCGGCGCCGGGCCAGCGGCGCGGACAGCGCGGTCATCGCCATGAAGACGCCGATGGCGAGCAGCACGATGGTCGCGCCGGAGGGCGCGTCGATGTAGTACGTCGCGGCCGTGCCGGTCAGTGACACGCCCAGGCTGATGGCGATGGCCGCGCCCAGCGTCGTCGCGAATCCGCGGGTGATCCGCTGGGCCGCCGCGACCGGGATCACCATCATGGCGCTGACCAGCAGCAGCCCCACGATGCGCATCGCGACGGTCACGGTGATCGCAGCGGTGATCGCGAGCAGCAGGTTCAGCGCCCGCACCGGCAGCCCGGTGACGCGGGCGAACTCCTCGTCCTGGCAGACGGCGAACAGCTGCCTGCGCAGACCGATGGTGACGGCGATGACGAACGCGGCGAGGATCACCATGGCGACGACGTCCTCCGGCGCGACGGTGGTGATCGAGCCGAACATGGCGCTGACCAGGTTGGTCGTCGAACCGCCCGGCGCCATGTTGATGATCAGGACGCCGCCGGCCAGACCGCCGTAGAAGAGCATGGCCAGGGCCACGTCGCCGCTGGTCTTGCCGCGGGAGCGGATCAGCTCCATGCCGATCGCACCGAGGACGGCGACCAGCGTGGCCATCCACACCGGGCTGGACCGGAAGAGGAAGCCGAGCGCGACACCGGTCATGGCGACGTGGCCGAGGCCGTCGCCCATGACCGCTTGCCGCCGCTGCACCAGGTAGGTGCCGATGGCGGGGGCGGTGAGGCCGACCAGGGCGGCCGCGAGCAGTGCCCGCTGCATGAAGGCGTGGGTGAGGAGGTCCATCAGCTCAGCAGTCCCGTCCGCAGGGGCTCGGCGTCGTGCGCCGCGTGGGGGTGTACGTGGTCGTGGCCGGGCAGGGCGTGCTGGCCCACGGCCTCGGGGGGCGGCCCGTCGTGGACGACGCAGCCGTCGCGTAGGACGACAGCGCGGTCGATCAGCGGCTCCAGCGGGCCCAGCTCGTGCAGGACGAGCAGGACGGTCGAGCCGGCCGCGACCTGCTCGCGCAGGGCACCTGCCAGGACCTCCTGGTTGGCGAGGTCCACGCCGGCCATCGGCTCGTCCATGATCAGCAGTTCGGGTTCGACGGCGAGCGCCCGGGCGATGAGCACGCGCTGGTGCTGGCCGCCGGAGAGCGCGTTCACGGAGGCGTGCGCGTGGGCGTCCATGTCGACCAGGGCCAGGGCCCGCTCGACGGCGGCCTTGTCGGCCTTGCGCAGGATGCCGAAGCGGGAGCGGGCCAGGCGGCCGGCGGAAACGACCTCGCGGACGGTGGCCGGGACGCCGCTGGCGGCCGTCGTGCGCTGCGGGACGTAGCCGATGCGCGACCAGTCCCGGAAGCGCTTGAACTCCGTGCCGAACAGCGACAGCTCACCCCCCGACAGGGGCACCTGGCCGACGACGGCGCGCACGGCCGTGGACTTGCCGGAGCCGTTGGCGCCGAGCAGGGCGACGACCTCGCCGCGCCGGACGGTGAGGTCGACCCCGCGCAGCACGGGGCGCGAGCCGAGCGAGGCGACGGCCCCGCTCAGGGATATGACGGGCTCGCCCGCCGCCTCGACGGGCTGGGACTCCATGGCACGCGCCTCCGTTACTGCCATCACTTGTTCCCGAGCGCCTTCTGCAGGTTCTTGAGGTTGGACCGCATGACCTCGAAGTAGTCAGCGCCCTGGGACTGATCGGTGATTCCCTCGAGCGGGTCGAGGACGTCGGTCTTCAGGCCCGTGTCGGCGGCGAGGCTCTTGGCCGTCTTGTTGCTGGCCAGGGTCTCGAAGAACACGGTGGAGACATTCTCCTTCTTCGCGAGCTCCTGGAGTTCCTTCATCCGGGCGGGGCTCGGCTCGGACTCGGGGTCGAGGCCGGAGATGCCCTCCTGGTCGAGGCCGTAGCGCTCGGCGAGGTGGCCGAAGGCGGCGTGGGTGGTGATGAAGGTCTTGGACGCGGTGTTCTTCAGGCCGTCCTTGAACTCCGTGTCGAGCGCGGTGAGTTTGCCGACCAGCTCGTCGGTGTTCTTCCGGTAGTCCGCCGCGTGGTCGGGGTCGGCCTTCTCCAGGGCTGCGCCGACGCCCTTGGCGACCTCGGCGTACTTCGCCGGGTCGAGCCAGACGTGCGGGTCGCTGCCGGCCTCGCTCTTGCCGTGGTCGTGGCCGTGCTCGTCGGTGTGGCCGGGCACGCCCTCGCCCTCGCCCTGGTGGCCCTGGTCGTGGCCGGCGGGTTCGTGGGCCTCCAGTTCGGTGAGGGAGGCGGCGTCGACGGCGTTCTTCACGCCGGACTGGGCGACGGCCTTGTCGACGGCGGGCTGGAGGCCCTTGAGGTAGACGACCACGTCCGACTCGCCGAGCTGGCCGGTCTGCTTCGGGGTGATCTCCAGGTCGTGCGGCTCGACGCCCGGCTTGGTCAGGGAGGTGACGGCCACGTGATCCTTGCCGATCTGCTCGGCGAGGAACTGCATCGGGTAGAACGACGCCGTCACGGCGAGCTTGCCGTCCTTGCCGCCGCCCGCGGAGGCCGCTCCGGAGCAGGCGGTGAGGGCCGTGGCGGCGAGGGCGGCGGCTCCGGCGAGGGCCGCGGTGGGTATGAGGCGTCGTATGTTCATGACATCCATTTTCATCAAGGATGGAAACCGTTGTCAAAAACCCTGGTCGCGGGCGGCGGGCGGACCGCGGAAAGGGGATCCGATTTGAAAGGGGGGGTGCGGGCGCCGCTACCCTGAGGCATTCGCGTTCGTCCTCGTCATGAAGAGAGCACCGTGGCCGCCGACAAGATCGAAACCATCGTCAGCCTGAGCAAGCGCCGTGGCTTCGTTTACCCGTGCAGTGAGATCTACGGTGGCTCCAGGGCTGCCTGGGACTACGGTCCGCTTGGTGTTGAGCTCAAGGAGAACATCAAGCGCCAGTGGTGGAAGGCGATGGTCACCGGCCGTGAGGACGTTGTCGGCATCGACTCCTCCGTGATCCTGGCCCCCGAGGTCTGGGTGGCCTCGGGCCACGTCGCCACCTTCTCGGACCCGCTGACCGAGTGCACCTCCTGCCACAAGCGTCACCGTGCCGACCACCTGGAAGAGGCGTACGAGGCCAAGCACGGCCGCCTCCCCGAGAACGGCCTGGCCGACGTCAACTGCCCCAACTGCGGTGTGAAGGGCCAGTTCACCGAGCCGAAGCAGTTCTCCGGCATGCTGGAGACCCACCTCGGCCCCACCCAGGACACCGGCTCCAAGGCGTACCTGCGCCCCGAGACCGCCCAGGGCATCTTCACCAACTTCGCCGTCGTCCAGACCTCCTCGCGCAAGAAGCCGCCGTTCGGCATCGCGCAGATGGGCAAGTCCTTCCGCAACGAGATCACGCCCGGCAACTTCATCTTCCGCACCCGCGAGTTCGAGCAGATGGAGATGGAGTTCTTCGTCAAGCCGGGCGAGGACGAGCAGTGGCAGGAGTACTGGATGCAGGAGCGGTGGAACTGGTACCGCGACCTGGGCATCCGTGAGGAGAACATCCGCTGGTACGAGCACCCGAAGGAGAAGCTCTCCCACTACTCGAAGCGCACCGCCGACATCGAGTACCGCTTCAACTTCGGCGGCAGCGAGTTCTCCGAGCTGGAGGGCGTCGCCAACCGCACCGACTACGACCTCAAGGCCCACTCCGCGGCCTCCGGTCAGGACCTCACCTTCTTCGACCAGGAGGCCGGTGAGCGCTACACCCCGTACGTCATCGAGCCGGCGGCCGGCGTCAACCGCGCCATGCTCGCCTTCATGCTCGACGCGTACAACGAGGACGAGGCCCCGAACGCCAAGGGCGTCATGGAGAAGCGCACCGTGATGCGCCTCGACCCGCGCCTGGCCCCGATCAAGGTCGCGGTCCTGCCGCTGTCCCGCAACGCGCAGCTGTCGCCGAAGGCCAAGGGCCTCGCCGCCGACCTGCGCAAGCACTGGAACATCGAGTTCGACGACGCGGGCGCCATCGGCCGCCGCTACCGCCGCCAGGACGAGATCGGCACGCCGTTCTGCGTGACCGTCGACTTCGACACCCTGGACGACAACGCGGTGACCGTGCGCGAGCGCGACACCATGAAGCAGGAGCGCGTCTCCCTGGACCAGATCCAGGCCTACCTCGGCAGCCGCCTGCTCGGCTGCTAGGTTCCGCTGGAACGGCCGGTGGGGGGGGGGGGGGGGGTGGGGCCGGGGGGCACGACCGTGTGGTTCGAAAAAAAAAAAAAGGGAAAAGAAGGGGGACCCTCCCCAGAGGGGGCGAGCTCCCCCCCCACCCTCTTCACTCTTTC
>NZ_JBWKDK010000085.1:0-19086 GCF_056436005.1 Streptomyces sp. NPDC043854
CTAAGCCTTTCAGCGCCGATGGTACTGCAGGGGGGACCCTGTGGGAGAGTAGGACGCCGCCGAACAATCATTGCGGGAAGCCCCGCACCAACCCCTCGGGGGTTCGGTGCGGGGCTTTTCTGCGTTCACGGGTCGTGTGTGTAGACGCCGCTGTAGACTCGCGCCGTGTCCGATGCCATGATCCGAGTGCCGGCTGAGGTGCGCGATCGCCTTGCGGTCATCGCCGAGTCCCGCGGCACGTCCATTCGAGCCCTGGTTCAGGAGTTCGCCGAAAGCATGCTGACCGACGAGGAGAGGCGGGAACGGGCGGAGCAGACGCGTGCCTACCTCGCGAAGCATTTCGGGGTCGAGGTGACCGACGAGGAGAGCGCAGCCATGGGGCGCAAGCTGCGGGAGGCGTTTGCACAGCTGCGGGCCGATGCCGCGTGATCGACCACCATCTCGTCCTGGACACCGGGGCGCTGCTTGCCCTGGCCGGCAATCGCCAGGTGTCGGTACTGATCCACCGGGCACGCTTTGAGCCGGCGTCCCGTTTATGGGTGCCTGTCCTGTCCCTCTTGGAGGCGGAGAAGGAGATGCCGGGGCTCACCGAGCACGTCGGCCAGCTCGACGTCCTCCACACCGTCGACTTCGACTATCCCGCCGCGCTCACCGTGGCGAGGCTCGGGCAGGAGGGGGTGTCGGCAGGCGTCGCCGCCGCGATCCATGCGGCATGGAACCTGCCGGAATGGGGTGCGGACTCACTCGTTGCCACCTTCGAGCCCAAGGCATACGAAGACCGCGGTGTGGTCGTCTTCGACCTCAACCGCTGATGCCGGCCGCCAGCCGTCAGAGGCGGCCGGCGGCCTTCAGGGACAGGTAGGCGTCGGCCAGGGTGGGGGCCAGGGTGTCCGGGGTGGCGTCCACGACATGGACGCCGTGGCGGGCCAGCTGGTCGGCGGTGCGGCGGCGCTGGGCCTGGGTCTGGGCGGCCGCCGCGGCCTCGTAGACCGCGTCCAGGGTGCCGCGGGACCGGGCCATCTCCGCGATGCGCGGGTCGGCGACCGAGGCCAGCAGAACCGTGTGGCGCTGCGTGAGGCGGGGGAGGAGCGGCAGCAGGCCCTCTTCCACCGGGGCGGCGTCCAGGCTCGTCAGAAGGACCACCAGGGAGCGGCGCGGGGCGTTGCGGAGGACGGTCGAGACGAGGGTGCGGGCGTCGGTTTCGACGAGTTCCGGTTCCAGGGTGGCCATGGCGCCCACGAAGGCCGGCAGGATGTCGCCGGCCGAGCGGCCCTGGACCTGGGCGCGCGGGCGGCGGTCGTGGGCCAGCAGGTCCACGCGGTCCCCGGCCCGGGAGGCCAGGGCCGCGAGGAGCAGGGCCGCGTCCATGGCGGAGTCCAGGCGCGGGGCGTCGCCGACGCGGCCGGCGGAGGTGCGGCCGGTGTCCAGGCAGATCAGGATGTGCCGGTCGCGTTCCGGGCGCCAGGTGCGGACGGCGACCTTGTCCTGTCGGGCGGTGGCCCGCCAGTCGATGGAACGGGTGTCGTCGCCGGGGACGTAGTCGCGCAGGCTGTCGAACTCGGTGCCCTCGCCGCGGGTCAGCAGGCTCGTACGGCCGTCCATCTCGCGCAGGCGAGCCAGGCGGGAGGGCAGGTGCTTGCGGCTGGTGAAGGGCGGAAGGACCCGGACCGTCCAGGGGACGCTGTGGGTGCCCTGGCGGGCGAGGAGGCCGAGCGGGCCGTACGAGCGGATCGTGACGCGGTCCGCCTGCCGGTCGCCGCGGCGGGTCGGCAGCAGGCGGGTGGTCAGGCGGCGGCGTTCGCCGGGCGGGATGCGCACGGTGTGCCGGGACGCCTGCTGTTCGGTGCCCGGGAGCCAGCTGCTGGGGGGCCAGGCGTCGCGGATGCGGGCGCGCAGCGTGCGGGAGCCGGGGTTGGTGACGGTGAGGTGGACCTCTGCCGGGTCGCCGAGGCGCACGGAGGTGTCGCCGGAGCGGGCGAGGGCCAGGCGGCGCACCGGGGCCGCGAGGGCGTAGTCGACCGCGCAGGCCACGGCCAGGGGGGCGTTGACCGCGAGGATGCCCGTCCAGCTCGGTTCGAGGACGCCGACGGGGATGCTGCCGAGGGCCGCCAGCAGGGCGGCGCGTCCGGTGAGGGCGGCCATCAGCGGGGAACGGAGACGTGGGACAGGATCGCGGTGAGGACGGCGTCGGCGGTGACGCCCTCCATCTCGGCCTCCGGGCGCAGCTGGATGCGGTGGCGCAGCGTCGGCAGGGCGAGGGCCTTGACGTCGTCGGGGGTGACGTAGTCGCGGCCGGTCAGCCAGGCCCAGGCGCGGGAGGTGGCCAGCAGGGCGGTCGCGCCGCGCGGGGAGACGCCGAGGGTGAGGGAGGGCGACTCGCGGGTGGCGCGGCAGATGTCGACGACGTACCCGGCGATCTCGGGGGAGACGGTGACGGTGGCGACCGCGTCGCGGGCGGCCTCGAGCTGGGCCGCTCCGGCGACCGGGCGGATGCCGGCGGCGTGCAGGTCGCGCGGGTCGAAGCCGGCGGCGTGCCGGGTCAGGACGCCGATCTCGTCCTCGCGGGAGGGGAGGGGGACGTTCAGTTTGAGGAGGAAGCGGTCCAGCTGGGCTTCCGGGAGGGGGTACGTGCCCTCGTACTCGACCGGGTTCATGGTGGCCGCGACCAGGAAGGGCTCGGGCAGGCGGCGCGGGGTGCCGTCGACGGTGACCTGGCGCTCCTCCATGGCCTCCAGGAGGGCGGACTGGGTCTTGGGCGGCGTGCGGTTGATCTCGTCGGCGAGGAGGAGGTTGGTGAAGACCGGGCCGTTCTGGAACGAGAACGCGGCGGTGCGGGCGTCGTAGACGAGCGAGCCGGTGACGTCGCTCGGCATGAGGTCCGGGGTGAACTGGACGCGCTTGGTGTCGAGGTCGAGGGAGGCGGCCAGGGACCGTACCAGGAGGGTCTTGGCGACGCCGGGGACGCCTTCGAGGAGGACGTGGCCGCGGCACAGCAGGGCCACGACGAGACCGGTGACGGCCGAGTCCTGGCCGACGACGGCCTTCCCGATCTCGGTGCGGATCGCTTCCAGGGAGGAGCGGGCGCTGTCCGTGGTGGCCGTCATGAGGTGCGGACCTCTCTTTCGAGGGCGTCGAGGTGGTCGGCGAGCGCGACGAGGGCCGCGTCGTCGGCGGGGGCGGTGCCGAAGAGGAGGGCGGTCAGGTCCCGGCCGCCGGGGTCCGCGAGGCGGGCGGCGACGGCGGGGACGAGGGCCGCGGGATCGTGGGTGTGGGCGGCGGGTACGCCGACGAGCGCGGCGAGGCCTTCGCGGGTGGCGGCGCGCAGCACGGTGGCGGCGCGGTCGCGGGCGGCGGTCTTGCGGTAGAGGCGGGCGCGGCCCTCGGTGGCCTCGGAGGCGCGGACGGCGACGGGCAGCCGCTCGGTGACGAGGGGGCCGAGGCGGCGGGCGCGCCAGAGGGCGGCGAGGGCGGCGGCGATGAAGAGCTGGAGCAGGGCCCAGTGCCAGCCGGCCGGGATCAGTTCGAGGAAGGACTTCTCCTCGGTGTCGCCGTCCTGGAGCTCGGCGAGGGAGGGCAGGTACCAGACCAGGTCGGGGCGGGTGCCGAGGAGCTGGAGGGCGAGGGAGGCGTTGCCCTCGCGGGCGAGGTCCTCGTTGAGCAGGATGCGCTCCGAGCCGAGGACGACGGTGTCCCCGCCGGCGGTGCCGGCGGGGAGGACGAGCACGGTGGGGTGGCCGCCGCTGGGGTAGCAGGCGGCGGCCGCGGGCGCGGTGGTGCTGTAGCGGCGGCCGTCGCCGGTGTCGGCCGGTCCGGCTGCGGTCGCGGCGGTCAGGGCGCAGCCGGGGGCGAGGGTGTGCTCGTGGGCCTTTCCGGCGGTGTGGACGGCGGGGGCCAGGTCGGCGAGGGCGGGTGCGCCGGGGGAGAGGAGGACGGTGCGGCCGCCGGAGAGGTCGATGGCGGAGCGGATGCTGCGGCGCTGGCCGTCGCCGAGCAGGTCGGGGTCGGTGACCAGGAGGGTGGTGCCGGGGCCTGCGGCTTCGGCGGCCTCGTCGGCGGTGGTGACGACGCGGGTGGTGACGCCGCGGGCGCGCAGGAGTTCGGCGACGGCGCGGCTGCCCTCGGGGGCGGGGGAGCGGGGGTCGAGGCGGCCGTGGTGGGTGCCGGAGGAGAGGGCGGCGAGCGTGATCGCGGCGGTGAGGAGGACGGCCAGGGCGACGAGGTAGCCGCGGGCGCGGCGCCACACGGCCGCGGGGGTGGCGCCGGTGGCGGTGGGCCGGGGTGCGGGTGTGCCGGGGGTGTCCGGGGTGCCTGCGGCGGAGGTGGGGGCCGGGGCCGCCGCCGGGGTCGGGGTGGGGGCGGTCATGCCGGGGGTCCCGTCAGGAGCGGCTTCGTACGGGTCAGGGTGAGGTCGAGGGCGCGCAGGCGGGCGTGGGTGTCGGCGTCGGCGGTGCGGCCGCCGTAGGTGACGTCGTCGAAGGTGCGGGCGGCGGCGTGCAGGTCGGCGGCGTGGCCGGGGAGGGCCCGGGCGGCCTCGGCGGCGGCCTCGTCGGCGGTGCGGCCGGGGCGGGGGTCGAGGAGGGTGCGTTCCTCGAGGGAGCGGACGATGGCGCGCATGCGCTCCTGGACGGCGTCGTTCCAGCGGCCCGCGGCGGCGTGGGCGTCGGCGGCGGCGCGGTGGTCGTCGGCGCTCGCCGGGCCGTCGGCGAAGAGGGCGGCCCGGTCGGTGGCGGTCCGGCGGGGGGTGCCGAGCCGCCACCACAGGGCGGCGAGGGCGAGGGCGGCCAGGACGGCGACGGCGACCAGGCCGAGGGTGCCGCCCGGGGTGGTGCTCCCGGCCCGGTCGAAGAGGTCGCCGATCCAGTCCCAGAAGCGGTCCAGGGCGCGCTGGAGCAGCCCGGGATCGTCCTGGTGGTACAGCTGCCTGGACAGCTCGCGTTCGGCCGCCTCGCGGGCGGGCTCGCGCGGTGTCGTCACCGGCGGTGTCGGCTCTGCCTGCGGGAGCGCCGCGCTGAGTGTGATGAGGTCCCCCCTCCCCGTCATCGCCGGGTCAGCCTCCGGTGGGCGGGGCAGCGGGGTCCGTGCCGTAGTCCTCCAGGCCGGCGGCCCGGGCGAGCTCCAGGTCGAGGGCCTCGCGGCGGATGCGCTGGTCGACGTAGAGCAGGACGGTGACGCCGGACTGCATGGGCAGGGTGATGGTCTGCGCGATGACCGAGGCGATGCCGAGGACGACGAGGAAGGTCCAGTCGTCGAGGAGGGTGCCGTCCTCGAAGCCGCTGAACCCGCTGCCGGAGAGGGCGGCGCCCACGAAGGCCATCGGGTAGATGATCACGGCGGAGACGAAGCCGGTGATCAGCGCGGTGAGGGCGGTGATGCCGAAGATGCGCCACCAGGAGCCGTGGACGAGCTTGGAGGAGCGCCGCAGGGCCGTGGGGATGCTGCTCTTCTCCAGCATCAGCGCGGGCGAGGCCAGGCTGAACTTGATCGCCAGCCAGAGCAGCAGCGGGAGGGCGGCCAGGGCGCCGAGCAGGCCGAGGCCGATGCTGCGGGTGAGGACGGCGGGCAGGAGCAGTACGGCGACCAGGACGGCCCCGCCGAGGCCGAGCAGCAGGGTCAGCCCGACCAGGTGCGGCAGCCGGGGGCGGGCGTCGCGCCAGGCCTCGGCCACGGTGGAGCTGCGGCCGAGCACGGCCCGGCTGAAGATCATCGTGAGCAGGGCGGTGGCCAGGATGGCGCCGATGAACTGGACGAACAGGGTGGCGCTGCTGGAGAGCAGGCTGGCGCCCATGGCGTCGAGGAGCGCGCGCGGCCCGGCCTCGGGGTCCGGGGCGGGCAGGTCGGCCAGTGCGTACTTCTTCAGGGCGAGGTCGACGATCTGCACGATCGTCGCCACGACGAGGGAGACCGACAGGACCGAGCGCCACTGGCCGCGCATGGTGGCGACGGCTCCGTCGAGGATCTCGCCCATGTCGAGGGGGCGCAGCGGGATGGTGCCGGGCTTGGCGGCCGGGGGCTTGCCCCAGTAGCCGGGGGCACCGCCGGGGTGGCCGTACCGGCCGCCGTACGGGGCCTGCCCGCTGCCGTACGGGGCCTGCCCGCCGGCGGCGGGGCCTGCGGACGAGGCCCAGCTGCGCGGGGCGGGCTGCTGCGGGGAGGGAGCGGGCCGGGGCGGCTGGGGTGCGCCGGGGCTCTGCCACTCGCCGGGCGGCGGCTGCTCGGCGGACCACTTCTGGCCGCCGGCGGGGGGCCGGGCGGTGTCGTCCTGCTGCGGGCTGCCGCCCTGCTGCTGACCGTCGGGTGCGCCAGGCCGCTCGCCGTCGGACGGGGAGGGTCCGGGCACAGCCCGGCCCGGAGAGTCGTTCATCGTCGCTCCTTCACGTGCACCTGGTGGGGCGGGGGCGCTGGTCGGCTGCCATCGTGCCACGTGGGAACGGTGTGCGGACCAGCCGTCCCCCCGATCTGCGCCGGTCCACCGTCAATTGTCGCCCCGTTCCGGGGCAGACTGGCCGGTGTCCTCCCCATGCAGCTTCGAGGGTCGATTTCCAGCCTTTTTGGCTGTGGGGGAGCTCACCGCCTGGTAACGATTGGCTAATGGGATGATGTCAAGCATGAAGGGACGCGTCCTTGTCGTCGACGACGACACCGCACTGGCCGAGATGCTCGGCATCGTGCTGCGTGGAGAAGGTTTCGAGCCGTCGTTCGTAGCGGACGGTGACAAGGCACTGGCTGCCTTCCGGGAGGCGAAACCGGACCTGGTGCTGCTGGACCTCATGCTGCCCGGCAGGGACGGCATAGAGGTGTGCCGGCTGATCCGGGCCGAGTCCGGGGTGCCGATCGTCATGCTCACCGCGAAGAGCGACACGGTGGACGTCGTCGTGGGCCTGGAGTCCGGGGCCGACGACTACATCGTCAAGCCGTTCAAACCGAAGGAGCTGGTGGCCCGTATCCGGGCCCGCCTGCGCCGGTCGGAGGAGCCCGCCCCCGAGCAGCTCGCCATCGGTGACCTGGTCATCGACGTGGCGGGGCACTCGGTCAAGCGGGACGGCACCTCCATCGCGCTGACCCCGCTGGAGTTCGACCTGCTGGTCGCGCTCGCGCGCAAGCCCTGGCAGGTCTTCACCCGCGAGGTGCTGCTGGAGCAGGTGTGGGGCTACCGGCACGCTGCCGACACCCGCCTGGTCAACGTGCATGTGCAGCGACTGCGCTCCAAGGTCGAGAAGGACCCGGAGCGCCCCGAGATCGTCGTGACGGTGCGTGGTGTCGGCTACAAGGCAGGACCGAGCTGACGTGAAGCCCGGCAGGCCGCAGGGCGGCTCCCGCTGGGGGGCCCTGCGGGCCGGCCGGCTGCTCCAGGACGGGGCGCCCGGCGGGCCTGTGCTGCGGTTGTTCGTACGACTGGTGCGCCGGCCGCTGCTGCCGGCTGTCCGGCTGTGGCGGCGCAACATCCAGCTGAGGGTCGTCGCCGCGACGATGCTGATGTCGCTGGCCGTGGTGCTGGCGCTCGGCTTCGTCGTGATCGCGCAGGTCAGCAAGGGCCTCCTCGACGCGAAGGAGGAGGCCGCGCAGAGCCAGGCCGCGGGCGGTTTCGCGGTCGCGCAGGAGAAGGCCAACACGCCGGCGACCGTGGACGGGCCCGACGTCACCGACAACAAGGTGGGCCGGGACGCCAGCACCTGGATGAACTCGCTGGTCAAGCAGCTCGCCAGTGGCGGCCAGACCGCGTTCGAGGTGGTCGCCCTCGGCGTCGGCACGGGCAACGGCTCGGGCACCGGCGCCGCGACGAACGGTGCGGCCCCGGGTACCGGCACGCAGCCGGGCGGGGCCGGCGCATCGGGCGTCAAGGGGGCCCGCGCCTCCGGCAACGTCGACCCGACCGCGAGCATCCCGCCGCAGCTGCGCAAGGCCGTCAACCACGCCACCGGCACGTTCAAGACGTTCTCGCAGATCAAGTACACGGACGGGGCGGGCGGCAAGTCGCCCGAGCCCGCGCTGGTCGTAGGCAAGCGGCTCACCGACATCAACGGCGACCCGTACGACCTGTACTACCTCTTCCCGCTGACGCAGGAGGAGGAGTCCCTCAACCTGGTCAAGTCGACGATCGCCACCGCCGGGCTGTTCGTCGTGGTGCTGCTCAGCGCCATCGCCTGGCTGGTCGTACGGCAGATCGTGACCCCGGTGCGGATGGCCGCGGGCATCGCCGAGCGGCTGTCCGCCGGGCGGCTCCAGGAGCGGATGAAGGTCACCGGCGAGGACGACATCGCGCGTCTGGGCGAGGCGTTCAACAAGATGGCGCAGAACCTCCAGGTCAAGATCCAGCAGCTGGAGGACCTGTCGCGGATGCAGCGCCGGTTCGTCTCCGACGTCTCGCACGAGCTGCGCACGCCGCTGACGACCGTCCGCATGGCCGCCGACGTCATCCACGACGCCCGGGTCGACTTCGACCCGGTGACCGCCCGCTCCGCCGAGCTGCTCGCCGGACAGCTGGACCGCTTCGAGTCGCTGCTGGCGGACCTGCTGGAGATCAGCCGGTTCGACGCGGGCGCCGCGGCCCTGGAGGCCGAGCCCATCGACCTGCGCGACGTGGTCCGCCGGGTCGTCGAGGGCGCCCACCCGCTCGCCGAGCACAAGGGCACCCGGATCCGGGTCCTCGGCGACACCCAGCCGGTGATCGCCGAGGCCGACGCCCGGCGCGTCGAGCGGGTGCTGCGCAACCTCGTCGTCAACGCCGTGGAGCACGGCGAGGGCCGTGACGTGGTGGTCCGGCTCGCGTCCGCGGGCGGGGCCGTCGCCATCGCCGTACGCGACTACGGCGTCGGTCTCAAGCCCGGCGAGGCCACCCGGGTCTTCAACCGCTTCTGGCGGGCCGACCCGGCGCGGGCCCGCACCACCGGCGGCACCGGCCTCGGCCTGTCCATCGCCGTCGAGGACGCCCGGCTGCACGGCGGCTGGCTCCAGGCCTGGGGCGAGCCGGGCGGCGGCTCGCAGTTCCGGCTGACCCTGCCGCGGACCGCCGACGAGCCGCTGCGGGGCTCCCCGATCCCGCTCGAGCCCGAGGACTCGCGGGCCAACCGGGCCAAGGCCGCGGCCGACGCGGCCGGCCCCGGCACGGGCCCGGCCGGCTCCGGGTCCGAGGGCTCCGGAAGCAACCGGACCCAGGCCCCGGCGCGGCCCGACATCGCGGCGATACCGCCGCGGTCCGCGGTCGCCGGGGCGGTGCCGGTGCCCGCCGACCCGACCGCCCTGCCGGGCAACGGGGCCCGTGTCGTGGCCCGGCCGGCCGACCAGGCAGCACAGGAGGATGGAGCAGGTGGACGCTGAGCCCGTACGCGCAGCCAGGGACGGCCGCGGGGCGGCGGCACGGGCGGGCGCCCGGACGCGGGCCCGGGCGGCCGCGGGCTGCGCCGCAGCCAGCGCGGGCGCGCTGCTGCTCGCCGGCTGCGCCTCGATGCCCGACAGCGGCGAGATCCGGGAGGTGCGGGCCTCGCAGGGCGTCGACTCGCAGGTGCGGGTGTTCGGCGTGCCGCCGGCCGACAAGGCGGGCCCGACCGACATCGTCGACGGCTTCCTGGAGGCCATGACCAGCGACGATCCGCAGCTCCAGACCGCCCGCAAGTACCTCACCGAGGAGGCGGCGAAGAACTGGAAGCCCGGCGCGGCCGTCACCGTGCTCTCCGGGGGCATCGACCGGTTCTCCGTCCAGGGTGAGAAGGACCCGGCCGGGCCCCGCTTCAAGATGACCGGCAAGATGCTCGCGACGGTGGACGAGCGCAGCGCGTACCAGCCGGACACGACGGGCGGCCGCTACGAGGAGTTCCTGCAGCTGGTGCAGGAGAACAAGCAGTGGCGGATCGCGACGCCGCCGAAGAGCCTGGTGCTCAGCGAGTCCGACTTCCAGCGCATCTACATGCCGGTCAACAAGTACTACTTCGCGGGCGGCACGCTCGTGGCCGACCCGGTGTACGTGCGCCAGCGCAACGACCCCGACTCGCGGATGGACCCCACGACGCAGACGGTGCAGTCGCTGCTGGCCGGTCCGTCCAAGTGGCTGGGTCCGGTGGTCACTTCGGGCTTCCCGGCCGGTACGGAGCTGCGGGAGGGCACCAAGTCCCTCGCGTACGACGGGCAGAACACGCTGCGGGTGCCGCTCAACGGCAAGGCCGACGACGTCGCGCAGCCGCAGTGCCAGAAGATGGCCACTCAGCTGCTGTTCACCGTCAAGGATCTGACGGCGTCCCGGCTGGACCGGGTCGAGCTGCTGCGCTCGGACCGCTCCTCCCTGTGCTCGGTCACCGAGGCGGGCGCGGCGGGCATCGCGCACCGGGTGCCGAGCCCCGACCACCAGTACTACGTCGACGCCGACCACCGGCTCGTGCGGATGAAGCTCGACGTGAACAGCGAGGACCAGCAGTACCGGCCGGAGCCGGTGCCGGGGCCGCTGAACCCGCCCGGCGCCCCCGCCTTCAAGGTCGGTTCGGCAGCCGTGAGCTATGACGAGAAGCGTGCGGCGGTCGTCTCGGAGGACGGGCACGGGCTGTCCCTGGTGAGCCTGACCACGGCCGGTCCGATGCCGCAGCCGGTGCTGACCGGCAAGGGCGCCAAGCCGAACGGGCTGTCCGCGCCGAGCTGGGACGCGGCGGGCGACCTGTGGGTCGCCGACCAGGACCCGCAGAACGCGGCGCTGTACCGGGTGCCCGCGGGCACCACCGCCGCGCAGAAGATCGACGTGGCCGGGCTGGGCGGCGGGCGGATCACCGCGCTGAAGGCGTCCCCGGACGGGGTGCGGATCGCGCTGCTGGTGCAGAAGCACAACGGCAAGCACCTGTACATCGGGCGGATCGAGCGGCCCGGGGGCGGCCGGGCCGACCAGCCGGGGGCGGTGTCGGTGCGCGAGCTGCGCCCGGCCGCCCCGCAGATGGCGGACGTGACGGCGCTGAGCTGGGCGCCGCGGGGCAGGCTGCTGGTGGTGGGCCGGGAGAGCGGCGGCGTCGTGCAGGCCCGGTACATGCTGGCGGACGGATCGATGGTCGCGGCGAGCCTGCCCGGGGCGGCCGGGCTGGTCGCGGTCGCGGCGACGGAGGACGAGCGCAAGCCGGTCGTGGCCGCCTCGGAGGAGGACGGCATCGTGTGGCTGCCGCCGGGTGCGCAGTGGCGCACGGTGGCGGGTGGCCGGGCCCCGGTGTACCCGGGCTGACCGGTCGCACGCGGGTGGCGGCAGCCGGCAGCGGCTGACGGGCAAAGCCCCGGCCGGCCTCGGTCGAGCCGGGGCTTTCCCCTTTTCCACAGGCGGTGGCGGGCTCGCGGGCGGCCCGGCACAGTAAGGGGATGCTGGGGTGGTGGCAGGAGCTCGCCGGGCTGGTGCTGCCGGGGGTCTGCGCCGGCTGCGGGGCGCCGCGGGCAGTGCTGTGCGCCGACTGCGGGCGGGCGCTGGACGGGGCCGCCGCGGGCCCGGTGCGGCCCTCCTGGCGGCCGCGGGGGCTGCCCCCGGTGTACGGGGCCGGGCCGTACGAGGGTGTCGTACGGGCGGTCGTGCTGGCGCACAAGGAACGCGGGGCGCTGGCCTTGGCGCGGCCGCTCGGGGCGGCGCTGGCGGCGGCGGTCCTCGCGGGCACGGCCGGCGGCGGGGCGGCGGCGCCCGGGGCCGCGGCGGGGGTGGGCTCCGCGGCGGTGGTGCTGGTGCCCGTGCCCTCGGCGCGCCGGCAGGTGCGGGCGCGCGGGCACGATCCGGTGCGCAGGATCGCGCTGGCGGCCGCGGCCCGGCTGCGGCGGGCCGGTGTCCCTGCGCGCGTGGCGTCCGTATTGCGCCAGGTGCGGCCGGTGGCCGACCAGGCGGGTCTGGGGGCGCGGGAGCGGCGGGAGAACCTCGCCGGGGCGCTGGCGGTCTGCCGGGGCGGTGCGCGGCCGGTGGGCGGGGCCCGGGTCGTGCTGGTCGACGACGTGATCACGACCGGGGCCACGCTCGCGGAGGCGGCGCGGGCGCTGCGGGCGGCCGGGGCCGGGCCGGTGGCCGCGGCGGCCGTGGTGGCGGCTCCGCCCGGGTCTTTCGTACGAATCCGGTCGTCTACCCGGACAGAGCAACATTCCTGTGAATAGATTTGGAACTGATGGGGAAGGCGCATCGTTGCAGGTAACGAGAGGGACTGGACACCTGAACGGAGGTACGTTCCGGTAGCGGGTGCCGACAACCGGCATGGAGAGATATGTTCGGTTGTAAGGAACTGGCGACCCTGGGGCTCGCATCGGATCGCACGTTTCGCATTTGCTGAATCTTCGTGTCAGAGACTGTCTCTCGACTCCGAAGTCGGTGGGGTGTAGATCTTGCCGATGGGGGAGGAGGAGGTGAAAGTCGCCAAGTCCGAGGCTCCGGTGAACACCGGAGCCTGGTGCGAAAGGGAGACGCTTCGCCTTTGGGAGGCGGGGCTATCCGGGAACGGAGTTCTGCGTGGACATCGTCGTCAAGGGCCGCAAGACCGAGGTGCCCGAGCGGTTCCGCAAGCACGTTGCGGAGAAGCTCAACGTGGACAAGATCCAGAAGTATGACGGCAAGGTCATCAGCATGGATGTCGAGGTGTCCAAGGAGCACAACCCGCGACAGGCCGACCGTTCCGACCGTGTCGAGATCACGCTGCGTTCGCGCGGGCCGGTGATCCGTGCCGAGGCCGCAGCGGCCGACCCGTATGCGGCGCTGGATCTGGCGCAGGAGAAGCTCGAGGCCCGGCTGCGCAGGCAGCACGACAAGCGCGCGACCCGCCGCGGCAGCGGCAGGCTTTCGGCGGCCGAGGTCGCCGATGCGGTACCGGACGCCGCGACCCTCAACGGGCACGGCATGCCGGTTTCCGCCGAGGAGGCGGACGCGATTCCCACGACCCGGATCGGGTCGCTGGAGGTACAGGGCGAAGGCCCGCTCATCGTCCGCGAGAAGACGCACTCGGCGTCCCCCATGTCGCTCGACCAGGCCCTCTACGAGATGGAGCTGGTCGGCCACGACTTCTATCTGTTCGTCGATTCCGAGACGAAGATGCCGAGCGTCGTCTACCGGCGTCACGGCTACGACTACGGCGTGATCCACCTCAACTCCGACCAGGTCTCCAGCATGGACGAGCCCGGCCCGGGAGGCGCGGGCGGAGCACTGGGCGGCTGACGCCGCGTCGGGTTTCCGCGCGGTGCCCCTGCCGGACGCGACGTGTCCGGCAGGGGCATCCCTGTGACCGGATATGGGCCAGGCGTCCGCTCACGCCCCCGGCGGGCTGCGCGGGCATGGAATCATGGCGGTCAGTCAACCGGCGGGTGCGTGCGCCGGGTTGGCCGGCAGCTCGGCACGTGCAGGGGGAGGAACGATGGCGGACGCTTTCCAGCCGGTGCGCGAGGACGACAGCGGCGGCGGCGAGCCGATCCGGGTGCTCGTCGTCGACGACCACGCCCTGTTCCGGCGCGGGCTGGAGATCGTCCTCGCCCAGGAGGAGGACATCCAGGTCGTCGGGGAGGCCGGGGACGGGGCGGAGGCGGTGGACAAGGCGGCGGACCTGCTGCCGGACATCGTGCTGATGGACGTGCGGATGCCGCGGCGCGGCGGGATCGAGGCGTGCACGTCGATCAAGGAGGTGGCCCCCTCCGCGAAGATCATCATGCTGACGATCAGCGATGAGGAGGCGGACCTCTACGACGCGATCAAGGCGGGCGCCACCGGATACCTGCTGAAGGAAATCTCCACGGACGAGGTGGCCACGGCGATCCGCGCGGTGGCCGACGGGCAGTCGCAGATCAGCCCCTCGATGGCGTCGAAACTCCTCACCGAGTTCAAATCCATGATCCAGCGGACGGACGAGCGCCGGCTGGTGCCCGCGCCCCGGCTCACCGACCGCGAGGTGGAAGTGCTCAAGCTCGTCGCGACCGGGATGAACAACCGGGACATCGCCAAGGAGCTGTTCATTTCCGAGAACACGGTGAAGAACCACGTCCGCAACATCCTGGAGAAGCTCCAGTTGCACTCCCGGATGGAGGCCGTGGTCTACGCGATGCGGGAGAAGATCCTGGAGATCCGCTAGGACCTCCGGGAGTTCGTGGCCGGATCCGGCCGGGAGCCGGGCGGGGCCGGGCCGGACGGGTGGATTCCGGCCGGCTTCGGCCCGGGTTCCGGCCGGCGGGTGCGGCTCAGAGGGCCGCCAGTTCGGCGGTGACCGCCGCCGCCTCCTGCGGGGTCTGCGCGCGCTCCACCCGCACGTCGTCACAGCCGACCCACTCCGCCGCCTCGCGCAGCGCCGCGGCCATCGCCGGGGCCGCCTTCGGCGAGGTCAGGGACAGCTGCCGGGCCACCAGCGTGCGGCCCTCGCGGGCCGGGTCCACCCGCCCCCGGAGCCGGCCGCCCGCCAGCAGCGGCATCGCGAAGTAGCCGTGCACGCGCTGCGGCTTGGGCACGTACGCCTCCAGCTTGTGGCTGAAGCCGAAGATCCGCTCGGTCCGCGGGCGGTCCCAGACCAGGGAGTCGAAGGGGGAGAGCAGGCTCGTGCGGTGCCGGCCGCGCGGGGAAGCGGCCAGTGCCTCCGGGTCGGCCCAGGCGGGCCTGGCCCAGCCCTCGACCTCCACCGGGACCAGGCCGGAGTCGGCTATCACCGCGTCGAACTGCTCGCCCTTGATCCGGTGGTAGTCCGCGATGTCGGCGCGGGTGCCCACCCCCAGGGACTTCCCGGCCAGTCCGACCAGGCGGCGCAGGCACTCGGTGTCGTCCAGGTCGTCGTGCAGCAGATCCTCCGGCACCGCCCGCTCGGCCAGGTCGTAGACCCGCTTCCAGCCGCGCCGCTCGGTGCAGACCACGTCACCGGCGTCGAGCAGCCACTCCACCGCGATCTTGGTCTCGGACCAGTCCCACCACGGGCCGCCGTTCCTGGCGCCGCCCAGCTCGGTGGAGGTGAGCGGGCCCTCGGCCCTCAGCCGGTCCAGGACGAGCGCGCAGGAGCCCTCGCGGTCCTTCATCCGGTGCCAGCGGTAGCCGTGCTCCCGTCGGGCCCGGCGCCGGAAGGCGAAGTGCGGCCATTCCTCGATCGGCAGGATGCAGGCCGCGTGCGACCAGTACTCGAAGGCGCTGGGTCGTGCCGGAGGCGCGCCGTCCGCTGCCGTGGACCAGTACGCCCGCTCGACCGCCTCGCGGCCCACCGCGCCCAGGCGCGCGTACGGGATCAGCTCGTGCGAGCGGGCCAGTACGGAGATGGTGTCCAGCTGTACGGCGCCCAGGTGGCGCAGCACCCCGCGCACCCCGCCGCGCCGGTCGGGCGCCCCGAGGAACCCCTGCGCGCGCAGGGCGATCCGGCGCGCTTCGTCGGCGGACAGGGACACGGCGGCGGTGGCGGTGGTCATGCGCCGCAGCCTAGGCCCCGCCACTGACAGCGGGTCCGTGCCCCGGTGCCGGGAGGTACGGCAGCCGCGACGGCAGCCCCAGGTCGGAGGGGAGCAGTGCGCCGGCCCAGCAGTCGCGCAGGGTGCCGCGGTGCTCCATGCCGGCCCGCTGCACGCCCTCGACGGTGAACCCGGCCTTCTCGGCGACGGCCCGGGAGGCGGTGTTGCCGACGCCGGCCCGCCAGACCAGCCGGACGCAGCCGGCCTCGGTGAAGGCCCAGCGGGCGACCGCCAGCACCGCCTCGGTGGTGTGGCCGCGGCCGCGGTGCCCGGGGGCGGCCCAGAAGCCGATCTCGTGGGCGTGGCTGCCGCGGGGGACCACGGCCGTGGAGGCCACCAGGGGACCCTCGCCGCCGTCCCGCCCGGCGAGCCGTACCGCGAAGTTGAACTCGGTGCCGTCCCGCCAGCCGTTCGGCACGGTCTGCAGGACGTAGGCCTCCGCGTCGGTGCGCCGGTAGGGGACGGGCACGGGGATCCAGCGCTGGATCTCCGGGTCCTGGCACGCGGCCAGCACCTCGTCGACGTCCTCGGGGCGGTGGGGGCGCAGTATCAGCCGTTCGGTGGCCAGGGCGGCGGGTTCCATGACGGAATTCTGCTGGCGCGGTCCGGTCCGGGCGAGCGGATTTCGGTTCGGGCGGCACCTTCGCCGCCCCCCGTACGTTCTCATTCCGGGCGCATGCCGCCCCGCGGCCATGGCGGACCTCCCGGCGCGACCGTGTCCTCGCTTACGATGGCCGGTGCGGTGGGGCCCACCCTCCGTGCCCGCGTACGAACCAGTGCCAGGCCCGACCGGCAAGGAGACAAACCTCGGTGTCCGTCTTCAACAAGCTCATGCGTGCAGGCGAAGGCAAGATCCTGCGCAAACTGCACCGCATCGCGGACCAGGTCAACTCCATCGAAGAGGACTTCGTCAACCTCTCCGACGCCGAGTTGCGAGCGCTCACGGACGAGTACAAGCAGCGGTACCAGGACGGCGAGAGTCTGGACGACCTGCTGCCGGAGGCCTTCGCCACCGTCCGCGAGGCCGCCAAGCGCGTCCTGGGCCAGCGGCACTACGACGTCCAGCTGATGGGCGGCGCGGCGCTGCACCTGGGCTACGTCGCGGAGATGAAGACCGGTGAGGGCAAGACCCTCGTCGGCACGCTGCCGGCGTACCTGAACGCGCTGTCCGACAAGGGCGTGCACCTGATCACGGTGAACGACTACCTGGCCGAGCGCGACTCCGAGATGATGGGCCGCGTCCACCGGTTCCTGGGCCTGTCCGTCGGCTGCATCCTGGCCAACATGACCCCGGCGCAGCGCCGCGAGCAGTACGGCTGCGACATCACCTACGGCACGAACAACGAGTTCGGCTTCGACTACCTGCGCGACAACATGGCGTGGTCGAGGGACGAGCTGGTGCAGCGCGGCCACAACTTCGCCGTGGTCGACGAGGTCGACTCCATCCTGATCGACGAGGCCCGCACCCCGCTGATCATCTCCGGCCCGGCCGACCAGGCCACCAAGTGGTACGGGGACTTCGCCAAGCTGGTCACCCGCCTGACCAAGGGCGAGCCGGGCAACCCGCTCAAGGGCATCGAGGAGACCGGCGACTACGAGGTCGACGAGAAGAAGCGCACCGTCGGCATCCACGAGGCCGGTGTCTCCAAGGTCGAGGACTGGCTCGGCATCGACAACCTCTACGAGTCGGTCAACACGCCGCTCGTCGGCTACCTGAACAACGCCATCAAGGCGAAGGAACTGTTCAAGAAGGACAAGGACTACGTCGTCATCGACGGCGAGGTCATGATCGTCGACGAGCACACCGGCCGTATCCTCGCCGGCCGCCGCTACAACGAGGGCATGCACCAGGCGATCGAGGCGAAGGAAGGGGTGGACATCAAGGACGAGAACCAGACCCTCGCCACGATCACCCTGCAGAACTTCTTCCGCCTCTACACCAAGCTCTCCGGCATGACCGGTACGGCCATGACCGAGGCCGCCGAGTTCCACCAGATCTACAAGCTGGGCGTCGTCCCGATCCCGACGAACCGGCCCATGCAGCGCAAGGACCAGGCCGACCTGATCTACCGCACCGAGGTCGCCAAGTTCGCCGCCGTCGTCGACGACATCGCGGAGAAGCACGAGAAGGGCCAGCCGATCCTCGTCGGCACCACCTCGGTCGAGAAGTCCGAGTACCTCTCGCGCCAGCTGTCCAAGCGCGGCATCCCGCACGAGGTCCTCAACGCCAAGCACCACGAGCGCGAGGCCGTGATCGTCGCCCAGGCGGGCCGTCGCGGCGCCGTGACGGTCGCCACGAACATGGCCGGCCGCGGTACCGACATCAAGCTCGGCGGCAACCCGGACGACCTCGCCGAGGCCGAGCTGCGCCAGCAGGGCCTGGACCCCGAGGAGCACATCGAGGAGTGGGCGCACGCCCTGCCCTCCGCGCTCCAGCGCGCGGAGGCGGCCGTGAAGGCCGAGTTCGAGGAGGTCAAGGCGCTCGGCGGGCTGTACGTGCTGGGCACCGAGCGGCACGAGTCGCGCCGTATCGACAACCAGCTGCGCGGCCGCTCCGGCCGTCAGGGCGACCCGGGCGAGTCCCGCTTCTACCTGTCGCTGGGCGACGACCTGATGCGCCTGTTCAAGGCGCAGATGGTCGAGCGCGTGATGTCGATGGCGAACGTGCCGGACGACGTGCCGATCGAGAACAAGATGGTGACGCGCGCGATCGCGTCGGCCCAGTCGCAGGTCGAGACCCAGAACTTCGAGACGCGCAAGAACGTCCTGAAGTACGACGAGGTCCTCAACAGCCAGCGCGAGGTCATCTACGGCGAGCGCCGCCGCGTCCTGGAGGGCGAGGACCTGCACGAGCAGGTGCGGTACTTCATGGACGACACCATCGACGCGTACATCGCGGCCGAGACGGTCGAGGGCTTCGCCGAGGAGTGGGACCTGGACCGGCTGTGGGGCGCGTTCAAGCAGCTCTACCCGCTCAAGGTCACGATCGAGGAGCTCGAGGACGCGGCGGGCGACCGCGCCGGCATCACCGCCGAGTTCATCGCGGAGTCGGTCAAGGACGACATCCACGAGCAGTACCAGACCCGCGAGAAGGCACTCGGCTCCGACATCATGCGCGAGCTGGAGCGGCGCGTGGTGCTGTCGGTGCTGGACCGCAAGTGGCGCGAGCACCTGTACGAGATGGACTACCTCCAGGAGGGCATCGGCCTGCGCGCGATGGCCCAGAAGGACCCGCTGGTCGAGTACCAGCGCGAGGGCTTCGACATGTTCAACGCCATGATGGAGGGCATCAAGGAGGAGTCCGTCGGCTACCTGTTCAACCTGGAGGTCCAGGTCGAACAGCAGGTCGAGGAGGTCCCGGTGCAGGAGGCCCCGGCGGTGGCCCCCGGCCCGCGCCCGGAGATCCGCGCCAAGGGCCTCGACAGCCCGCAGCGGCCGGACCGGCTGCACTTCTCCGCCCCGACGGTGGACGGCGAGGGCGGCGTGGTCGAGGGCGACTTCGAGGCCGAGGAGGGCGACGGGATGACCCGCGCCGAGCGTCGCAAGGCGCAGAAGGCCGCCGGCGGCCGCCGCCGCAAGAAGTAGCCGGCGCCCGCAGGGGCACCCCCGCCGGGGGGGGGGGGGGGGGGGGGGGGGGGGGGGGGGGCGGGGGGTGGGGGGGGGGGGGGGGGGGGGGGGGGGGGGGGGGGGGGGGGGGGGGGG
>NZ_JBWKDK010000086.1:0-18942 GCF_056436005.1 Streptomyces sp. NPDC043854
ATCACACCGCCCGCCGGGAGCGCCTGCATCAGCCGGCCGCGCGCCGCGACCAGCGCACACGCGTCGTCCAGCGACAGCACCCCGGCCACATGGGCAGCCGCGACCTCGCCGATCGAATGCCCGGCCACGAAGTCCGGCTTCACACCCCACGATGCGACAAGCCGGAACAGCGCCACCTCGATCGCGAACAGCGCCGGCTGGGTGTAGGCCGTGCGGTCCAGCAGGTCGGCGTCACTTCCGAACAGGACGTCCTTCAGGGGCAGTTCGAGGTGGGCGTCCATGCGGGCGCAGATCGCGTCGAGCGCGTCCGCGAACACCGGCCGGGTCTCGTACAGCTCGCGGCCCATGCCGAGGCGCTGGCTGCCCTGACCGGTGAACAGGAAGGCGGTCTTGCCGGCGTTCGGCGTTCCCTCGACGAGGGCGGCTGCCGGGCCGCCGTCCGCCAGCGTCTCCAGGGCGGCGAGCAGGGAGGCGCGGTCGGCGGCGACCACGGCGGCGCGGTGCTCGAACGCGGAGCGGCCGACGGCCAGGGAGAGGCCGAGGTCGGCGGGGCGCAGTTCGGGGTGCCGGACGGCGTGGGTGTGCAGCCCGCGGGCCTGGTCGCGCAGGGCGTCGCGGGTCCGGGCCGACAGGACCCACGGCAGCGGCACGTCGGCCGGTACGGGGGCGGGGTCGGCCGCGGGCTCGGCTTCCGGGGCCTGTTCGACGATGGTGTGGGCGTTGGTGCCGCTGATGCCGAAGGAGGAGATGCCGGCCCGGCGCGGGCGTCCGGTCTCGGGCCACGCCGCGGCCTCGGTCAGCAGGGCGACGTCGCCCGCCGTCCAGTCGACGTGCGGGGTGGGCTCGTCCACGTGCAGGGTCTGCGGCAGCACCCCGTGCTGCATGGCGAGGACCATCTTCATCACACCGGCGACGCCGGCCGCGGCCTGGGTGTGGCCGAGGTTCGACTTGATGGAGCCGAGCAGCAGGGGCTGCCCGTCGGGGCGGTCCTGGCCGTAGGTTGCCAGCAGTGCCTGGGCCTCGATCGGATCGCCCAGCCGGGTACCCGTGCCGTGGGCCTCGACCGCGTCCACGTCCGCGGCGGACAGGCCGGCGGCGGCCAGGGCCTGCCGGATGACCCGCTGCTGCGAGGGGCCGTTCGGGGCCGTCAGGCCGTTGCTGGCGCCGTCCTGGTTGACGGCCGAGCCGCGGACCAGTGCCAGGACCGGGTGGCCGTTGCGGCGGGCGTCGGAGAGGCGTTCGACGAGGAGCATGCCGAGGCCCTCGCCCCAGCCGGTGCCGTCGGCCGCGGCCGCGAAGGCCTTGATCCGGCCGTCGGCGGCCAGGCCGCGCTGGCGGCTGAAGTCGATGAAGGAGGCGGGCGTGGACATGACGGTCACACCGCCGGCCAGGGCCATGGTGCACTCGCCGGCGCGCAGGGCCTGGATCGCCCAGTGCAGCGCGACCAGCGAGGAGGAGCAGGCGGTGTCGACGGTGACGGCCGGGCCTTCCAGGCCCAGGACGTAGCTGACGCGTCCCGAGACGACGCTCGCCGCGTTGCCGGTGCCGAGGAAGCCCTCGGTGCCGTCGGGGGCGGCGAGGATGACGTCGAGGTAGTCCTGGCCGTTGGTGCCGGTGAACACGCCGATCCGCTCGCCGCGCACGGTGGCGGGGTCGATGCCGGCCCGTTCGAAGGCCTCCCACGAGGTTTCCAGCAGGAGCCGCTGCTGCGGGTCCATGGCGAGGGCCTCGCGGGGGGAGATCCCGAAGAAGGCGGGGTCGAACTCGGCGGCGTCGGCGAGGAAGCCGCCCTCGCGGACGTAGGTGGTGTTCTCGGTGAGGGACTCGGGGTCGTAGAGGCCGTCGAGGTCCCAGCCGCGGTCGGCGGGGAAGCCGGAGATCGCGTCGCGGCCGGCCGCGAGCAGCTCCCACAGCTGCTCCGGGGTGTCCACCCCGCCGGGGAAGCGGCAGCTCATGGCGACGATCGCGATGGGGTCGTCGGCGGCGGGGGTGCCCGTCGCTGCAACGGCGCCGTCCGCCGCGCCGGCGGCGGCATCGGCGGGGTTCGCGTCGCCGAGGAGTTCGCCCTGGAGGAAGGCGGCCAGGGCGAGGGAGTTGGGGTAGTCGAAGATCAGGGTGGCGGGCAGGCGCAGGCCGGTGCGCGCGGTGAGGAGGTTGCGGATCTCGACCGCGGTGAGGGAGTCGAAGCCGAGGTCGCGGAAGGCGATGGCCGGGTCGACGGAGGCCGGGCCCGGGTGGCCGAGGACGGCGGCGATCTGGGTGCGGACGAACTCCAGGGCGAGCGCGTCGCGTTCGCCGGCCGGGGCCCGGCCGAGCTGCCGGGCGAGGGTCTCGGCCGGGCCGGCGGCCCCGGTGTCGGCGGTGTCGGCCGCGGCGAGGGCCTGCACGGCCTCGGGGAGGTCGGCGATCAGCGGGCAGGGGCGTACGGCGGTGAGGCCGGGCGCCAGCCGGTCCCAGTCGATGTCGGCGACCACGGACGCCGTCTCGTCGAGGGTGAGGGCGATGTGCAGGGCCGACAGGGCGAGTTCGGGGGCGAGCGCCGGGAGTCCGGCGGCCCGCAGGCGGTCGGCGACGGCCTCTTCGGTGGCCATGCCGCCCTCGGCCCAGGCGCCCCAGGAGACGACCGTGGCGGGCAGGCCGTCGGCGCGGCGCTGCTCGGCGAGGGCGTCCAGGGAGGCGTTGGCGGCGGCGTAGTTGGCCTGTCCGGCGGCGCCGAAGGCGGCGGCGACGGAGGAGAAGAGGACGAACGCGGAGAGGTCCAGGTCGCGGGTCAGCTCGTGCAGGACGCCGGCCGCGTGGGCCTTGGGGCGCAGGACTGCGGCCAGGCGGCGCGGGGTCTGCGCGTCGAGGACGCCGTCGTCGAGGACGCCGGCGGCGTGGACGACGGTGGTCAGCGGCAGGTCGGCCGGGATGCCGGCGAGCAGCTCGGCGACGGCGTCGCGGTCGGCGGCGTCGCAGGCCGCGAGGGTGACGCGGGTGCCCAGGTCGCGGAGTTCGGCGGCGAGTTCGGCCGCGCCGTCGGCCTCGGGGCCGCGCCGGCTGACGAGCAGCAGGTGCTCGGCGCCGTTGCGGGCGAGCCAGCGGGCCACGTGGCCGCCGAGCGCGCCGGTGCCGCCGGTGATCAGGGCGGTGCCGGAGGCGGTCCACTCGCCGGCGGGGGCCTGCTCCCGGGGGGCGCGGACCAGCCTGCGGACGAAGATGCCGGTGGAGCGGACGGCGAGGTGGTCCTCGGTGCCGAGGCCCGCGAGGACGTCGGCGAGACGGGCGGCGGAGCGCTCGTCGGGGGTCGGGGGCAGGTCGACGAGGCCGCCCCAGCGGCCGGGGAGTTCGAGGGCGGCGGTGCGGCCGAAGCCCCAGACGGCGGCCTGGGCGGATCCGGTGGGCCGGTCGGAGCGGCCGGTGGACACCGCGCCCCGGGTGGCGGCCCAGAGCGGGGCGTCGAGGTCGGCGTCGCCGAGGGCCTGGACGAGGGCGAGGGTGGCGGCGAGGCCGGCGGTCAGGGCCGGGTCCTCGGGGTGCGGCTGCTCGTCGAGGGCGAGCAGGGAGAGCACTCCGGCGGGCGTGTCCGCCCCCGTCAGGGCCTCGCCGATGCGGTGGGCGAGGGCGGCCCGGCCGTCGGCCGTCGTGTCGACCGTGAGGGTGCCGACGGTGACGCCGCGGGCGGTCAGGGCCTCGGCGGCGGCGACCGCCCAGGGGGCGTCGGCGTGGCCGGCGGGTACGGCGAGGAGCCAGTGGCCGGCCAGGGGCGCGGGCTCGGTGTCGGTGAGCGGCTTCCAGGTGATGCGGTAGCGCCAGCCGCCGACGGTGTCGCGGTCGCGGTGGCGGCGGTGCCAGGCGGAGAGGGCGGGCAGCACGCTGCTGAGCGGCTCGTCTCCGGTGACGCCGAGGGTGTCGGCGAGCGCGGCCAGGTCCTCGCTGTCGACGACCTCCCAGAACCGGGCGTCGGTGGCGCCGAGGGCGCGGCCGTCGGCGGGTTCGGTGAAGTCGGTGAAGGGGTCGCGGGGCCAGTACAGCTCGCGCTGGAAGGCATACGTCGGCAGCTCGGCGCGGCGGGTGCCGGTGCCGGCGAAGCGAGCGGCCCAGTCCGGGGAGAGCCCGCGGACGTGGGCGCCGGCGACGGCGGCGGTGACGGACCGGGCCTCGGGGCGGCCGGGGCGCAGCGCGGGCAGGAAGGCGGCGGCGCGGGGGCCGGTGGCGGTCTGGCAGTCCTGGCCGAGGGCGGAGAGGACGCCGCCGGGGCCGAGTTCGACGTACGCGGTGACGCCGCGGCTCTCCAGCCAGCGGACGGCGTCGAGGAAGCGGACGGCCTCGCGGACGTGCCGCACCCAGAAGTCGGCCGAGGCCATGTCGCCGCCGGCGAGGGCGCCGGTGAGGCAGGACACGACGGGGATGCGCGGGGCCTCGTACGTGAGCCCCTCGGCCACCCGGCGGAAGGCGTCGAGCATGCCGTCCATGCGCGGGGAGTGGAAGGCGTGGCTGACGGTGAGCCGCTTGGTCTTGCGGCCCTGCGCCTCGAAAGCGGACGCGAGGGCGAGGGCCGCGTCCTCGTCGCCGGCGATGACCACCGACTGCGGGCCGTTGACCGCGGCGATGCCCACCCCGTCGGTGAGCAGCGGCGCGACCTCGTCCTCCGACGCCTCCACTGCGATCATCACCCCGCCGGCGGGCAGTTGCTGCATCAGCCGGCCGCGGGCGGCGACCAGCGTGCACGCGTCGTCCAGGGAGAACACACCGGCCACGTGGGCGGCGGCGATCTCGCCGATGGAGTGCCCGGCGAGGAAGTGCGGGCGCAGGCCCCAGCTCTCCACGAGCCGGTACAGCGCCACCTCGACCGCGAAGAGCGCGGGCTGGGTGTACGGGGTGCGGTGGAGCAGCTCCGCGTCCGTCCCGAACAGCACCTTCTTCAGGGGCAGTTCGAGGAGCGGGTCGAGCCGCTCGCACACCGCGTCCAGCGCGGCCGCGAACACCGGCTGGGTGTCGTGGAGTTCGCGGCCCATGCCGAGGCGCTGGCTGCCCTGGCCGGTGAACAGGAACGCCAGTTTGCCTTCCGTGGCGGTCCCCTCGACCACGTCGGTCGACGGCCGGCCTTCGGCGAGGGCGGCGAGCCCGGCGAGGAGTCCGTCCCGGTCGTCCGCGACGACCGCGGCACGGCGGTCGAGGGCGGCGCGGGTGAGCGCCTGGGCGGAGGCGACGTCGTCGATGCGGAGCCCGGGCCGGTCGGTGAGGTGGGCGTGCAGGGCGGCTGCCTGGGCGCGCAGCGCGGCCTCGGTCTTGCCGGACAGGACGACCGGCCAGACGGCCGGCCCGGCTGCGGCGCTCCGGTCGTCGGCGGCGGGCCGGTCGTCGGTGTCCTGCTCGTCCGCGGCGGGCTCGTCGCCGCCCTCGAGGATGACGTGGGCGTTGGTGCCGCTCATGCCGAAGGACGAGACGCCGATCCGGCGGGGCCCGTCGTGCCGCGGCCAGGGCCGTGCCTCGGTGAGCAGGGACACCTCGCCCGCCGACCAGTCGACGTGCGGGGTGGGCTCGGACACGTGCAGGGTGCGCGGCAGCAGTCCGTGCCGCATGGCCATGACGCTCTTGATGACGCCGGCGACGCCGGCGGCGGCCTGGGCGTGGCCGATGTTGGTCTTGAGCGAGCCCAGCCACAGCGGCCGACCGTCGGGCCGGTCCTGGCCGTACGTGGCGATGATCGCCTGCGCTTCGATGGGGTCGCCGAGGCCGGTTCCCGTGCCGTGCGCCTCGACGGCGTCCACCTGGCCGGGCGTGAGCCGGGCGTTGGACAGCGCCTGGAGGATGACGCGCTGCTGGGAGGGCCCGTTGGGGGCGGTCAGGCCGTTGCTGGCGCCGTCCTGGTTGACGGCGGTGCCGCGGATGACGGCGAGGACGTGGTGGCCCTTGCGGCGGGCGTCGGAGAGCCGCTCGACGAGGAGGATGCCGACGCCTTCGGCGAGGCTGAAGCCGTCGGCGTCCGGCGAGAACGCCTTGCAGCGGCCGTCGACGGCGAGGCCGCGCTGCTTGCTGTAGTCGATGAACGTGCCGGGCGCCGCCATCAGGGTGGCGCCGCCGGCGAGGGCGAGCGAGCATTCGCCGTTGCGCAGGGCCTGCACGGCCAGGTGCAGGGCGACGAGGGAGGAGGAGCAGGCGGTGTCGACGGTGACGGCCGGGCCTTCGAGACCGAAGGTGTACGACAGGCGGCCCGAGGCGACGCTCGCCGCGTTGCCGGTGCCGAGGTAGCCCTCCACGTTCTCGGAGGAGCTCAGCAGCGCGGTCAGGTAGTCGTGGCTGCTGGTGCCGACGAACACGCCGACCTGCTTGCCGCGCAAGGACGTCGGGTCGATGCCCGCGCGCTCGAAGGCCTCCCAGGAGGTCTCCAGCAGGAGCCGCTGCTGCGGGTCCATGGCGAGGGCCTCGCGCGGGGAGATCCCGAAGAGCGACGGGTCGAAGCGGGCGAAGTCCCGGACGAAGCCGCCCTGGTCGGCGTAGCTGGTGCCCGGGTTCTCGGGATCCGGGTGGTAGACGGTGTCCATGTCCCAGCCGCGCTCGGCGGGGAAGCCGGTGATGGCGTCGGTCTCGTCGACGACCAGCTGCCAGAGTTCCTCGGGCGAGGCCGCGCCGCCGGGGTAGCGGCAGCCCATGCCGACGATGGCGATGGGGTCCTGGTTCTTGGCCTCGGCGTCGCGGAGCCGCTGACGCGTCTGGTGCAGATCTGCCGTCACCAGCTTCAGGTAGTCCCGCAGCGTTTGTTCGTTCGCCATGTAACGCAACCACCCAATTTTGCAGCAGACGGCATCGGAAAGACTGAGCGCAGAGCCGAGAATCACCATCGGAAATGCGGCGCTTCGCATATCGAGCGAAACGATTGCTCGGCGGCAGGCTATTTGCCGCCCAATCTCCCCGACAACCCCTAACTGCCCCCTACGCACCCCAGGAAGGCGGAATACGCAGGGGGCAGCACCCCCTGGCCAAATCGCGGGCAATTACTCGGGGGTTGGCCATCTTCACCAATTATCGGCAGGCCGTCAATAACGGCCGAGGCCCTTGTTGATAAAGGCGAACAGCTCCTCGTCGGTCGCGTCCTGGAGGTGTTCGACCCCGTCGAGGACGGCGTCCGGGCCGTCTTCCGTGCCGCCGTGGGCGGGAGCGGGTGCGGAGCCGTCCGCGGCGGCCGTGCCGGGCTGCCGAGCGGCCGGGTCCTCGCTGTCGTTCCACTTGGCCAGCAGCGCCTGGAGCCGCATGGTCACCCGGGCCCGTACGACGCTGTCGGCGGTGCCCTGTCCGAGGACGGCCTCCAGCCGGTCGAGCTCTTCCAGCAGCGGGGCCCCTCCGGCGACCGCGTCGGGCACGATCCCGGCGCGCAGGTGGGCGGCCACGGCGGCCGGGGTGGGGTGGTCGAAGACCAGGCTGGCCGGCAGTTTCAGGCCGCTGACCGCGCCGAGGCGGTTGCGCAGCTCGACGGAGGTGAGGGAGTCGAAGCCCAGCTCCTTGAACGCGCGGCCGGCCTCGACGGCCGCCAGGTCGGCGTGTCCGAGGACGGCTGCGACGGCCGTGCGCACCAGGTCCAGCAGGAGGCGTTCCTGCTCGACCCCGGGCAGTCCGGCGAGCTGCCGGCTGAGCGGTACTCCCCCGGTCAGGTCCTCGGCGGACTCCCGTTCCGCGCTCTCGATGACCCGCCGCGCCTCGGGGAGCTCCAGGAGCAGCGGCCGGGCCCGGTCGGCGGTGAAGGCGAGCGTGAACCGCTTCCAGTCCATGTCGACCACGGTCAGGGTGGTCTCGTCCCGGTCCAGGGCGTGCCCCAGTGCGGCCAGGGTCCGCTCCGGGGCCATCGCGAGGATTCCGTGGCGGCGCATCCGGTCGCCGACGGCGCCTTCGGCCATGCCGCCGTCGCTCCAGGGGCCCCAGGCGAGGGAGGTGGCGGGCAGGCCGGCGGCCCGCCGGTACTCGGCGAAGGCGTCGAGGAAGGCGTTGCCGGGAGCGTAGTTGCCGTGGCCGGGGCCGCCGAAGGTGGCGGCGGAGGAGGAGAAGAGGACGAACGCGGACAGGTCGAGGTCGCGGGTCAGCTCGTGCAGGTGCCGGGTCGCGTCGACCTTGACCCGCAGGACCCGCTCGACCTGATCGGGGGTGAGCGTCTCGATGACCCCGTCGTCGAGGACGGCCGCCGTGTGCACGACGGCGGTCAGCGGCTGCTCGGCGGGCACGGTCGCGAGCAGTGCGGCGAGGGCGTCGCGGTCGCCGACGTCGCAGGCGGCGATCGTCACTCGGGCGCCGAGCCCGGCGAGTTCGGCGCGGAGTTCGGCGGCGCCGGGCGCGTCGGGGCCGCGACGGCTGGCGAGGACCAGGTGTTCGGCGCCGTGCGCGGCGAGCCAGCGGGCCACGTGGGCGCCGAGCGCGCCCGTGCCGCCGGTGACGAGGGTGGTACCGCTCGGCCGCCAGTCGCGTACCGCCGGGGTCTCGGCCGGCCGGGCGCGGACGATCCGGCGTACGAGCAGTCCGGAAGGCCGGATGGCGACCTGGTCCTCGGCGGCGTCCCCGGCCAGGACGCCCACCAGCCGGTCCAGGCTCCGGTCGTCGGCCTGCGCGGGCAGGTCGATCAGGCCTCCCCAACGATCCCCCTGCTCCATGGAGGCGACGCGGCCGAGACCCCAGATGAGTGCCTGCGCCGGGTCCTCGACCCGGTCGGACCGTCCGGCGGCGACCGCACCCCGGGTGACGCACCACAGGGGCGCGGCCACGTCGGCGTCACCGAGGGCCTGGGACAGCGCCAGTGCGGCGGTGAAGGGCTGATCGCTGCCGAGGGCGAGGAGGGAGAGCACACCGGCGGGGTCGGTCCCGTCGCCGGTGACGGCCTTCAGGGTGGTGGTGAGCGCGTCCCGGTCGGCGGCGTCGACCGGGACGGTCACCGTACGGACCTCCGCGCCGCGGTCGACCAGCGTACGCAGCACGGCGGCGGCCGTGTCACCGGCCGGACCGGCCAGGGGCTCGGGCACGACGACCAGCCAGGTGGCCGACAGCTGCGGTTTCGCCGGGCCGTCGGCCTGCGACTTCCACGTGACGCGGTAGCACCAGCCGTCGACGATGGACTCCTCGCGGCTCTGCCGCCGCCAGGAGGAGAGGCCGGGCAGGACCGTGCCCAGCGACTGGATCGCGTCGGGGGTGTCGAAGGCCAGGGCCTCGGCCAGCGCCGTCACGTCCTCGCGTTCGACGGCGTCCCAGAACCGTGCGTCGAGCGCGCTCTCGGCAGGGCGCGCCGCCGGCTCGACGGGCGCCGGCTCCGGCCAGAACCGCTGCGACTGGAAGGCGTAGGTCGGCAGGTCCACGCGCCGGGCACCGGTCCCGGCGAAGACGGCGTCCCAGTCCACGGTCGCACCGCGGACCCAGGCCTCACCGAGGGAGAGCCAGAACCGGTCCAGCCCGCCTTCGTTGCGGCGCAGGGTGCCCAGGACTGCCGCCTCGCGGCCGGCGTCCTCGACGGTCTCCTGCACGCCGACGGTCAGCACCGGGTGCGGGCTGGACTCCACGAACACGCCGAAGCCCTGCTCCAGCAGCTTCCGGGTGGCCTCCTCCAGCTCCACCGTCTGCCGCAGATTACGGAACCAGTAACCGGCGTCCAGCTCGGGCCCGTTGACCCACTCACCGGTGACGGTGGACAGGAAGGGCACCTCGGCGGGCTGCGGGGCGATCGGCGCCAACAGCTCGGCCAGCTCCTCCCTCAGCAGCTCCACCTGTGCGGAGTGGGAGGCGTAGTCCACCGCGATCCGCTTCGCACGCACCCCGTCCGCCTCACAGGCGGCCAGGAACTCGTCCAGGGCCTGGACCTCACCGGAGACGACCACCGAGGACGGGCCGTTGGCCGCGGCGACGGAGACCCGCTCCTCACCCCACGGCGCGATCCGCTCCCGGACCCCGGCAGCCGGCAGCGGCACGGACACCATGCCACCCAGCCCGGCCAGGACCCGGCCGATGGCCTGGCTCCGCAGCGCCACCACCCGGGCCGCGTCCTCCAGGGAGAGGATCCCGGCCACGCACGCGGCGGCGATCTCACCCTGCGAGTGGCCGATCACCGCACCGGGGCGGACACCCGCGGCGCGCCAGACCTCCGCCAGCGACACCATCACCGCGAACAGGGCCGGCTGCACCACGTCCACCCGATCCAACGAGGGCGTACCCTCGGCACCACGCAGCACCTCCACCAACGACCAGTCGGTGAAGGGCTCCAACGCCTTCGCACACTCATCCACCCGGGCAGCAAACACGGGAGAGTTCTCCAGCAGCGCCGCCGCCATCCCCACCCACTGCGAGCCCTGCCCCGGGAACACGAACGCCGTCTTCCCGCCGACCACGGACCCGGTCACCACACCGGCGGCCAGGCCACCCGAGGCCACCGTGCCCAGACCCGCGGCATGGTCGCCCAGCACCACGGCCCGGTGCTCCAGCGCCGCCCGGGTCGACGCCAGCGACCAGCCCACATCCACCGGGTCGAGCAGGTCCACCTCCCCGGCCAGCCGGCCCGCCAGCCGTTCCGCCTGCGCCCGCAGCGCGGCCGCGCTCTTGCCCGACAGCACCCACGGCACCACCGGCATCGCTGAGCGGGCATCCCCCTCCGGAGCCTCCGCCTCCGGGCTCTCCGCCTCCGGGCTCTCCGCCTCCGGCGCCTGCTCCACGATCACGTGCGCGTTCGTGCCGCTGAACCCGAACGAGGACACACCCGCACGGCGCGGATGCGTCGTCTCGGGCCACGGCGTCCGCTCGGTGAGCAGGGCGACGGCGCCGGACTCCCAGTCCACGTGCGGGGAGGGCTCGTTGATGTGGAGGCTCTGCGGCAGCACGCCGTGCTGCATGGCCAGGACCATCTTCATCACGCCGGCGACACCGGCGGCGGCCTGGGTGTGCCCGATGTTGGACTTGACCGACCCCAGCAGCAGCGGCCGGTCCGCCGGGCGGTCCTGCCCGTACGTCGCGAGCAGCGCCTGTGCCTCGATCGGGTCGCCGAGCGAGGTGCCCGTGCCGTGGGCCTCGACGGCGTCGACCTGGTCGGTGGAGAGCCGGGCGTTGGCGAGGGCCTGCCGGATGACGCGCTGCTGCGACGGCCCGTTCGGGGCGGTCAGGCCATTGCTCGCGCCGTCCTGGTTGACTGCGGAGCCCCGGACCACGGCCAGGACGGGGCGGCCGTTCTTCCGTGCGTCGGAGAGCCGCTCCAGCAGCAGTACGCCCACGCCCTCGGCGGGGCCGAAGCCGTCGGCTCCCGAAGCGAACGCCTTGCACCGGCCGTCCGCGGACAGTCCGCGCTGCTTGCTGAACTCCACGAAGAGGCCGGGGGTGGACATCACGTGCACGCCGCCGGCGACGGCCAGGGTGCACTCCCCGGCCCGCAGCGCCTGCACCGCCAGGTGGAGGGCGACGAGCGAGGCCGAGCAGGCGGTGTCGACGGTGACGGCCGGGCCTTCGAGGCCGAAGGCGTAGGACAGCCGGCCGGAGAGGACGCTGGAGGCGTTGCCGGTGCCGAGGTGGCCCGCGTAGTCCTCGGCGGCTTCCAGCAGCGGGGTCAGGTAGTCCGAGCCGTTCATGCCGACGAACACGCCGCACTGGCTGCCGCGCAGGCCGTTCGGGTCGATGCCCGCCCGCTCGAAGGCCTCCCAGGAGGTCTCCAGCAGCAGCCGCTGCTGCGGGTCCATCGCCATGGCCTCGCGCGGGGAGATCCCGAAGAAGTCGGCGTCGAACGCGGGGGCGCCGCTGAGGAACCCGCCCTCGCGGGTGGTGGAGGTGCCCTGCTCGTCGGGGTCGTCGGAGAACAGGTGGTCCAGGTCCCAGCCGCGGTCCGTGGGGAATTCGGTGAGGGCGTCGCCGCCGGAGGCGAGCAGGTCCCACAGTTCCTCGGGCGTCCGTACGCCTCCGGGGAAGCGGCAGCCCATGGCCGTGATGGCGATGGGCTCGCGGACCTGGCTTTCGATGTCCCGCAGGCGTCCGTACGCCTCGTCGAGATCCGTCGTGACCTTCTTGAGGTATTCGCGGAGCTTTGCTTCGTTCGCCACTGGCGCTTCACCTATTCGCATGGTCGGGACCGCGGAGGAACTCAGGGGAATGCAAGGGAGTTCAAGGAAGTCAGAGGGACCCGAGGATATTTGAGGAAATCCGGAAAGGCGGTGGCCGTACCGCCGGAACAGGGGTTCCGGCGGTACGGCCTGGGGGTGGGTGGGGTTCAGCCTTGGCCGAACTTCTTGTCGATGAGCGCGAACAGCTCGTCGTCGCTCGCGTCCTCGATCTCGTCCGCGGTCGTCGCCGCGCCGTCGGTCCGGCGGGCGTCGTTCCACTGGGCCAGCAGGGCCTGGAGGCGCACCGCGATGCGGGCGTGGGCCGCGTCGTCGCCGGCCGCTGCGGCCAGTGCCGCCGGGTCCAGCGAGGAGAAGCTGCTTTCCAGGCGGTCGAGTTCCTCCAGCACGGAGAGCGTCCGCTCTGCCGTGCCGTCCGGGGCGACCTCGTCGAGCAGGTGCCGGGCGAGGGCGGCCGGGGTCGGGTAGTCGTAGATCAGGGTGGCGGGCAGCCGGAGGCCGGCGGCCGCACCGAGCCGGTTGCGGAGTTCGACGGCGGTCAGCGAGTCGAAGCCGAGCTCCTTGAACGCCTGTTCCTCGCCGATGACTTCGGCCGACCTGTACCCGAGTACGGCGGCCACCTGGCCGCGGACCAGGTCCACGACGGTCCGTTCCCGCTCGGCCGCCGGCAGGCCGGTCAGCCGCTCGGCGAACGTCCGGCCCCCGGCACCGGTGGCCGCGGCCGCGGTCGTCTCCTCTCCGCGCTGCCCGCCGGGCGCCGGCGGCGCCGCCCGCCGCTGCCGGACCGGAGTCCGGACCAGACCGCGGAACACGGGCAGGAGTCCGCCGTCCGCGGCCCGGGCCCGCAGGGTCGGCAGGTCGAGGCCGATCGGCAGCAGGACCGGCTCGCCGTCCGCGGCGGCGAGGGCGGCGTCGAAGAGGGCCAGGCCCTCCGCCGCCGTCAGCGGGGCGACTCCGCCGCGTGCGGCGCGTTCCCGCTCCGCCTCGGTGAGCCGGCCCGCCATGCCGCGTTCCTCGGCCCACATGCCCCACACCAGGGACAGGGCCGCCAGGCCGTGGGCCCGCCGGTGCCGGGCGAGGGCGTCGAGGAACACGTTCGCCGCGGCGTAGTTGGCCTGGCCGGCGGCGCCGAGGGTGCCGGCGGCGGCGGAGAACAGGACGAACGCCGACAGGTCGAGGTGGCGGGTGAGCTCGTGCAGGTGCAGGGCCCCCTCCACCTTGGGCTTCAGGACCCGGTCGACGCGCTCGGGGGTGAGCAGGTCGACGACGCCGTCGTCCAGCACGGCCGCGGTGTGCACGACCGCCGTCAGGGGCCGCTCGGCCGGTACGGACTTCAGGAGCGCAGCCAGTGCGTCCCGGTCGGCGACATCGCATGCCGCCCAGGTGACCTCGGCACCCAGCGCGGTGAGCTGCGCGGTGAGTTCGGGCGCCGTCTCGGTGTCGGCGCCCCGGCGGCCGGTGAGCAGCAGGTGCCGTACGCCGTGCTCGGTGACCAGGTGGCGGGCGAGGAGGCCGGCGAGTCCGCCGCCGGCCCCGGTGACGAGGACCGTACCGCGTGCGTCGATGCGGCTCTCCGGTTCCCCGGCCGCGGCCGGCCGGGCGTCCACCCGTGCGAGGCGGGGTGCGTGGAGGGCCCCGCCGCGTACGGCCAGTTCGGGTTCGGTGGATGCGAGGGCACCGGGCAGGGCCCGGCCGGAGGCCTCGGCACCGTCGAGGTCGACGAGGAGGAACCGGTCCGGGTGCTCGGTCTGCGCGGCGCGCAGCAGCCCCCACACCGGGGTGTGGGCGAGGTCGCCCGGCTCGGTGTCCTGGTGGGCGGCCACCGCGCCCCGGGTGACGACGGCCAGGCGGGCGCCGGCGAAGCGGCCGTTGTCCAGCCAGCCCTGCACGGTCGCGAGCACGCGGTGCGTCACCTCCCGCGCGTCCTGCGCGAGGCGGGCGGTGTCCGGCGCCGCGGTGCCGGTGGCCGCGGCCGCGGCCTCGGCCGCCGTGAACGGCACGACCACGGTGTCGGGCATCGGCTGCCGCCCGGCCGCGACGGCCGCGTCCAGCGCGCCGAGGTCGTCGTACGCGGCGACGGGGGCTCCCGCGCGGCCCAGCGCGGCGGCCAGGCGGGCGTGTGCGCCGCCGACGCTGCCGGTGGCGTCTCCGATGACCGCGAGGGTCGTGGCGGCCGGGCGGGCCGGGGCCGCCGTACGCACCCAGTCGAGGCGGAACAGCCCGTCCTGCGACGCCCCGTCCGGGGCCGCCGCGAACCGGTCGGCGTCGAGCTCCCGGGTCACCAGTTCCCGGACGGAGGCGACGGGCACGCCCTGCTCGTCGGCCAGTTCGACGGACACCGCGTCGGCGCTGTCGCGGGCGGTGATCCGCATCCGCAGGGCACCGGCGCCGACCGCGTGCAGCGACACCCCTCGCCAGGTGCGGGGTTCGCGGGCGACGGGGTCACCGGTGGCGGGAGCGGCGGTCGCCGCGAGCGCCTGTACGGCGGTGTCGAGCAGGGCCGGGTGCAGGGCGAATCCGCTCGCGGAGGCGTGCAGTTGGTCGGACAGCCGGGCCTCGGCGAAGACCTCCTCGCCCCGGACCCAGATCCGGGTCAGGGTCCTGAGGTCGGGCCCGTGGTAGAGGCCTGCGGCCGCGAGCCGGTCGCGGACGGCGTCGACGGAGACCTCGTCGGCGTCGGCAGGCGGCCACGGCCCGGTGCCGCCGGTTTCGGCGTTGGCGCCTGCCGCTTCCGCGGTGAGGAACCCGGCGGCGTGCCGGGACCAGGCCCCGCCGGACGGCCCGTCTCCGTCGCCCGCCTCCGTGCGGCTGTGTATCTCCACCGGGCGGCGGCCGGTGTCCTCCGCCCCGCCCACGGTGAGCCGGAGCTGTACGGCCCCGTCCTCGGGGAGGACGAGGGGCTCCTCGGCGGTCAGCTCCTCCAGGTGCCCGCAGCCGGCCTCGTCCCCGGCCCGCAGGGCCAGTTCGACGAGGGCCGCGCCGGGCACGACCGCGGAGTCGGCCACGACGTGGTCGGCCAGCCACGGGTGCGTCCGGCGGGAGAGCCGGGCGGTGAACAGGAACCCGCCGGTCCCGGGCAGTTCGACGGCGGCGCCGAGCAGCGGGTGCCCGGCCGGCTCGATGCCGAGCGATGCGGCGTCTTCGGCCGCGGCGAAGGAGTCGATCCAGTAGCGCTCGCGCTGGAAGGCGTAGGTCGGCAGCTCGACGCGGCGGGCGCCGGTGCCGGCGAAGCACGCCGCCCAGTCGACGGTGACGCCGTGGACGTGGGCCTGGCCGAGGGCGGCGGCGAGGGTCTCGGCCTCCGGCCGGCCCTGGCGGAGCACGGACACGAAGACGGCATTGTCGGCGCCGTCGGTGCCGCCGGCGCCGGTCAGGCAGTCCTGGGCGAGTGCGGACAGCACACCGTCGGGCCCGAGTTCGACGTACGCGGTGACGCCGGCGGCTTCCAGGGCGCGGATGCCGTCGAGGAAGCGGACCGCCTGGCGGACGTGCCGGACCCAGTAGTCGGCCGAGGCCATGTCGTCGCCGGCGAGGGCACCGGTCAGGTGGGACACGACCGGGATGCGCGGGGCCGCGTACTCGAGCTGCTCGGCGACCTTGCGGAAGTCGGCCAGCATGCCGTCCATGTGCGGCGAGTGGAAGGCGTGGCTGACGGTCAGGCGCTTGGTCTTCCGGCCGTCCGCCGCGAAGCGCCCGGCGATCTCGGCCGCGGCGTCCTCGTCGCCGGCGATGACCACGGCCTGCGGGCCGTTGACCGCGGCGATGTCCACCCGGTCGGTCCCGGCGAGCAGCGGCAGGACCTCGTCCTCCGAGGCCTGCACGGCGATCATCACACCGCCGGCCGGAAGGGCCTGCATCAGGCGGCCCCGGGCCGCGATCAGGGTGCAGGCGTCGTCCAGGGACAGCACCCCGGCGACGTGCGCGCCCGCGATCTCACCGATCGAGTGCCCGGCCAGGTAGTCCGGCCGCACACCCCGGCTCTCGACGAGCCGGTACAGCGCCACCTCGACGGCGAACAGCGCCGGCTGGGCGTACTCCGTCCGGTCCAGCAGGTCGGCGTCCGCCCCGAACAGCACGGCCTTCAGAGGGAGTCCGAGGTGGGCGTCCATGCGGGCACAGACTGCGTCCAGCGCGGCCGCGAACACCGGGTGGGCGTCGTACAGCTCACGCCCCATACCGAGGCGCTGGCTGCCCTGACCGGTGAACAGGAAGGCCACCTGTCGTTCCGCCGTCGCAACGCCCCTGGTGAGCCGGGCGGCGGTGTCGCCCGACGCCAGCGCGGTCAGCGCCTCGCGGTACTCCTCCCCCGCTCGGGCGACGATCACGGCGCGGTGGTCGAGGACCGTCCGGCCGGCCGCGAGCGAGTGGCCGATGTCCGCCGGCCGCAGCTCGCCGTGTCCGTCGACGTGTGCGAGGAGCCGGGCGGCCTGGTCGCGCAGGGCCTTCTCCGTCCGGCCCGACAGGATCCACGGCCAGGAGCCGGGGTTCTCGGACTCGGCCGGCTCGGGCGCCGCGGAGGTCGGTGCCTGTTCGAGGATGGTGTGGGCGTTCGTACCGCTCACACCGAACGAGGACACGCCGGCCCGGCGCGGGCGCCCGGTCTCGGGCCAGGCCCGCCGCTCGGTGAGGAGCTCGATGTCGCCCGCGGTCCAGTCCACGTGCGGGGTGGGCTCGTCGACGTGCAGGGTCTGCGGCAGCAGCCCGTGGCGCATCGCCATGACCATCTTGATGACGCCCGCCACGCCGGCCGCGGCCTGCGTGTGCCCGATGTTCGACTTGATCGAGCCGAGGAGCAGCGGCTGCCCGTCGGGCCGGTCCTGGCCGTACGTGGCCAGCAGCGCCTGCGCCTCGATCGGGTCGCCCAGCCGCGTGCCGGTGCCGTGCGCCTCGACCGCGTCCACGTCAGTGGCGGACAGGCCCGCGCTCGCGAGGGCGGCACGGATCACGCGCTGCTGCGCGGGCCCGTTGGGCGCCGTCAGGCCGTTGCTCGCACCGTCCTGGTTCACGGCCGAGCCCCGGACCACGGCCAGCACCGGATGCCCGTTGCGCCGGGCGTCCGACAGCCGCTCGACGAGCAGCATGCCCACACCCTCGCCCCAGCCCGTGCCGTCCGCGGCCGATGCGAACGCCTTGATCCGGCCGTCCGCGGCCAGCCCGCCCTGCCGGCTGAACTCGACGAAGGCACCCGGAGTGGACATCACCGTGACACCGCCGGCCAGGGCGATCGAGCATTCGCCGTTGCGGAGCGCCTGCACCGCGAGGTGCAGCGCCACGAGGGAGGCCGAGCAGGCCGTGTCGACGGTGACGGCCGGTCCTTCGAGTCCGAAGACGTAGGAGAGCCGGCCGGAGACGACACTCGCGGAGTTGCCGGTGCTCATGAAGCCGTCCCCGCCGTCCGCGGAGTTCAGCACGAGCGACAGGTAGTCCTGGCCGTTGGTGCCGACGAACACGCCGGTCTGGCTGCCCCGCACCGACGCGGGGTCGATGCCGGCCCGCTCGAACGCCTCCCACGAGGTCTCCAGCAGGAGCCGCTGCTGCGGGTCCATGGCCAGGGCCTCGCGCGGCGAGATCCCGAAGAAGCCGGGGTCGAACTGGGCGACGTCGTAGAGGAATCCGCCTTCGCGGGCGTACGAGGCGTCCTGCCCGAACCGCTGCCCGAACAGTTCCTCGGCGTCCCAGCCGCGGTCGGCCGGGAACTCGCCGATGGCGTCGCCGCCGGCGGCCAGCAGCTGCCAGAGCTCCTCGGGCGTGCGCACCCCGCCGGGGAAGCGGCAGCTCATCGCGACGATCGCGATCGGATCGTCGTCGTCGGCGGCCCGAACCGCCGGGGCGGAGGCGGCCGACTCGCCCTCGGTGCCGAGGAGTTCGCCGCGCAGGTGGTCCGCCAGGTCGGCGGAGGTCGGGTAGTCGTAGATCAGTGTGGCCGGGAGGCGCAGCCCGCTGGCCGCGCCGAGCCGGTTGCGCAGTTCCACGGCCGTCAGCGAGTCGAAGCCGAGCTCCTTGAACGCCCGTCCCGCGGAGATGCTCTCCGCGCCGGAGTGGCCGAGGACCGCGGCGACCTCCTTGCGCACGAGGTCGAGCAGCAGCCGGTCCCGCTCGGCGGCGGAGCGGCCCGCCAGCCGTTGCGCGAGGGAGTGGCGGTCGTCACCAGCCGTGTCGCCCGGGCCGTCGCCGCCGGGTCGGGTGGCGACGGCGGCGCGCGCCTCGGGGAGTTCGGCGAGGAGGCGGCTGGGGCGCACCGCCGTGAAGCCGGGGGCGAAACGCTCCCAGTCCACGTCCGCGACGGTGACGACGGTGTCGTTCGCGTCGAGGGCGCGCTGGAGGGCGTCCACGGCCGACTCGGCGGCCATGGGCGGTACGCCGCCCCGGCGCATCCGGTTTTCGAGCGCCTGGTCGGCGGCCATGCCGCCCTCGGCCCACGGGCCCCAGGCGAGGGAGGTCGCGGCGAGCCCGGCGGCCCGGCGCTGCTCGGCGAGCGCGTCCAGGTAGGCGTTGGCGGCGGCGTAGTTGGCCTGGCCGGCCGTTCCCCATGTCCCGGTGACGGAGGAGAAGAGCACGAAGGCCGACAGGTGGATGCCGAGCTCGGCGGTCAGCTCGTGCAGGTGGAGCGCGGACGTCGCCTTGGCGCGCAGGACGCTCTGGAAGCGTTCCGGGGTCAGGGTGTCCAGAACGCCGTCGTCCAGGATTCCGGCGGTGTGGACGACCGCCGTCAGCGTCTCGGCCTCGGCCGCCAGCAGCATCCGCAGGGCGTCCCGGTCGGCGGCGTCGCAGGCCACGACCGCCACCTCGACGCCGAGTTCCGCCAGCTCGTCGGCCAGTTCGGCGGCGCCGGGCGCGTCGGCGCCCCGGCGGCTGGTCAGCACCAGCCGCTCGGCACCCGCGCCGGCCAGCCAGCGGG
>NZ_JBWKDK010000087.1:0-18590 GCF_056436005.1 Streptomyces sp. NPDC043854
TCCCTTGCCCGGCCTTCGGCCACCTCTTTGTTCTTTTTGTCTGCTCCCCCCTTCCCCCCCCCCCCCCCCCCCCCCCCCCCGAACCCGCCTTCAGCCGAGCCGGAGCACGACGGTCGCGGCTCCCCCGGCGCCGACCGCGGCCGACGCCTGGGCGCTCCTCCCGTCCGGTGCCCGGCACTGCACCGTGTAGACGCCCTCGGCCGACACCGCGAACGAGAACCGGCCGTCGGCGCCGGTCAGGGCGGCGATATCGGGGAAGGAGCCGGGCCCGCCCGCGAGGTAGACGGACGTGCCCGGCACGGGACTGCCGTCGGTGTCGACCACCACGCCGCCGATCAGATGCGTGCGGGCGCCGCCGGTCGGGGTCACCGCTCACACCGCCCGACGGTCCGGCAGCCGGGCGGGACGCGGAAACCGGTCACGCCTTCCACTGCACCAGGTTGTTGAAGACGGCCCGGGTGATGCGGGTTCCGGAGTTGGTCGTCACACCGCCGTAGGCGTGCACCGCGATGCCGTACCGGCCGCCGTTGTGGATGCGGTAGACGGCGCTGCCGCTCTGGCCGCCGGCCGTGTCGATGTCGTAGAAGACCTTCAGGGGGTTGACCGAGCTGATGCCCCGGCCGTCGTACCACTGGGTTCCCGGAGGCTTGTCCCCCGGGTATCCGGAGATGTTGACGGAGGCCTTGAGCAGGTCGGCGTCCGGCCAGTCGCCGAAGCCGAACCAGCCGGTGGTCGCGCCGAGTTCGGTGGGGATGACGATGGCGCCGTAGTCGAAGTTCTCGTCGCCGCTCTCGGTCCAGCCGGTGACGGTGCGGAAGCTGGTGCTCGTGACCGCGCCGAAGGGCAGGGTCGAACCGTTGCGGCCGGGCATGACCTGGATGCTCTTCACCCAGCCGTCGCGGCCGGGAACGCCGCTGTTCTTGATGAACACGCAGTGTCCGGCGGTCGCCAGCGTGTGCGGGCCGATGAACCAGGCCGTCCCGATCCACTGGGAGTTGTCGGCGGCGGTGATCAGCAGGGACGCATGCGCCCGCCACGGATAGTTCGAGGTGTCGCTGATGCGGACGCGGTCGTCCGGGCCGTGCACCGTCTCCAGCATCTCCGGTGGGCCGAAGGAGGCCACGCCGATGTCGGGCAGTACGGCGGTCGGCGCCCGCCACGTCTCGGTGGGCACGGATTCCGGCATGCTGCGGGTGTGGCCGTTCACCTGTTCCAGTCCGTCGGACGTGAAGGGCGTGGGGCTGCCCTGCACGCCCTCCGACGGGCCTTCGAAGACCGGCTGTTCCGGAACGGCGGTGGATACTTCCTCGGGCTGGTTGGAGACGGGCGTGTGCGGGTCGTTGGTCATGAGGACTCCGTCCGAGGCGTTCGTGGACGTGGGACTGCGGGGCTGGGGGCTGGGGCTGGGGGCTGCCCGCAGCGGATGCGCCGCAAGGACTTCCGCCAGTCGGAGCGCCGTGCGCCGTCCGGGCACGTCCCCCACGACCATGTAAAGCCGCCCCGGGGGTGATCGCCACGCGGCCGCCCCGGCAGCCCGGCGCCCGGACGGCGTGCGCGCCCGCCGGATACCCGGCCCGAGGCGGCCTGTGCGGCGGCCCTGCCCCTCCCCGCTGCCTGCGCCCTGCCCGGGCGGCGGTCAGCGCTCCGACAGCTCCGAAGGGGCCTCCTGGACCACCCATCCGTTGCCGTCCGGGTCCGTGAAGGTCATGAACGAGTTCCAGGTCTCGCCCTTCCCGTCCTCCCAGCCCGCCCTGCCGACGTGGCGGACCGGCGAGACGTCCACGCCCCGGCCGACGAGTTCGGCGCGGGCCGCCTCGATGTCGGTGACGCACAGCTGGACGCCGTGCAGGGTTCCCGGGGCCATCTCCCGCGTTCCGGGAGTCGTGGGCAGCCCCTGCTGAAGGGCGATCGAGCAGCGGGAGCCGGGCGGGGTCAGCTGGATGACGCGCAGGCCGGGGGCGACCTCGGAGTCGACGTCGACCGTGAAACCCACCCGTTCGGCGTAGAACGCCTTCGCCCGGTCCAGATCGGTCACGGGGACGAGGACGACTTCGAGGGTCCAGTTCATGGCGGCTCACTCCTCCACGGGTTCCGGCGGATCCGGTCGGTCCACGGTGGGGTACGAGGGCGCCCCGGCGCCACCCCGAAACGCCCGACGCGCGCCGCGCGACGGCATCGGCTGCGACAGCGGCTGACCGCCCCCGCTCCGTCAACTCCGCCGCCCTGGGCGCGCTTTGCCCGGGTGGATCCTTTCCCGCCATATCGTGGACAGCCTCTGCCTTCTGCCGCCCGACCGTGGTTAGGATTACGGCATGGTCACGGCCCGGTCGTCATGCGGTGCGCCGCGGATCCGGTCGTACCGGATTCCGTCGGCCCCTCTCTGGCTGGTCCTGCTGTTTCTCGGATTCCTGTGCGCGCACGGCACCAGTGACGCGATGTCCGTGGACCATTCCTCCGCCGCTCCCGCGGTGAACGCGGCCCCCTATCGGCTCATCCACGAGGTGAGCGGGATTCCCGCCGCCGCTCCCGCGGTCCGCACCCCGCAGCAGGAATGCGCGCACGGCGCGGGGAACTCCCCGCACCCGGGCGAGCACTGCCTGCCGGGGCAGCCGGACCAGGCGGCCGTGTCGGCGCCCTGCCCGCGGGCCAACGAGCCCGGCGCGGCCGCGAGCCCGGACAGCGGCCGGCCTCCCGCACCCTGTGGAGCCGCGCAGACGCAGGGCACGGCGGCCGGTCCTCCGTCCGGAGTACTGCGCATCTAGACGGCCGGATTCCCTGACGGTCGACGGGCCCGGTGATGCTCCGGCCGGCCCATGAAGGCGCATCCGGCGCCCCCTTCCGGGGGTTCGTGCCGGTTCGCGCCCTGCCCCGCCCGCAGGTGTCCGCGCGGATGGCCCGAAGCACCCGCGCGACCTCGGTGCGCCCCCCTGTCGCCGGCCGGCTCCCCGGAGGATCCGTGTCGCTCCATACCCGCACCCGCCCCCGCCCCGCCCCGGCATCCCGCGTGCGGCGCCTGCTCGCCGCCCTGCTGCTGGCCGCCTTCGCCGCGGCGTCGATCGACTGCCTGCACCTGCACCACGCGGACGCCACACCCCGGTCGCACGCGTCCGCGTTCGCGGGGGCCCATTCCGCCGCACCCCATACCCACACCCCCACGCCCTCCCACACGCCCTCCCACGATCCGTTCACCGCGGATTCCCCGGGTTTTCCCGGCCCCGGCGAATCCTGTGTCCCGAATTTCCCGTCCCTGCCGGTCCAGGAAATCTCGGCGCCCCGCGCCGCCGCTCTCCCCGTCCTCCTCGCGGTGCTTCTCGGCCTCCGCTCCCCGTACCTCCCCGTGCGCGGGCAACGCCGCCCCTCGGCATTTCCCGTCAGGGCGCGGGAAGGCCGGACAACCCGCACGAGCATCTGCTGCTGGCGCATTTAGGCCTCGTTCGCGCGGCCCCGCCCCTTTCCGCGCGGCCGCCTGCTCCGTCCGTACGGAAACAGCCGTCCAACGAATGAGAGCCGAGGAAATGTCCTCTCCGTCTGCCCGCACGACCACCCCCACCACCCCCACGAGCCCCACCACCCCCACAAGCCCCACCAGCCCCAACCGCGCCGCCCTCTCCGGGCTCGTCGGCAACACCCCGCTCCTGCACGTGTCCAAGCCGTTCGCCCCGGAGGGCTGCGGCTTCTGGGCCAAGCTGGAGGGCTTCAACCCCGGCGGCATCAAGGACCGCCCGGGCCTGCACATGGTCGAGCGGGCCCGCGCCCGCGGCGAACTCCGGCCGGGCGCCCGGATCATCGAGTCCACCAGCGGCACCCTGGGCCTCGGCCTGGCCTTGGCCGGCCTGGTGTACGGGCACCCGGTCACCCTGGTCACCGACCCGGGCCTGGAGTCGTCCATGACGAAGCTGCTGACCGCCTACGGCGCGCAGGTCAACGTCGTCTCCGAGCCGCACCCGACCGGCGGCTGGCAGGAGGCCCGGCGCGAACGCGTCCGGCAGCTGATGGACCGGCACCCCGGATCCTGGTGCCCCGACCAGTACAACAACCCCGACAACACCACCGCCTACACTCCGCTCGCCCTGGAACTCGCCGCCGACCTCGGGCACATCGACGTCCTCGTGTGCAGCGTCGGCACCGGCGGGCACTCCGCGGGCGTCTCCCGGGTCCTGCGCCAGCTGTACCCGCGGCTGGAGCTCGTCGGTGTGGACACCATCGGGTCGACGATCTTCGGCCAGCCCGCCCGGCCGCGGCTCATGCGCGGCCTGGGATCGAGCATCTACCCCCGCAACGTCGCCTACGGGAACTTCGGCGAGGTCCATTGGGTGGCGCCGGCCGAGGCGGTGTGGGCCTGCCGGCGGCTCGCCTCCTCCCACTACGCCACGGGCGGCTGGAGCGTCGGGGCCGTCGCCCTGGTCGCCGGCTGGCTGGCCCGCACCCGCCCGGCCGGCACCCGGATCGCCGCGATCTTCCCCGACGGGCCGCAGAGGTACCTGGGGACCGTGTACGACGACGACTACTGCGCCGCCCACGGCCTTCTCGACGGCCCGCCCGCAGCAGAGCCGGAGGTCATCGGCCGGGTCGACGAGAAGGAGGTCACCCGCTGGACCCGCTGTGCGTCCGTGGTCGACCCGCTGGCGGAGGCGGCCGACGGCTCCGCGGCACAGGGTGCGGAGGTTCCGGTCCGGTGAAGGGCACGTTGGCGCAGGTGCGCTCGTACGAGAGGAGCGTCCAGCTGCTGATGGCGAACCAGTTCACCATCAACCTCGGCTTCTACATGCTGATGCCCTACCTCGCCGCCCACCTCTCCGGGTCGCTGGGACTGGCCGGCTGGGCCGTCGGACTCGTCCTGGGCGTCCGCAACTTCAGCCAGCAGGGCATGTTCCTGGTCGGCGGCACCCTGGCCGACCGGCTGGGCTACAAGCCGCTGATCGTCGCCGGCTGCCTGCTGCGCACCGCCGGCTTCGCCACGCTGGGCCTGGTCGACTCGCTGCCGGCGCTGATAGCCGCGTCCGCGGCCACCGGGCTCGCCGGGGCGCTGTTCAACCCGGCGGTGCGGGCGTACCTCGCCGTGGACGCGGGGGAGCGGCGGGTGGAGGCGTTCGCCCTGTTCAACGTCTTCTACCAGGCGGGCATCCTGCTCGGCCCGCTGGTCGGCATGGTGCTCACCGGGCTGGACTTCCGCGTCACCTGCCTGGTCGCGGCGGCCGTGTTCGCCGTGCTGAGCGCGGTCCAGATCCGCAGCCTGCCCGCGCGGCGGGCGGACGGGGCCGGGCCGGGGGCACAGGGCGGGGCGCAGGAGAAGGTGCTCGCGCAGTGGCGGGGGATCCTCGCCAACCGGCCGTTCCTGCTGTTCTCGACCGTGATGACCGGCTCGTACGTGCTGTCTTTCCAGGTGTACCTGGCGCTCCCGCTGGAAGTGCGGCGGCTGGGCGGCGACGGCGCCTTCGGCACGGCGGCGACGGCCGCGCTGTTCGCCGTGTCGGGGCTGGGCACCATCCTGTTCCAGACCCGTGTCACCGCGTGGTGCAAGGCCCGGATGGCGCCCGGGCGGGCTCTGGCCTGGGGGCTGCTCACCATGGGCGCGGCCTTCGTACCGCTGCTGCTCGCGGCGGTCGTACCGCTCCCGGACGGCGAGGGGTGGCGGTGGCTGCCGGCCGTCGTGCCGCCCATGCTGGCCGCGGTGCTGCTCGCCCTCGGCACGATGATCGCCTACCCCTTCGAGATGGACACCCTCGTCCGGCTCTCCGGTGACCGGCTCGTCGCCACGCACTACGGGCTGTACAACACCGTCTGCGGGGTCGGGATCACGCTGGGGAACCTGCTCACCGGCGTGGCGCTCGACGCGGCACGGGTCGCGGGCGCGTCGGCACTGCCGTGGTTCTCGCTGGCCGCGCTCGGCCTGCTGTGCGCGGGCGCGGTGTTCGGGCTGGACCGCAGCGGACGGCTGGCACCGGGCGCACGCCCCGCGCGTACGGAACCGGCGACGGCCTGACGCCGTGAAGCCGAGAGGGGCGGGCGCCGTGGGGCGCCCGCACCTTCTCCTTGCCGGGACGCGCCGCTGGCGCCGCGTCAGGCGGGTGAGCCGGAGCCCGGGGCGGTGTCGGGCCCGATGTCGGGCGCGGCCTCCGGCTCCGGCGCCGGGCCGATGGGGGCGAGCAGGTTCAGGACGGTGGCCTCCATCGCGTGCCGGGCCTGCTCGGGGGTCAGGCCCGTGGAGCGCCAGTGGTGCCAGGCGCCCCAGGTGGTGACCGCGTCCAGCCCGTTGACCAGGTCGGTGCGGCGCTGCCCCGTCAGGGTGTCGAGCTCCTCCGCCAGAACGGCCTCCAGCCGGGCGCGGGCCTCGGCGAAGGCCTCGTCGATCGTCTGCTGGATGCGCGGCGACGGGTGGTCCATGCGCATCACCGCCTTGCGGGCGGGCGTGATCCACTCCAGGATCCGGGCCCGCTGCTCGGCGAGCGCGGCCACCCGCACCTCGCGCGGGCCGGTGGTCGGCAGCGGCCTGATCTGCTCGGCCAGCTGTTCCAGCCGCCGGGTGATCGCGGTGTCCACGAGCTGCGCCATGTCGGAGAAGTGGTGGAACACCGACCGCCGCGAGACCCCGGCGTACGCCGCCACCTTCTCCGCGGGGAACTCCGTCGCCCCCTCGTCCAGCAGGGCCAGCAGCGCGTCGGCGATCTTCTCTCTGGTCTGCCGGCCGCGTTCGGCCCTGCCGTCCGTCGCCGGTGCCGGTGCCGGTGCGGCCTGCTCCGGATCCTTGTCCACCTCGGCCTCCTTCCTCGGATTGACATTGTTGCACCCCGAGTGCAAGCGTAAATATGCACTCGGAGTGCAACTTGCTTGCGGGCCTCCGTGGCGGGCCTGCCCGCCCCCGCTGCCCGCCGTCGAACGAGAGGAAGATCCGCACGATGTTCCACGCCCTGGGGCGCAGCTGCGCCGGCCGCCCCGGCCGGGTCGTCGCCGTTTGGCTGGCGGTGCTACTCGCGCTCGCCGCCGCCGTCCTGGTCCACGGCCGGGCCACCAGCGAGGCGGTGACCATCCCCGGCAGCGACAGCCAGGCGGCCCGCGACGCGGCCGAGGCCTTCCCCGGCCCGCCCTCGGGGAACCAGCCCGTGGTGCTGCACACCCCCGCCGACGGCGCCCCGCTGACCTCCGAGGCGATGAGGGCGGCGGTCCAGGCCGCGGCCGCGGACCTGGCGCGCGTCGACCACGTCGTCGCCGTCACCACTCCGTACGATCCCGCCGGCCGGGCCGCGATGAGCCGGGACGGCCACACCGCGTACCTCTCGGTCGGGCTGGACGTGACCGGCCGCGACATCACCCCGGAGATCACGGACGCCGTCGTGGCCGCCGCCGCCCCGGCGGAGGAGGCGGGGATCGAGGTCACCCCGGGCGGCGACCTCGCCGCCGCGGCGGACAAGGGCTCCACCGGGCACAGCGAGCTGATCGGCCTGGCGGCGGCAGCCGTCATCCTGTTCGCGGGGCTGCGCCGGGTCACCGCGGCGGGGCTGCCGCTCATCGTCGGCGTCGTGGGGCTCGTGGTCTCGCTGGCCCTGATCGGGCTGGTCGGGCACGTGATGGACATGCCGTCCTCCGGTGCCACCATCGCCGCCATGATCGGCTTGGGCGTGGGCATCGACTACACCCTGTTCTGCCTGACCCGCTTCCGGGACCTGCTCGCCGCGGGCGTCCCCGTGGTGGAGGCCGCCGCCCGGACCACGGCGACCTCGGGCAAGGCCGCGGCATTCGCCGGCTGCGCGGTGGCCGCCGCGCTGGCCGGCCTCGCGCTCGGCGGGCTGCCGCTGCTCCACGCCCTCGCCCTCGCCCCCGGGATCGCCGTGCTCGTGGCCGTCCTGGCCGCGCTCACCCTGCTGCCGGCCCTGCTCGCGCTGCTCGGCCGGCGGCTCGCGCCCACCCTGCGCCGCGCTGCCGCCGCCGACGGCCCGGCGGGCAACCCCGCGGGCGATCCGGCCGGCGGCCCCGCGGGCGATCCGGCCGACAGCCCGGCCGGTGCGCGCTGGTACCGGCTGGCCGCCTACGTCGCCGGCCGCCCCTGGCGCCACCTGCTCGCCGGGCTGGCCCTGGTCGCCGTACTGGCCGCGCCCGCGGCGCAGTTGACGTTCGGCCAGCTCGACGCCGGGGACAAGGCCGCCGGAACGGCCAGCCGCATCGCCTACGGGCGGCTGGCGGACGCCTTCGGCCCCGGCGCCAACGGCCCCCTCCAGGTGACCGCCTCCCTGCCCGCGCCCGCCACCGGCCCGTCCGACGGGCGCCTCACCGTCGTCACCACCGCGCTGGGGCAGACCGAGGGCGTGGCCGCGGTCGGTGCGCCGCAGCTCGCCGCGGACGCCCGTACCGCCCGCTGGCAGGTCACCCCCGCCACCGGCCCCGGCGACCCGCGCACCGTCGAACTCGTCGACCGGCTGCGGGAGTCCGTCCTGCCCGCAGCCACCGCGGACAGCGGGGCGACGGCCCACGTCGGAGGCGCCGCTGCCGCCCAGGCCGACCTCAACGACCGGCTCGCGCACCGGATGCCCGTGGTCATCGCCACCGTCGTCGCCGTCGCCGCGCTGCTGCTCCTGCTCGCGTTCCGCTCCCCCGTCGTCGCGGCCAAGGCGGCCCTGATGAACCTGCTGTCGGTCGGCGCCGCGTACGGGGTGCTCACCGCCGTGTTCCAGTGGGGCTGGGGGGCCGGGCTCGTCGGCCTCGAGGGACCCGTGCCGATCCCCGGCTACGTGCCCCTGCTGATGTTCGCCGTCCTGTTCGGGCTCTCGATGGACTACGAGGTGTTCCTGCTCACCGCGGTACGGGAGAACTGGCTGCGGTACGGGGACAACCGGCGCGCGGTGGTCGCCGGCCTGGCGGGCACCGGGCGCATCATCACCTCGGCAGCCCTGATCATGGTGAGTGTGTTTCTGAGCTACCTGCTGTCGGAGGACCCCGTGGTGAAGATGTTCGGGATCGGCCTGGCCACGGCCGTCGCCCTGGACGCCACCGTCGTCCGCGGCCTGCTGGTGCCCACCAGTATGGTGCTGCTCGGCACACGCAACTGGTGGCTGCCCGCCTGGCTCGACCGCCTCCTGCCCCACATGGACATCGAGGGCCAGGGCCGCGGCGAGGGCGGGGCCGGCGGTGCGGGCCCGCGCGCGGCCGCCCCGGCCGGTGCCGCCGCCGACCCCACCGACCCCACCGGCACCTCCGGCCCTGCCGGCCCCGCCACCACCGCGCCGAACCCCGCCCCGTGAGGAACCGCATGCCCGCCACCCCGTCCGAGCTCCCCCGCACGCGCCGACGCCGCCGGCTCCGGATCGCCCTCGCCGCCCTCGCGGCGCTCGCGATCGCCCTGCCCGCCGCGGACGCCCTCGCCCGCGAGCGCGGCGAGAGCCGGCTCGCCGACCGGATCGCCGCCCGCCACCAGGACCTGCGGTCGGCGCCGCAGGTGCGGATAGGCGGCTACCCCTTCCTGCTCGACGCCGCCCGCGGCGCCCACCCCGAGGTACGGGTCACGGCCGACGGCCGCACGCCCGACGGGCGGCCGGTCAGGGCCGCGGTGGACCTGAAGGAGGTCACCCAGGGTCCGGGCGGCTACTCCGCGGCGGCGGTCGACGCCCGGTTCACCGTGCCGTTCGAGGCCCTCGCCACCGAGGCGGGCAAGAACATACGCCTGTCCGACGCCGGGGACGGCCAACTGCGGGTGGAGCGCAGCGCCTTCGGCATCTCGGCGGTCGTCACGGCCCGGCTCCAGCTGAAGGACGACACCGTCACCCTCCAGGCGACCAAGGCCACCTTGGCCGGGCGCCCCATCGACCCGGCCAATCCGCTGATCAGCGAGGCCCTGGCCGGGAAGCAGTGGGAGCTGCCCGCCCTGCCGCTGGGGCTGCGGGCCTCGGAGGTCTCGGTGGGCCCCGACGGGGTCACCGCACGTGCCCGCGGGGAACGGCTGAACCTCAGCTGACGCCGCGCCGGCCGGCGGGCAGCCGGCCGGCGCCGGGCTCACTCGTAGCGGTACAGGAGCGACTCGCGCTCGCTCTGGCGGATCTGCTCCAGCGTCAGGTCCGGCAGGTCCAGGTGCGAGAGGGTGATCTCGGCGGAGCTGGGCGCGGCGTCCTCCGGGAGCCACTCCTCCGGCTTCCACGCGCCGCTGCGCAGGAACGCCTTCGGGCAGTGCTGGTACGCCTCCTCCACCTCGAGGACGATCGCGCTGCGCGGCGGCTTGCCGACCGCCGTCAGCTGCTCCAGCAGCCGCGGATCGGCGGTGACGCAGGCCTTGCCGTTCACGCGCAGGGTGCTTCCCCGGCCGGGGATGAGGAAGATGAGGCCGGCCCGGCCGGTCTCCACGATGTTGTGGGCGCTGTCCAGCCGCCTGTTGCCGGTGGCATCGGGTATGGCGAGGGTGAACTCGTCGAGTACGGCGACGAATCCGGCCGGACCGCCGCGCGGTGTCACATCGCAGCGGCCTTCGGCGTCGGCCGTGGCGACGAAGACGAGTGAGGAGCGGCCGATGAACGCGCGGGCGACGTCGTGGATCCGGTCCACCCCCTTGCGCCGGACCATCTCGGTGGGCGGCTCGTAGAGCTCGCGCAGCCGGGCGGCGTCCGGGACGGCGGTGGACTTCAGGGCTTCGAAGATGCGGCCGGTCGGCCGCTGCACAGTGGTCACGTGGCGCCACTATAGGAAACGGGCGCCTGCCCCGGGTCGGAGGAACCCGGGGCGGGCGCCCGTCGGTTGTCCTGCTGCCGGACCGTCAGGCGCGCGGCGCCGGGAAGGTCGGGTACTCGACGCCCGAGACGTGCTGGACGACACGGATGACCTGGCAGGAGTAGCCGAACTCGTTGTCGTACCAGAGGTACAGGATCGCGTTGTCGCCGTCGACCTTGGTGGCACCGGCGTCCACGATGGAGGCGTGGCGCGAGCCGACGAAGTCCATGGAGACGGCGTCGGGGGCGGTGGTGAAGTCGATCTGGCGCTTGAGCGGCGAGTGCAGCGAGACGTTGCGGAGGTAGTCGAGGACCTCCTCGCGGGTGGTCTCGCGGCCCAGGCGCAGGCTGAGGATGGCGATCGAGACGTCCGGGACGGGGACGCGGATCGAGCTGCCGGTGATCGGGGCCTTGAGGTCCGGCAGCGCCTTGGCGACGGCGGAGGCGGCACCGGTCTCGGTGATCACCATGTTGAGCGGCGCGGAGCGGCCGCGGCGGTCGGCCTTGTGGTAGTTGTCCAGCAGGTTCTGGTCGTTGGTGAACGAGTGGACGGTCTCCACGTGGCCGCGCAGCACGCCGTACTCGTCGTCCATGGCCTTCAGCGGCGGGACGATCGCGTTGGTGGTGCAGGAGGCGCAGGACAGGATGCGCTCGTCCGGCTTGATCATGTCCTGGTTGACACCGTGGACGATGTTCGGGACGTCGCCCTTGCCCGGGGCGGTCAGGACGACCTTGTCGATACCGGGGCGCAGGTGCTTGGAGAGGCCCTCGCGGTCGCGCCACTTGCCGGTGTTGTCGATGAGGATGGCGTCCTTGATGCCGTACGCCGTGTAGTCGACCTCGGAGGGGTCGTTCGCGTAGATCACGCGGATCGCGTTGCCGTTGGCGATGATCGTGCTGTTCGCCTCGTCGACGGTGATCGTGCCCTGGAACTGGCCGTGGATGGAGTCACGGCGCAGCAGCGAGGCGCGCTTGACCAGGTCGGCCTCGCCGCCCCCGCGGACGACGATGGCACGCAGGCGCAGGCCGTTGCCGGAGCCGGCCTTCTCGATCAGCAGGCGGGCGACGAGGCGGCCGATGCGGCCGAAGCCGTAGAGGACGACGTCGCGGCCGGTGGAGCGCTCCAGCTTGTTCTCGCCGGTGGCGCCGGCGACGGCCTCGGCGGTGAAGTCGGCCACCGACAGACCGCGGTCGTCGGTCTTGTGGTTCGCGGCGAGCATGCCGATGTCGATCTGGGACGGGCCGAGATCGAGGGTGGTGAGAGCCTGCAGGAACGGCATCGTCTCGGTGACCGAGAGCTCCTCGCCGTCGATCTGCCGGGCGAACCGGTGGGTCTTGAGGATGCTGACCACCGACTTGTTCACCAGGGAGCGGCTGTGCAGCAGGATCGTGACATCCCGCTCGCGGTGCAGCTTCCCGATGATCGGGATCATCGACTCCGCGATCTCCTCGCGGTGGTTCCAGTTGGTGAACGAGTCGTCGTTGACAGTCACAGGCTTATCTTTCGAGCTAGGCGGCGCTCATATGCTAACCCCCTCATAGTTTGATCATTCAAGAGGTACCCGTGTGGGATTCGACCACCCGGCGCTACGAGCACCCCGAGATGGCCGATTGCACCACTTTGTCCGACCGGTATGCGGCTTTCAGCCGGTATGACAGCCGCTGCTGATTCCGTGGTGCGGCGGGCGCCGGCTCAGTCCTGAAGCGCCGCAGGAAGGCCAGGGCCGGGTCGGCGACCGCCCGCCAGCCGCTGTCGATGGGCAGCACGCACCGGCCGGGCATCTCGACGATCCCGGTCACGGCGTCCGTGTTGCGCGCCTGCCTCTTGTACGAGGCGTGGGCGATGGCCCACGGAACGTTGTCCCTCTCCCCGGAGATCACCAGCAGTGGGCCCGCCCCGGCGCGGGGGTCTCCGCCTTCACCTCCGTCCACGGGTTGAGGTTGGCCGTGGCTGCCCGGAAGAGCGGCTCGCCGGGGGCCGCGACGGCGAAGTCCGCGTACAGCTGCCGCGCCTCCTCCTGTGCCGGGCGCCTACGACGACTACCTGCGCGGGCACTGGGACCGCTGCGTCGAGCGGTCCCCGCGGGGCCTCGCCCGCTCCCGGTCCCGCGGGCAGGGCTTCCACGAGCGGATGTACCGCTACAAGAAGGGTTACGTGATCGCCGCACGGGGGCATGCGCGGCGAACTGGAGGAGCTGCTGGGCTGGTTGCTGCCGTGGGCGGCGGAGCGCCGCAGGCGTTCGTCCTGCACCGGCTCACCGCCATGGAGGCCGATGTGCGCCCTCACCCTCGGCGACTACGAGACGGCGTACTGCCGCGCGTCGGCGGCGGCCCTCGCGGTACCCGGGGAGGAGGCCGACGCGGCGTACGCGGCGGCGTACGCCGTCCCGGGCGCGGGGAGCCGGGTGTTCGAACTGGCCCGGCTCCGCCTGGCCCACGGGTACTGGCTGCGCCGTCGGCGCCGGCCCGCCGCCCACGACGTACTGCGCGACGCCCACCAGGCGTTCCACAACCTGCGGGCCGAACCGTGGGGCAGCGCGGCGCCCGGGAACTGCGTGCGGCCAGGCATCCGTTGGACGCACCGGCGAGCGGACCGGGATCGCTGACAGGCCAGGAGCTGCGGATCGCCCGGCTCTCCGCCCAGGGGCTGACGAACAAGGAGACAGGGCAGCGGCTGCACATCTCGCCGCGGACCGTCGCCGCCCACCTGTACAAGTCTTCCCTCGTCTGGGCATCACCTCCCGCGCGGCCCCGGCCCAGGCCCTCAGGTCCGGGTGAGACGGGCTGCCCGCCTGGAGGCGACGGGCGGAGCCCTGCGGGGGACAATGGGTGGCGGAGAGTCATGTTCCCCTTCACCTTGCGGGCCATCCGGTCATGGGCCGCGGTGCTGGCCTGCGCGGCGGTCGCGTGGGGTGGTACCGCCGTCCCTGCGGTGCCCGCCTCGGCAGCGCTCCCAGCCCGGGCGACGACACGGATCGAGCTGGACCCGACGACCGGCCCGCCCGGCAGCCGGGTGGGGGTGCGCGGGTACGGGTTCGGGGACTGCCGCAGCCCGGTACAGGGCGCCGTGGGTGACGTGAGCAAGACCCAGACGCCGACACCGAAGCGGTACCGGGCGGATGTGATCGAGGTTCGCATCGCCCCGGGCGGGGGCGGTCCCAGCGTCATCACGGCCGACCTGGAAACGGGCGGGTTCGAGACCGATGTCACCGCGCCGTCGGACGCCTCCGCCGACGCCTACACGGTGACGGCCACGTGCACGACCAACACATCGCTTTCCGCGACGGCGCAGTTCAAGGTGAAACCGACTCCCGTGCCCGCCCTGGTCCTGGACCGGACCTCGGGGCCCGTGCGCACCGCCGTCCGGGTCACCGGTTCGGGATTCGACTACTGCGCCGTCAACGGCAGCGGCAAGGCCCAGCTGACGTGGGACGAACACCCTCTGGACGGCGTGGAGCCGGCCGCCGTGGACCCCGAGCAGGGCTCGTTCACGGCCGGCATCGAGGTTCCGGCCGACGCCGACCCGGGCGACGGCCACAAGGTGAAGGCCGCCTGCCTCGGATACGAGTCACTCTCCGCGGAGGCGCCGTTCAGGGTCGAGAAACCCACCGAACCGACCGACGAACCCACCAAGACACCCCCACCCACCGACGAACCCACCAAGACACCGGAGACTCCGGACGTGGAGCTCAGTCCCCCTGAGGGGCCGGCCGGTGGGGATCCCGTCACCGTGACCGGTTCCGGGTTCAACTGTCGCTTGGTGAACGTGCTGTGGGGCGGTGGATCCACGGGACCACCCGTCAGGGCCTCGGGCGACGGATCGTTCATCATGGCCCTCGTCCTGGCGGCGGACGTGCCGGAGGGCCACTACCCGGTGCGGGCCCAGTGCCAGTCGGATCCGGATGTGGCCGACGAGGCCACGTTCCGAGTGACCGCCACCCCGCCTCCGCCGCCTCCCTCGCCGAAGCCGAGTCCGGACTCCGCCCCCACGCCCACCCTGACGCCCGGTCCGACGCCGGCACCCACGCCGGGCCCGACGGACGGCCCGACACCCGACCCGACGTCGGCGGACGGCCGGATCGTCGTGAGGGTGGCCCTGCCTCTCACCCTGGTCGTCGGCGCGAGCCTCGTCGCCGTGGTCCTGCTGGCCGCCTTCGCGTTCTCGCGGCTGTTCCACCGCCGTCCCGGCCCGCGCCGGGCGCCGGGCCACGTCAGCGCCCGGCTGCGGCCCGCCCCTGCGGCGACCGCCGTGGCCGAACCCGCCACCGAGGACGACGCTGCCGTGTCACACACGATCCGGCTGGAGCCGCACGCGGATCCCGGCGAGCAGACCGTCCGGGAGAAGGAGGAGGACACATGACCGCCGCCCCCGACGCCGACGTCGAACCCCTCACCGTGCGGGCGTTCCTGCTCGGGCCGGAGTCCGAGGAGTCCGCCGAGACGATCGCCGGCACCCTGCACGACCACCACGCCGCCACCGGCGTCCTGCCCGGCCGGCACGGCCTCACGGGCGCGGCGGACCGGGTCGTGGAGGCCGAGCTCGCCCGCGTCGTCAACGGCTTCCTCGACCTCGACGTGTTCTCTCTGCTGGCCCACGGCTGGGCCAAGCACTCCGAGCTGCGGGCCGCTGCCCACCGGACCCGCCTGTCCCCGGACGTCCCGGAGCTCGTCGCACTGGCCACGCACAGCATCACCTCCACCCACCACCCCAGCGTCGAACTGCTGGTGGACGGCGCCCCGGTCAGCACCGTGGAGGTGGAGCTGACCGTCGACTTCCACGTCCGCGCCCTGATCGCGGCCGTCGAGAGCGCGCGGCTGACCGAGCTGCACAGCGGGCAGTGCGACATCGAGGCGAAGCTCGCCGTCCGGAAGATCCCGGTCGCCGCCCGGCAGGGCCGGCTGGGACTGCCGCTGGGCCGGCGCCTGCGCTCCCCGATCGAGCTGCTGCCCCCGCAGGCACCGCCGCCGCCACTGCGGCCCCCTCACTTGGGGGCGGGGTAGACCCTGGACTGCTTCACGCTGCCGAAGGCGAAGCTCGACTCGATCGAGGCGATGCCGGGGATGGCGTGGATCCGGTTGCGGACCAGGGCCTCGTACCCCTCCAGGCTCTCGATGACGACCCTGAGCAGGTAGTCGCTGCTGCCGGCCATCAGGTAGCAGTCCTGGATGTGCTCGATGACGGCGACGTGCTCCTCGAAGACCCGCACGGCCTCCGCGGTGTGGCGTTCCAGCCGTATCCGGACGAACACGGTGATCGGCAGGCCGAAGGCGACCTGGTCGACCATGGCCGTGTAGCCGCGGATCAGACCGGCCTCCTCCAGCCTCCGTACCCGGCGCAGGCAGGGCGAAGGTGACAGCCGGACCCGGTCGGCGAGCTCCTGGTTGGACAGGCGGCCGTCGGCCTGCAATTCGCGGATGATCTGCAGATCAACTGCGTCCATGGTCACTCCTTGGCAGATTCTGCCCCCAAGCTATGCCTGAGCGGCAGAACTGGCAATCGGCTGCCCCGGCAGAAGCTCTACCGTTGCCTGGTGGCCGGATCCGGCCCCTGGATCTGGAGGACATGACCGTGGTCGCCGTGAAGACCGTGCCCGCGCCGGCACCCCCGACAGGGCACACCGCGGGTGTCCGCGGGCTCTCCCCGCAGGCCCAGGGCATGGTCGCGCTGGTCCTGACCGTGCTGATCTGGGCCGCCTTCGCGCTCAGTGCGCGGGCCCTGAGCAGCTCCTCCCTGCTGCCCGCCGACGCCGCGCTGCTGCGCTTCGGCGTCCCGCTCGTCGTCCTGGCCCCCGCCCTGTGGCGGCGGCGCCGGGCGCTCGCCGCGGTGCGCCCGGCCGCCGCGCTCAAGATCGCGTGTGGGGCGGGGGTGCCGTTCTTCCTGGCCGCGATGTACGGCGGCTCCCTGACCTCGGCGGCGTTCGTCGGCTCGATCGTCCCCGGGATGGTCCCGCTGTTCGTCGCCGCGCTCATGATCGCCGGCGGCCGGGGCGCGCCCCGCGGCACCCAGACCGCCGGGCTCGCGCTGATCGCGGCCGGCGTGGTCGCCCTCGTCTGGCGCCACGTCTTCCCCGTGAACGGCTCGGTGCTGGCCGGCGCCGGCATCCTGCTCGCCGCCAGCGGGCTGTGGGCCCTGTACACCGTCGGGCTGAAGGAGGTGGAGCTCGACCCGGTCGGCTCGATCGGCCTGCTCTGCCTGCCCTCGTTCGCGGTGATGGCCCTGCTGGTCCTGACCGGGGTGCTGCCCAGCGGCCTGCCGTCCGCGGCCGGCTCCGACATCGTCCTGTTCCTGGTCGTGCAGGGGCTGGGGGTCGGGCTGTGCGCGGGACTGCTGTACGCCTTCGCCATCCGCAGGCTGGGCGCGGAGCGCAGCTCGGCCGTCGGCAGCCTCAGCCCGGTTCTCGTGGTCCTGCTCGCCGTTCCGCTGCTCGGCGAGTCGCCGACGCTCGCCGTGCTCGTCGGCGTGCCGCTCATCGCCGCGGGGGTCTTCCTCGCCAACCGGCGCCCCCGCACCCTGCCCCGCCCCGCCCCGGCTTCCCCCGCTGACCACCGCTGATTTTCCGCTGCCCCCGCTGACCCGCCGATCCCCGTCCGAGGTTTCCGCAGATGCTTGAGCTCCTCCTCCCGCCGCCCGTCGACCCGCTGTGGGACCTGACCGAGGCGTACGGTGCCGACGTCCGGCCCGAGCGCCTGAACCTCGTCCTCGGCGTCTACCGCGACGAGACCGGCGGGACCCCGGTCATGGCGGCGGTGCGCGAGGCCGAAATACGCCTGGCGGAACGTTCCCTCTCCAAGGAGTACCGCGGCCTCTCCGGCAACCTGGCCTTCAACCGCGCGATGCTGTCGATGGTGCTGGGCGAGGGCGGTGCCGCCGAGCGGGCCGTCGCCGTCCAGACCGTCGCGGGCAGCGGGGCGCTGCGGCTGCTGGCCGACCTGGTCTGCCGGACCCGGCCCGGCACGACGGTGTGGATCAGCGACCCCGCCTACGTGAACCACCGGCCCATCCTGGAGGCCGCGGGGCTGACCGTGCGCACGTACGCCTGGCTCGACGCGGAGGGCCGGCCCGACACCGAGGGCCTGCTGCGGGACCTGGGCCAGGCCCGCCGCGACGACGTCGTGCTGCTCCAGGGCTGCTGCCACAACCCCACCGGCGTCGACCCGTCCCCCGAGACCTGGGCGGCCCTGGCCGACCTCGCCCTGCAGGTGGGGTGGGTGCCGTTCGTGGACCTGGCGTACCACGGGCTGGGCGACGGCCTGGAAGCGGACCTGGCGGCCACGCGGATGCTCGCGGAGCGCGTGCCGGAGATGCTCGTCGCCATCAGCTGCTCGAAGAACTTCGGGCTCTACAGCGACCGCACCGGCTGCGCGGTCGTCATCGGCGCCTCCCGGCAGTCGCTGCGCCACGTGGAGACGGCGCTGCAGAACGCGGCCCGGACCCTGTACTCCATGCCTCCGGAGCACGGGGCCGCGGTGGTCGCGACGGTCCTGGAGGACGACGGGCTGCGGGCCCTGTGGCGGGCCGAGCTGGACGACATGCGCAGCCGCATCGAAGCCAACCGCAGCGGCCTGGCCGGGCAGCTGACCTCCCTCGGCTGGGCCGCCCAGGCCGAGGCGCTGGCGCGGCAGAAGGGCATGTTCTCGATGCTGCCGCTGAGCCCCCGCCAGATGCTCCGCCTCCGCAGCGGCTTCGCCATCTACGGCACCACCGCGGGCCGCATCAACATCGCCGGCATCCCGGCACACCGCATCCCCTGCCTGGCCAACGGCATCGCAGCCGTCCTCGCCGAGGACACCGTCGCCGCCGGCCACACCGGCTAAGCGGCCTCGGGGAAGTGGGGTGCGTTTCCGCGTCGTCCGGTGCGGTGCATCGGCGTGCTGCCGCATCGCCCTCGTACTGGACGTACTTGG
>NZ_JBWKDK010000088.1:0-18370 GCF_056436005.1 Streptomyces sp. NPDC043854
GGGTGTGGGGGGGTGGGTGTGGTGTTCTTCCATCCAGAAGAGCAAGAAGAACGGGGGGGGCGTGGGCCCCCCCCCCCCCTCCCTCCGGGGGGGGGGGCCCCCGCCGCCGTGCCGGTCCCCGCGGGAGCCAGTCCTCGGTCCTCAGTCCTCGGAGCCGGCGGCCGGATCGGGGGACCCGCTCAGGGGCGCCGCCGCGGTCTCGAGGACGCCGGTGTCGAGGACGGCGGTCTCCCCGGGCTCGGGCGTCTGCTCCGGCTTCTTCCTCGGCGTGGGTCCGAAGCGGGTGACCTCGGCTCGGATCATGGCGTTCAGGGCGGCGTACGGATCGATGGGCATGCCGGAAACCTCACGGTGTTCGGGGGTGTGGGGGGTTGCACGCTGCTCTCGGCCCGCTCAGCAGCGCAGCACCACACTCCGCACCGCCCGCACGGACAGCGCCGGTTCGGCCGCCTCGTACGGGGCGGTGCGCTGCGGCCCCGTGGGCGGTTTCACGTGAAACACCGGCTGCGGCAGCTCCCGCGCACCGGGCAGTCCGCGCACGGACGGCCGTATGGCGGCCCGTACCTCGGGATCCGACGCCGGGTCCGACTCCCGCTCGGCCGGAGCACCCGGCCCGCCCGGCAGACCGGAGGGGAACTGTTGGACCGCATGTACCCCGCCGGCCGCCGGTACGGCGGCAGGACCGGACGCGAACAGGCACAGCAGTGCGACACAGGCCGCCGCAAGGGCCCTGGCCACCGCCGTCCGTGCATGCCGTGTCCCGGTCATGGCAGGGATGTGCCCCGACACGCCGGCACCTCCCCACCCCGGCCGCAGAAAGCCCCCGACCGGGGGACGAAGTGACCCCACTCGGCGTCACGCCCGGCCGGCGGCCCGGAGCCGGGAGCGCTGCCGCCGGGCTCAGCGGGTGCGCCGCTGACCGGTGAGCCGGGCCAGCACGATGGTTTCACCGCTGACCAGTCGCAGCTGGGCCCGCCCGGGCCGCTGTCTCCGCCAGGTCACCCCGGCGGGCGAGACCAGGTCCACGGTGAAGACAGCGGTACGGCTGTCGGCGCGCGGGATCTCGACGGTCAGGCCCCGCCGCAGCTCGGCGAGGCGAACGTCGGGCGCGATGACCACGGCCGTCCCGGCCGAACCGGGCATTGCACTGTCGGTGTCCCAGAGCGCGACCGTCGCCGAATCCTTCCCCGGCACCGCTCGCGCCGGCGCCTCTGCCCCTGCCTCGGCCTCTGTCTCTGCCGCGGCCCCGTCCGCCGTGACGTCGCCGAGGCCGGGGCCGCCGGGGGTCAGCAGCAGGTCCACCCCCAGGCTGGGGATCTGGAGCCGCAGCGGCGGCGCGGGGCGCAGCGGGGTGATGGCGACGGCCCGGGAGGGCCGGGACCCCTTGTCCGAGGTGCGCGGGTGGCGGGCCTGGTCCAGTTGCTCTACGAGCCGCCGGTGCCCGGACAGGCCCAGCACCCGCGAGGGCAGCGCGTCGGCGGAGCCGGCCGCCGCCGGCCGCGCCCCCTCGGTGCTGCGCAGCAGCCCTATGCCGGTGCCCAGCAGAACCGCTGTCAGCACGCCGGCCACCCACTTGCCGCGGGGCATGGATTGTCCTCCCGGTCCGATGCACCGGCTCCGGCGGCCGGTTCTCCTGAGAGCAGTGGACTCTTTCCCTGCCCACGGATACCGGTGACAACGCCGAGGGGTGACGCCCCGTCACCACTGTGACACCCCCGACGTACCTGCGTTGTCCCAGTTGACGGCGGGTGCGCGGGGCGTTCCCGCCGGCCCGGACACGTACGCCCGAACGGGCTAGCGGGCGTGGCGAAGGGAGGACCCGCCCGGGTTCCCCGGCACGGCCTCGGCCATCCGCCGCAATTCCACGAGGGCCGTTCGGCCCCCGCCCGCGCCGGACAGCCGCCCGATCCGCCGGTTCAACCGCGGCAGCCCCTTCGCGACAGCAGCTTCAGCGGACGTGCCCGGGCGTGGAGGTTCAGGCTCCCGGCCCGCCCTGCGGGCGCGTCAGGCCACCACGAACGCCACCGCCGCCACCCCCATGAGGGTGGCGGCGAGGTGGACGGCCGGGTGGCCGTGGTCGCCGTACCAGAGCTGGCGGACCAGGCCGCCGAGGGCGGCCAGGGTCGTGATGACGGCGATCTGGGCGAGCAGGGTGACGGTGGTGAAGGGGGCCGGCAGCAGGACGGCGGAGTTGAGCCAGAACGGGACCGCTCCCGTCCAGCCCCGCCAGCGGCGGGGCGCCGACTGCGTCGGCGTCTGCGTCCGCGTCTGCCGTTGCGCCTGCGCCGGTGGCTGCGTGCGTGCCTGGGCCTGCATGCGTGCCTGTTGCGTCGGTGCCTGCGCCTGCGTGCGCGCCTGTGTCCGTGCCTGCGCCTGCGTTCGTGCCTGCATGGATCACCGGCCCCTCATCGTCAACTCGCCGACGCAACAGCCTCCTTGGGGGCGGCGGCGGGGACAAGTGCCCGTTCGGCAAGAAAACCGAAGGCCAGGCCGAAAGTCGTCCACATCGCGGCCTGGATGGCCAGGGTCGCGAGGCGGAACTGCCAGACCAGCGTGCCCGGGAAGTCGGCCGGGACCTCGTCGACGGCGGGGAGGAACGCGTACGAGACCGCGACCGCCGCGACGAACGCCAGGGAGGCGACGACCGAGGCGTTCCAGTTGCCGAGACCGGGTGCCAGGCGGCGGCCCAGGATCAGCGCGCCCGCGCCGAGCAGCACGCTCAGCGCGATCATCAGCAGGAACAGCACGGTCCTGCTCGTGGCGGTGTCGGGGTCGCCGACGGCCGGCGGGTTGGAGGGGTACTTGAGGAAGGGGACCAGGACGACGGTGACGAACAGGCCGCCGGCGACCAGCGCCGCCGTGCTCTTCGGGCCGAAGCGGCCGATGCGGCCCAGGGCGTAGCAGAAGACGAGGGCGGCGATGCCGCCGAACGCGACGCCGTACAGGAGGGTGCCGGTGCCGAGTCCGGCCGTGGCCTGGAGGGCGCGGCTGACCGGGGCCTCTTCGGCGTGGTCGTGGCCGCCTGCGGCCGCCTCCTCCAGGGCGATGGCCGCGTCGACGCGGGACTCGCCGATGAGGTAGGCGACGAGGAAGGCGGCCACGCCCGCGAGCAGGCCGGCCAGCATGCCGCGCACCAGCAGGGCGCGGGGGGAGATGGAGTTCATGGACTTCCCTTGTTCAGTTGACCGGTTGACCGGTTGACCGGCTGGTCAGTGGCAGGGGAAGCCGAGCAGGTGGCGGCCGTCGTGCATCCACTCGTGGATGGTCTCGCCCTCGAACAGCGCGGTGGCGCCCTGCTCGACGCCGACGAGGTAGAGCAGGGCGAGCATCAGGACACCCGAGAAGAGGGCCCAGGGGGCGAGCGAGGAGAGGGAAATCGGGGCGACGGCGGCAGGAGCCGTCGTGGGCACGGCGGTGTCGGCCATGTCTGTACCTCCAGGGGGAACACGCGTCCCGGTCAGTGGTGCTCGCAACGACGGCGCGGGTCTGACTCCCCTCCCCTGCGGGAGGTTTCACAGTGGCGCGACCGTGCCGGGATCTCACCGGACTTCCGTCGGACCGTCGTCTTGTTTGGTTGTCGTCCGAGACGGTACCCCGCTTATGCTCCCTTTATGAAGAGCGGCGTCATACGAGTTCAGTTCGTTACAAGGCCGTTCGACGTATCCGCGCGGCAGGCGCGTTTCGGCCACGGGGAGCCCTGCCCCGGTCACGACGGCCTGCGCGGCCCGGACACCGGGCAGTGGGCCGGCCGCACCCTCGACGAGGTCGCCGCCGAGGACCCCGACGGCATCCGGCGCTGGCTGACCGACCCCGCGTACGCACCGCCCGGGGGCGGGGAGTCCCTCGCCGCGCTGGTCGCCCGGGTCGGCGCCGCTCTGGTAGGCCTGCCCGCGGGCACGCACCGCCCCGTGGTCGAGCAGGCCGTCGTACGGGCGGCCGTGGTGCACGCCCTGGAACTGCCGCTCCCGGCCTTCTGGCGGCTCGACGTACGGCCCGACACCGTCACCACCCTCACCGGCCGGGCCGGTCGCTGGAACCTCCTCCTCGGCCAGAGCGCCCAGAACGAACCGGGCTGATCGGGTCAACCGGGCGATCAGAACAACAACCCCGGCAACCCCGTCTGACGGCACGGGCGTCAGGCGACGATCCAGTCGCTCGTCGCGATCACCGGCCGGACGCCGTCGCGGTGGACGGTGCCCTCGATCAGGCCGTACATCCGGTCTGCCGCGAAGTAGATCTCGTTGTCGTTCTTGAGGCCGAAGGGCTCCAGGTCCACGAGGAAGTGGTGCTTGTTCGGCAGGTTCAGCCGCACCTCGTTGACCCGCGGGCAGTTGTCGAGCACCCGCTCGGCCATCTGGTTCAGGGTCTGCTGGAGCGAGTACGAGTAGGTTTCGGCGAAGGCCTCCAGCAGGTGTTTGCGGACCTTCTTGTAGGACCGGTCCCAGTCGTGCCCGGGGTCGTCGGAGGCCAGCGCCGAGTGCGCCCAGCGCGCGGTGACCTTGGTCGCCAGGATGCGGTCGTACGCCTCCCGGAGCGTCGTGTACTTGTCCTTGATGTAGCCGTGGAACTCGGAGTTCGTCGAGTTCATCACGGTCAGCTCCTTCAGGCCCGAGATGACCTTCAGACCCGAGGACTCGCCGTACGTGATCTGCGCGGTGCGCACCTCCTGGCCCTTGCGGACGAAGGAGTGCTGCTCCTTGCGCGTGGGTACGGGGATGCGCTCCCACGCGAACTCCTCGATCCGGATCTGCGCCTCGCGGATCGGCGTCTGCGAGGAGACGAAGTGCTTGGCGAGCAGGATGCCGAAGGCCTCCGGCGACTCGATGCCGTGCTCCTTGCCGAAGGCGTAGACCGTGTTCTTGGTGGTGTCGGTCGGCAGGCAGTTGGCGTTGTCGCCGGTCAGGTGGACGTCGCGGAACTCGCCGCGCAGCGCCACCGAGACGTTGAGGTCGCGGATCTCGTGCCAGGAGCCGTCGCTGCCCTTGCGGGTGACCTTGACGATGCGGTTCTCGGCCTTGCCGTACTGGTTCTGGGCCAGGACGTGCTTGCTCATGGTGCCTTCCTTCGGGTCCTCGGGAACACGGAGTCCGGTGGTCTGGAGTCCGTACGCCCGGCGTCCAGCGCCCGCCCGCACACCCTGGACGTCCGCTCCCCGCCGTCCGGTCCCGTGGGACCGCCCCGGGACTGACGTGCATCCCGGTCCGTACCGCTGATCGGATTGCACCACGCCCTGCGTCCGGATCTCCCCGTACGGATCATCCGAATCCGGGCGCCCCGGGCTTGGGCGACCGCACAGCAGCCGGGCCGGGCGGCGGCGGCCGGGCGGGGCTGCACCGGTCGGGCGGCACCGGGCCGGGCGGCACCCGGGTCAGCCGGTCGTGTGCGCGTCCGCGACCGACAGGGCCCCGTCGAGGATCTCCAGGCCCCTGGCCACGTCCTGCGGGGCGATGTTGCAGGGCGGCGCGATGTGGATGCGGTTCCCGGCGGTCAGCGGCCACAGTCCGCCCTTCTTGCAGGCTGCCGCGAACTCGGCCATCGGCGCGTTGTCGGCGCCCGCGGCGTTGTACGGGACGAGCGGCTCGCGGGTCTCCCGGTCCCGTACGAGCTCCAGGGCCCAGAAGGTGCCCAGGCCCCGGACCTCCCCGACCGACGGGTGCCGCTCGGCGAGGGCGCGCAGGCCAGGACCGAGCAGTTCCGCGCCGGTGCGGGCGGACTGCGCGACGATGCCCTCCTCCTCCATCACGTTGATCGTCGCGACGGCCGCGGCGCAGGCCAGGACGTGCCCGGAGTACGTCAGCCCGCCCGGGTAGGGCCGCCGGGCGAAGGTGTCGGCGATGGCCCCGGAGATGGCGACGCCGCCGAGGGGGACGTAGCCGCTGTTCACGCCCTTGGCGAAGCAGAGCAGGTCGGGGGTGACGTCCCAGTGCTCGGCGGCGAACCACTTCCCCGTCCGCCCGAAGCCCACCATGACCTCGTCGAGGATGAAGACGATGCCGTGGCGGTCGCAGAGCTCGCGCACGCCCGCCAGATAGCCCTCCGGGTGCACGAGCACGCCCGGCGCGCCCCCGACCGTCTCCAGGACGATCGCGGCGACGGAGGCCGGCCCCTCGAAGACCACCGTGTCCTCCAGATGGCGCAGGGCGCGCTCGCACTCCTCGGCCCCGGAGGCGGACCAGAACGGCGAGCGGTAGGCGAACGGCCCCCAGAAGTGCACGACGCCCGCGGTCGCGCTGTCGTTGCCGAACCGCCGGGCGTCGCCGGTCAGGTTGATCGCGGCGGCGGTGGCGCCGTGGTACGAGCGGTACGCGGACAGCACCTTGGGCCGGCCGGTGTGCAGCCGGGCCATGCGCACCGCGTTCTCGACGGCCTCGGCGCCGCCGTTGGTGAAGAACACCTTGTCCAGGTCGCCGGGGGTGCGCTCGGCGATGAGCCGGGCGGCTTCGGAGCGCACGTCGACGGCGAAGCCGGGCGCGAGGGTGCACAGGCGGGCCGCCTGCTCCTGGATCGCGGCGACGACCTTGGGGTGCTGGTAGCCGATGTTGGTGTAGACGAGGGCGCTGGAGAAGTCGAGGTAGCGGTTGCCCTCGTAGTCCCGGAAGTAGGAGCCCTCGGCCCCGGCGACGGCCAGCGGGTCGATGAGCTCCTGCGCGGACCAGGAGTGGAAGACGTGCTTGCGGTCGGCGTCCTTGACGGCGGCGCGGGCTTCGGCGCGGGCTTCGGCGGCGGCTTCTGCGTCGATGGGGTGCATGGCGTGCGGGTCCTTACCTGTCGCGTGACGAAACCTGTCTTCCATCATACGGAAGTATGGTCGGGCGGGAGCAGCGCTGCCACCAGCCGGTCCCGCGGCCCGCCGGCCGGGGGCGCCTGCTCGCGCAGGCCGAGTGCGGCCGGGACGGCCGGCGGACGCCGTCCTCCGCTCTCCGCGCCCGGCGGTCCGGGCTCCTCCTGCCGGAGCCCGCTCGATCCGCGAAATCACCGGCGGACAAACCGTGGTGAGCGGTTACGGTCACCCATGGCACGACGGACGGACGGCCGCAGATATCGACACGAGGGATGTGACCGGTGAGCGAAATGGAAGCCCTGGCCGGGAGTTTCGAGGAGCACCGCCCCCAGCTGCGGGCCGTGGCCTACCGGATGCTGGGGTCGATCGGCGAGAGCGAGGACGCCGTCCAGGAGGCCTGGCTCAGGCTGAGCCGGTCCGACACCACCGCCGTGGACAATCTCGGCGGCTGGCTGACCACCGTCGTCGGCCGCATCTGCCTGGACATGCTGCGCCGGCGCACGACACGGCGCGAGGAGCCCCTGTACGGCGACGACGGGCAGGTCCGCCTCCCCGACCCGGTCGTCACCGGCCTGGCCGGCATCGATCCCGAGAACGAGGTCCTCGTGGCGGACTCGGTCGGCATCGCCCTGCTGGTCGTCCTGGAGACCCTCTCCCCCGCGGAGCGGCTGGCGTTCGTCCTGCACGACCTGTTCGCCGTGCCGTTCGACGAGATCGCCCCCCTCCTCGGGCGTACGGCCGCCAGTACGCGGCAGCTCGCCAGCCGGGCCCGGCGCCGCGTCCAGGGGGCCGCGCCGGATCAGGACAACAACCTGGAGCGCACCCGGGAGATCGTCGACGCCTTCCTCGCCGCCTCCCGCGGCGGCGACCTCGGCGCGCTCCTCGACCTCCTCGACCCGGAGATCGTGGCCCGCTCCGACGGCGGCGCGCTGCGCCCGAGCCTGGTCCGCCGGGGCGCTCGGGACGTGGCCTCGCAGGCGATCGCGTTCGCCAGGTTCGCGGAAGCCGCCCAGCCGGTCCTGGTCAACGGCTTCCCCGGGGTGTTCTCCCGGTCGTCGGACGGCAGCCCGCTGTCCCTCATGGCGTTCACCGTCCGCGGCGGCCGGATCACGGCGCTGGACATCCTCACCGACCCGGACCGCCTCGCCGCCCTCGCCACCGGCTCTCTGCCCGCCTGACCGCCCCGGGCCGCCGGCCGGGCATTCGCCGAGGCATCGCCGCCGGGCCGCCGTCGGCGCCTCGGCCCCGGCACATGCCGGGGCCGAGGGGCGGGTGCCCGGATGCGCCCGCCCCTCGGCCCTCATGTGTCTGCACCGGCCGGGGCTACTGCTCCCATTCGACGGCGGTCACCGTGTCGTTGAACTTGGCCGGCTCCTCCAGCTTCTCGCCCGCCTTGAGGGTGCGCGGGCCGCCCGCGCCGATCAGCCGTGCGTCCATGTCGGTGAGGTTGACCCACGACGACACGTTCTTCGACATGCTGCCCCCCTCGGGGAGGGGCAGCAGGCTGAGGTCCACGGGATAGCCGGCCCCGATCCCGTACCCCGGGCCCTGGCAGTTGTAGTCGCGATACAGGCCCAGGGTCTTGGGCGGGCAGGGTGCGCCCTCGGGCTTGATCTCGACCACGCCCTGGGGCAGTTGCCTGGCAGCGCTCATCGCGTGCTCCTTCTCCGGCGCCGCCGGCTGTTCCGGCGGGCTCGCGGCACCCACCTTTGCCGGAGGGGCCGGTACGCGGCGCGCTCGCCACGGGCCTGATCGTTTCTGCGGTGTGCCCGGCCACCCGGGTGGATCAGTGCAGTGCCGATGACGCCGGGAAGTGAGGACCTGGTGAGGGTCGGGGTGGCGTCGTGCGCCGCGGGGAACCGGAACTCCCGTCACCGGCGTCTGCGGAGGGGGCTGTTCCGATCGACGGTTCGCCGAGGCGGTAAGGCTCGAGGAGAACTCTCCGGATCGACCGCGCACATGACGCCGCGTCGCGGTGTGCCGTACGTCCGGCGGCTCACCGGAACGACCCGTAGATGTGCCCCCGGGCGGATGCATGTTCTATGTTGCACAGGCAAAACACGGGGGAGGCGACGGGCGGCGGATGGCACGCGATTACGACAGTCAGCTGCTGGAATCGGTGGCGGTACGCCGCCGCAGGATGCGGGACGCGCTGCTCTTCGGTGCGCAGCGGGCGCGGCGCACGGCCGACGAGCGGCTCGGGAAGATGTTCGCGGGGATCGCCATCGCGGCCGTCCTGTGCGCCGGTTGTGTCGGATGGTCCTTCATCCAGGCCACGCTGGCCAAGCAGAAGGCCGAGCAGCAGAAGCAGCAGCAACAGCAGCAGAGCCAGTTCCCGACGCAGACGCAGACGCAGCCCCCGAAGGCGCCCGGCCCCGCCAAGTCCCCGGGCCCGGCCAAGCCGTCCGGCGCGGCGAAGACACCCGGCCAACCCGGCCAATCGGCATCGGCCCAGCCCGCGAAACCGGCCAAGCCCCCTGCGCAGTCCTCGCCCGCGACGAAGTCGCCCAAGCCGACGCAGCCGTAGAAGCACGGCCCGAAAGGTCAGAACGCCGCGATGATAGGTTCCCCCAAGTGGTGAGCACAGCAACGACTTCCCGGGCGCAACTGAGCCGGGTGACCCTGGTCGGCGAACGCCGCCGGGCTGACGTGGTCCTGCCGTCCGACACGCCGATCGGGCAACTGCTCCCCGACGTCCTGCTGCTGCTCGACGACCGTGCCGCCTCCCGTCCGCTGACACGTCAGCTGATGACGTCGGACGGCTCCGCGCTGCCGCACGACAGCACGCTGGCGTCGGCCGGCATAGCCGACGGCGCCGTCCTGCGGCTCGTCAGGACACACTCGGCGCCGCCCGCACCCGTCGTCCACGACGTCACCGACCTGGTGGCCGACGACCTCGACCTCCGGGCCTGGCGCTGGCGTCCCGCCGCCCGCAGGGCCAGCGCCGGCGTCGCGACCGTCGCCTTCGCCGTGACCGCCGCGCTGCTCGCCCGGCGCGAGTTCGGCCTCGACACGCTGGCCGGGTCCCTGCTGGCCGTCGCGCTCGTCCTGCTCGCGGCCGGGGCGCTCGTCGCCCGGATCGGGCAGGGCAACCAGGGCCTGGCCACCGTGCTCCTGCTGGCCTCCGGCACCCTGTCCGTCCTCGCCGCGTGGACCGCCGCCGACGCCTACCACTGGTCGGGCATCGTCCGGTTCGCCGCCGCCGCCGGCTCGCTGACCCTGACGCTGGTCCTGCTCGGGTACTTCTCCCCGCTCGGCCGCGGCGGGCTCATCGGCGCCATGGCCGTCGCCGGCGTCACCGTCCTGTGGGGGGCCGTGGCCGCCGTCCAGGACGATCCGGCCCGGCTCGGCGCCGTCATGGCGCTGCTCTCCGTGGTGCTGCTCGGACTGCTGCCGCGGCTCGCGCTGATGGCCTCGGGGCTCACCTCGCTCGACGACCGCCGCTCCGGCGGAGCCTCGGTCAGCCGCCACGAGGTCGGCAACGCCCTCGCCGCCACCCACCGCGGCCTCGCCCTCGCGACCATCGCCATCGCGGCCTCGGCCGCCGCCGGCGGATGGCTGCTCACCCTGGCCGCGAAGCCCAGCGCGTGGACCGTGGCGCTGGCCGCGCTCCTCGCCGTGGTGCTCCTGTCGCGGGCCCGGGCCTTCCCGCTGGTCGCCGAGGTCGTGGCGCTGCTCGCCGCCGCGGGCGTCCTCGTCGTACGCCTCCTCGTGCTGTGGATCCAGCACGGCGGCGGCGCCGGGGCACTGGCCGTGCTGTGCGTGGCCGCGCTGCTGCCGATGCTCGCGCTGGCGGTCCAGCCGCCCGAGCACGTGCAGGTGCGGCTGCGGCGCATGGCGGACCTCGTCGAGTCCGTCGGCATGGTGGGGCTCTTCCCGCTGGCCGTCGGGGTGTTCGGCGTGTACGGGCAACTGCTCGACAAGTTCTGAGTCAAGGCGCAGGCCGGGCGCCGCTCCGGGCGGGGCAGCAGGTCGGAAGAAGAGGGGCAGGGGCAGACATGCCGAACGGAGACAACTGGCAGGGCGACGTCCTGCGCGACCTGAGGTCGGCCGCGGCCGCCGCGCCACAGGGCCGGGACGCGGCCCCCGGGGCCACCGCGGCCCAGCAGCCCGGCCCGCAGCAAGGCCACCACCCGCAGGCCGCCGCCCAGGGCCGGGCACCGGGGCCCGGCCACCCGCAGCAGGCCGCCCCGGGCGCCCCGCAGCAGGGCCACCCCCAGGCGGCCCAGGCTCCCGGCCACCCGCAGCCCGCGCAGAGCGAAGCCCCCGGCTACGGCTATCCGCAGGCTCCGGGTCAGGGCGAAGCCGGCTACGGCTATCCGCAGGCTCCGGGTCAGGGCGAAGCCGGCTACGGCTACCCGCAGGCCCCGCTCCAGGGCGAAGCCGCCGGCTACGCGCAGGCCGCCCAGGGCCAGGCTGCCGGTTACGGCTACCCCCAGGCGGGCCCGGCTCAGGGCGGCCAGGCCCACGCCCAGCACCAGCCCGCGGCCCAGGCAGCCCATGCCCAGCCCGAGGCGTACGCGCAGCCCCTGCACCAGCCCTCCCCCCGGCAGCCCGCCCCCGCCCAGGGTTCAACGCCCGGCCAGGGCGCCCAGGCGTACACCCAGCACCAGCCCGCGGTCCAGGGAAGCCCCGCCCAGCCCTACGCCCCGGCCCAGCCCGAGGCGTACGCGCAGCCCCAGGCCGCGTTCCCCCAGCCCGCCCCCGCCCACGGCGCAGTCCCCGCCCACGCCGCAGTCCCCGCCCACGCCGCAGTCCCCGCCCACGGCGCGGCCCCGTCCCACGGCGGCGCGCCGGCACACGACGCAGCCCCCGCCCACGCCGCCGCCCCCCGCCAGGGTGCCGCCGCCCGGACGCCCGATTCGCGGCCCGTGGTCGACAAGAGCGTGGTCGGCGCCTACAAGGGGGCCCGCCGGGGCGAGCCGTTCGCGACCCGCGCCGCCCGCACCCTCTGGCGAACCGTTTCCTCATCCGCCTCCCGCGAGGTCGCCGACGCCACCCGCACCGCCGAGCTGCTCCAGCAGCCCGTGACGACCGGCCGCCAGATCGCCGTCACCTCCATCCGGGGCGGCGCCGGCAAGTCCACCGTCGCCGCCCTCCTCGGCACCACGTACGCCCACTACCGACAGGACCCCGTCCTCTTCGTCGAGGCCGACCCCGCCCTCGGCTCCCTCCCCATCCGGCTCGGCGCCGAGACGCTCCGCTGGACCACCGGCGACGTCGCCGACATCATCGAACCGCAGATGTCGCTCCTCGACGTCACCGGCTACCTGGTCCAGCTCCGCGACAACGCCTGGCTGCTGCCCGGCAGCCAGGGCCAGATCGGCGCCATGCTGGACCTCCGGTCCTACGAGCGGGCCATGGTCGCGCTGCGCCGCTACTTCGGCGTGACCGTCGTCGACTGCGAGACCCTGCCCGCCGAGGTGGCCCGCGTCGCGCTCTCCGCCTCCCAGGCCCGCGTCCTGGCCACCCCCGCCGCCCTCGACGGCATCGCCAGCACCCACGCCGTCCTCCAGTGGATGCAGGGCCTGCCCCCGCACCTGATCGCCGGCACCGTCGTCGTCATCACCGAGCAGTCCCCGCACTCGGGCATCGACCTCGGCGAAGCCGCACGCACCCTCGGCTCGACCGGGGCGACCGTCCACGTCCTGCCGTACGACCGCCACCTGGCGAGCGGCGGCGTCATCCGCACCGAACTGCTCGCCGAGTCGACCCGGACGATCGCCACCCGGCTCGCCGCGGACGTCTTCCAGCTCTCCCAGAAGCGCCACTGACGATGAGTACCCGACTGATCCACCGCCCGGCCCGGACCATCAAGCCGCCGGCCGCCACCGAGGCCCGGACCATCGAGGCCCCGCCCAACCTCCCCGAGGGCAAGGCGGGCAACATCGCCATGTCGCTGCTGCCCGTGGCCGGCGTCATGTCCTCGGTCGTGATGATGACCGTGGTCCGCAACAGCCAGTTCGCCGCGCTCGGCGCGCTGATCCTCGTCGTCACGGTCGCCGGCTCCCTCGTCATGGTCTTCTCGCAGCGCGGCAAGGCCCAGCGCACCCGCCGCACCCAGCGCGAGGCGTACCTCGCCTACCTGGAGGACCTGCGCGAGGAACTCGCCGGCGAGGAGCGCGAGCGGCGCGAGCGCGCCGACGTGCTCAACCCGCCGCCGCAGGCCCTGTACGACATCGTGCGCGACCCGGCCCGGCTGTGGGAGCGGCGCCGCGCCGACGGCGACTTCCTCCAGGTGCGCGTCGGCACCGGCGAGATGCCCGTACGGGACCTGAAGATCGGCCAGCAGGGCTCCTCCGTGCTGACCCCGCCGGACCAGTTCATGCTCAACGAGGCCTCGGCGCTGACCGCCCGCTTCCGCACCGGCACCGAGCTGCCGCTGACCGTCCCCCTCGACCGCGCCGGCAACATCAGCGTCATCGGCCCCCGCGAGGACTGCCTGCGCGTCGCCCGCGCCCTGCTCGTGCAGACCGCCGCCCTGCACGCCCCCGACGACGTCGCCGTCGCCCTCGCCGCGCCCGGCGACCGGATCGCCGACTGGGACTGGGCCAAGTGGATGCCCCACCTGCTCGACTCCGGGACCTTCGACGGACCCGTCGCCGCCCGCCGGATCGCCCCGTCCACCGCCCAGCTCGCCCGCCTGCTGGGGCCCGAGCTGAACCGCCGCGCCTCGTACGCGGCCGAGGTGCGCCGCGGCCTGGCCGGCACGGACGCGCTGACCATGAACTCCCGGCTGCTCGTCGTCGCCGACGGGCACGGCGAGGACGCCGTCGAACTGCCCCTCCCCGACGAGGCGGTCGGCCTGCGCGGCATGGGCGTCACCGTCCTGCACCTGCTCGAGCAGCGGATCCAGGAGCCCGGCCACGTCGGCGTACGCATCACCGTCGACGGCGCGCAGGTCCTCCTCGAGGACCTGCGCCAGGCCGAGCCGGTCAGCGCCCACGGCACCGTCGACGAGGTCGGCATCCCGTTCGCCGAAGGCCTGGCCCGGATGCTCGCCCCCTTGCGGCTGTCCGCCGAATCCCTCGCCGACGCCCCGCTGTCCGGGCCCGTCGACTTCGCCGACCTGCTCGGCATCGACGACGTGGCCCGCCTCGACCTCCCCCACCTGTGGGCACCGCGGGGCGAGCGCGCCTTCCTGCGGGTACCGATCGGCATCAGCGACTCCCGCGAGCCGGTCCTGCTCGACCTGAAGGAGTCCTCCGAGCTCGGCATGGGCCCGCACGGCCTGTGCGTCGGCGCCACCGGCTCCGGCAAGTCCGAGCTGCTGCGCACCCTCGTCCTCGCGCTGGTCGCGACCCACCCGCCGGAGGACCTCGCCCTGGTCCTCGTCGACTACAAGGGCGGTGCCACCTTCGCGCCGTTCGCGGACCTGCCGCACGTCGCCGGCGTCATCACCAACCTGGAGAACCAGGCCGGACTCGTCGAACGCGTCCACGCCTCCCTCGCCGGCGAGGTCAAGCGCCGCCAGCAGGTCCTCAAGAACGCCGGCAACGTCGCCGACATCGGCGACTACGCGGCGCTGCGCGCCGACCGCCGACCCGACCTGGAACCCCTGCCGCACCTGTTCGTCGTCATCGACGAGTTCGGCGAACTCCTCACCGCCAAGCCCGACTTCATCGACCTCTTCCTGTCGATCGGCCGGATCGGCCGCTCCATCGGCGTGCACCTGCTGCTGTCCAGCCAGCGCATCGAGGGCGGCAAGCTCAAGGGCCTGGACACCTACCTGTCCTACCGGCTGGGCCTGCGCACCTTCTCCGCCGACGAGTCCCGCACCGTCCTCGACACCACGGACGCCTTCCACCTGCCGCCGCTGCCCGGCTTCGGCTACCTCAAGGTCGACACCAGCCACTACGAGCGCTTCAAGGCGAGCTACGTCTCCGGCGCCTACCGGGGCCCCGTCCGCCGCGAGGAGGACGAGGACACCGGGCCGCTGGCCCTGGAGTACGAGGCCTTCAACACCCTCGCCGAGCCCGAGAACCAGGCCGCCCCGGAGTCGAGCGGCCGGCGCCGCGAGAGCGGGCCCACCGAACTGGGCGTCATCGTCGGCCAGCTGGAGCACGCCGCCGCCCCCGTCCGCCGGATCTGGCTGCCGCCGCTGCCCACCGCGCTCCCGCTCGACGCCGTCGCCGGGCCGCTCGACGTCGGCCCGCGCGGCATGCAGCTCGCCAAGCGGCGCGGCCTGCTCGAGGTGCCGCTCGGCCTGATCGACGACCCGACGAAGCAGTGGCAGGGCGAGTGGTACCTGGACCTCACCGTCGCGGGCGGGCACGCCGCCGTCATCGGCGGCCCCCAGTCCGGCAAGACCACCCTGCTGCGCACCCTCGTCCTCTCCCTCGCCCTCACCCACACCCCGCAGGAGGTCGGCGTCTACGGCCTCGACCTGGTCGGCGGCGGCCTCCAGGCCCTGGCCGGCCTGCCGCACGTCGGCGGGATCGCCGGCCGCGCCGACCGCGAGCGCGCCGCCCGCACCGTCGAAGAGGTGCGGAACATGCTCGCGGTCCGCGAGGACGTCTTCCGCGACCACACCATCGACTCCGTCGAGCAGCTGCGCACCCTGCACGCGGCGGGCCGACTGCCCGAACTGGCCTCCGCCGAGATCGTCCTCGTCATCGACGGCTTCGGCGCGCTGCGCGACGACTTCGAGGAACTCGACGACGCCATCGTCGACATCCTCAAGCGCGGCGGCGGCTACGGCATCCACGTCGTCGCCGGCATGCTCCGCTGGAACGACGTCCGCATCGCCACCCAGTCCAACTTCGGCACCCGCGTGGAGCTGCGGCTCAACGACCCCAGCGAGTCCAGCATCGAGCGCAAGCTCGCCGAGACCCTCGCCCCCGACGAGCCCGGCCGGGTCCTGACCGACGGCAAGCTGTTCGCGCAGGTCGCCCTGCCGCGCGCCGACGGGCAGGCCGACGCCTCCGAGCTGGGCGCCGTACTGGAGCGCACGGCCCGTACCGTGCGCGCCACCTGGGGCGGCGAGACCGCCCAGCCGGTCCGGGTGCTGCCGCACCTCCTGGAGCCGCACGTACTGCCGGGGCCGGCCGCCGAGCCCCGGCGGGTGCCGATCGGCCTGGACCAGACGGCACTGGCCCCCGTCCTGCTCGACCTGTTCCACCACGACCAGCACCTGCTGGTCATGGGCGACAGCGAATGCGGCAAGACGAACCTGCTGAAGACGATCGCGGGCGGCCTCATCGAGCGGTACCGCGAGGACGAACTCGTCTTCGCGATCATGGACCCGCGGCGCAGCCTGCGCGGCGTGGTCCCGGAGGAGTTCAACGGCGGCTACGCCTACAACGCCAAGATGTGCGCCGGGCTGGCCGCGGGCATCGCCAACGAGCTGGAGCGGCGCCTGCCCGACGACAGCGCCCCGCTGGAGGACCTGGAGCCCGGCAGCTGGGGCGGCGGCCCGCGGATCGTGGTCCTCGTCGACGACTACGACGTGCTCACCACGGCCGGGCAGTCGCCGCTCGCCCCGTTCGTCCCGTACATCCCGTCGGCGGTCGACATCGGCCTGCACTTCGTCCTGACCCGGCGCGTCGCCGGCGCCTCCCGCGGCCTGTACGAGCCGCTGGTGCAGGGACTGCGCGAGTCGGGGGCCTCGGCGCTGGTGATGGCGGGCGACCGCGGCGAGGGGCAGCTGTTCCCCGGCGTGTACGCCGCCTTCCAGCCGCCGGGGCGCGGCGTACTGGTCCGCAGGGGCCAGCCGAACCGCCTGATCCAGACCGTGTGCACGCCCGAGTGACGGCGTACCGCCCGAGTAACGACGACCTGCGAAGGACCGTACGAACCCCATGACCAAGGACGTCATAGCCCTCACGCCGCGGATGCCGGACCCGTGGGCCGTGCTCGCGGGCCTGCTCTCCGGAGGGCCCGACAAGCTGGTGGACACCACGGGCGAAGGCGCGGTCGTCCAGCTCTGCGACGCGCAGGGCCGGCCGCTGGTCTCGGTCGAGGCGCCGCTGCTGGTGCAGGTCGAAGGCGAGGCCGAGCGGCTGCTTGGGGCGACCGCGCCGCCGGTCCCGTTCTGGTGGACGGAGGCCCGCGCCACCACCGGCGTCCCCGAGGCGGAGCGGCTCGCGGGCACCTTCGCGGCCCGCCTCGCCTCCCTGTCGGGCGGCACCGCCTGGCCGCCGGAGGCGGCCCGCTCGCTGGCCGTGGTGGCATCCGACGGGGTGAGCGTGGCGCCCACGCCGGCCGCGGCGCAGCCGGCGGTCGACGTCCTGACCGGCAATGTGGCCGTGGTCATCATGGACCGCCCGGTCGTCGCCATGACGGCCTGGCTCGCCGACGCCTTCCGGGCCTGCGCCGCGGCCGAGCGCGGCCTGCAGATCGTCACCCCGCCGGGGACGCTGCTCTCCCCGGCGGTGATGTCCACGATGCCGGGCTGGCCCTCGCGGTGGGTGGTGCAGGACGCGCAGGACGGCTACTACGACGGCCTCACGGGCGCGGTGCTGCGCTGGCAGGAGGGCATGTTCGCCACCGTGATCCCCGCGGACGCCACCGAGGACGACCCGCGGACGCCGGTGGCGGCCTCGTACCAGCAGGTGGCGGAGACGGGAGAGCGGCAGCTCGCCGTGACCTACCGCACGATCCACCCCGCGGACGAGCGGCTGGTCCTCGGCGGGTCCCTGGAGACGGTGTGGCGCGAGCTGACCGGCGGGCCCCCGGCCGGCTGGGGCACCGCCGAGCCGGCCAACCTGCCCTGGTCGCCGGGCCGGCTGACGGACGTGGCGTACGTGCGGGCCCCCGAGCCGACGTGGTTCGTGGTGGTCGGCAGCCCGGAGCGGCCCGGCATCGCCACGGTGAAGATCACCCGCACGAAGGCGGGCGTCGAGGAGGACGTCACGCTGGCGTTCGGCTACGGGGCGGACGAAGACGTCCCGCTGGAGTCCCTCCGGCGCATGGCCGAGGCACTGGTCACCCGCCACCGCCTGCAGTCGATGCTCGTACAGCTCCGCAAAGCCCGCCGTGACCTGCTGGTGCCGCCGCGCTTCGAGGGGCCGGGGGTGCCGCTGGCCTTCGTCCTGGGGGCGGAGGAGGTCCGGACGATGCCGGACGACCGCGCCGCCCGCACACCGTTGTCGGAACTCCCTGTCAGACTGGGCCCGAAGGCACGCCCGGCCTACTACTACCCGCTGCCGGGCGACCCGTCGGACCTGTCTGGCTGGTCGGACTTCGAACGCCTGGTCCGCCACCTGAAGGGCGAATGAGCCGGCCTGCCGGTTTGTCATACGTCCGTCACAGCTGCCGTGTTGGACGTTGCAGATGTGACGCCGATTGATAGAAGTAGGCATACTTTCGAATGAACTGATGGCCTGAACTGTTCGGGTATGCGTACGGGGGAGTGTGAGCGGTGAAGTTCGACATGGGGACTTCGGTCCTGACGAACCTGATGTCGAAGTCGCGGACGTCGAGTACGGATCTGGGGACGCTGATCCGGCTGCTGGTGAACGCGGCGCAGCCGTTGGAGGGCAAGTTCAACGGCCAGGGCAAGGTGGCGTTCGACTCGTTCAAGGTGCGGGCGGACGGGATCGCGAAGGAGCTGAACGCGTCGCTGGCGGCGATCCTGGGCGGTCAGTC
>NZ_JBWKDK010000089.1:0-18328 GCF_056436005.1 Streptomyces sp. NPDC043854
GACGCTTCCTTCGTACTCACCCTCTCGGGCTTTCCTCCGGGCTTTCGTTCTTGCGTTTCCCACTCTATCAGAGTGTTTCGCGCTCCGCTTTCCGGTTCTTCGCTTTCGCGTTTTCCCCTTCCGGCGATTCCGACTCTATCAGAACCTTTCGGCCTGACTCCCAGTCAGCGGGATTTGCTGCGAGGGCCGTCGGCCCTTGCGGCGAGTGAGACATTAGCGGATTCCTTGCCCCCGAAGCCAATCGGCGGCCGCGTCCTGGGACGCGGATTCCTCATTCGCAAATACGCACGAAAAAGAGACGGCAGAGTGCGCCGTTCGTTCGAGTGCGTAGTGCGGGATGGCTGTCCGGGGACCGACCAAGGTCGGCGCTCACGTCGGACAACTCGAAGAACCTTACGGATCACGTACGGGTGTGTCAACTCAAGGACGGGCACCGTCCGAAGCACTAGTCTGGCGCCCATGACTTCGCATGCGCTCACGCTCAGCCTTCGCTGGTGGGCCGCCTGACGGCGGCCGACCTTCCACGCGAGCACGCATGCGCTCACGGCCGCCGCCTCGGCGGCCGTTTTCGTTTCTCCCCTCCCGGGAGTGGCCCGGTCGCCGGACGGCAGCGGCACCCACACCACACCGACCGGGACAGACAGGGAGACGGACATGGCGCGGATCTTCAGCGGGATCAAGCCGAGCGGCCATCTGACGCTGGGCAACTACCTGGGCGCCGTACGGCAGTGGGTCGCCGCCGAGCAGAAGCCGGACGACGCGCTGTTCTGCGTCGTGGACCTGCACGCCCTGACGATCGAGCACGATCCGGCGCGGGTGCGGCGGCTCAGCCGGCAGGCGGCGACGCTGCTGCTGGCCGCCGGGCTGGCGCCGGAGAAGTGCACCCTGTTCGTCCAGAGCCATGTGGACGAACACACCCGGCTGGCGTACCTGCTGGAGTGCACCGCGGCCGACGGGGAGCTGCGGCGGATGATCCAGTACAAGGAGAAGGCGGCACAGGCGCAGGCCGCCGGGGCCGGTGTGCGGCTGTCGCTGCTCACCTACCCCGTGCTGATGGCGGCGGACATCCTGGCGTACGCGGCCGACGAGGTGCCGGTCGGTGAGGACCAGCGGCAGCACGTGGAGCTGACGCGGGATCTGGCCGTCCGCTTCAACCAGCGGTACGGGCACACGTTCACGGTGCCGAAGGCGACGCTGCCGGCGGTGGCCGCGCGGGTCATGGACCTGCAGGACCCGCGGTCGAAGATGGGGAAGTCGATGGGCGGCGGGCCGGGTGTCGTGTACCTGCTCGACGAGCCGGAGGTGGTGCGCCGCAAGGTGATGCGGGCGGTGACCGACAGCGGGGAGGGCGGGGTGGTCTACGACCGGGAGACACGGCCCGGGGTCGCGAACCTGCTGGACGTGCTGGCCGCCTGCACCGGTGGGGATCCGGCGGTGCTCGCCGACGGGTACAGCGGGTACGGGGCACTGAAGCGGGACGTGGCCGAGGCGGTGGTGGAGGTGCTGCGGCCCGTGCAGCAGCGGCATGCCGGGCTGGCGGCCGATCCCGGGCTGGTGGAGGACGTGCTGCGGGAGGGGGCCGGGCGGGCCCGGGCCATGGCGCGGCCGATGGTGGACCGGGCGTACGAAGCGATCGGGCTGCTGGCTCCGTAGGGGCCGGCGCACGTCGGTCCTGCCGGGGATCCACCCGTGGGGGCGGGGTCCCCGGCAGGACCCGGCCGATCCCCGGCGGGGCCTGGCGGGTGGGGCGGGTCAGCCGGTGCCGGAGGCGAGTTCGCGGCTGCGGTCGCGGGCGGCTTCGAGGGCGGCGATGAGGGCGGCGCGGACGCCGTGGCGTTCGAGTTCGACGATGGCGTTGATGGTGGTGCCGGCGGGGGAGGTGACGGCCTCGCGCAGCTTGACGGGGTGTTCGCCGCTGTCGCGGAGCATCACGGCGGCGCCGATGGCGGCCTGGACGATGAGGTCGTGGGCCTGGGCGCGGGGCAGGCCGAGGAGGATGCCGGCGTCGGTCATCGCCTCGACGAGGAAGTAGAAGTAGGCGGGTCCGGAGCCGGACAGTGCGGTGGCGGCGTCCTGCTGGGACTCGGGGACGCGGAGGGTCTTGCCGACGCCGCCGAAAATCTCCTCGGCGTGGGCGAGGTGCTCGGCGGTGGCGTGGCTGCCGGCCGAGATGACGGACATGGCCTCGTCGACGAGGGCGGGGGTGTTCGTCATGACGCGGACGACGGGGGTGCCGGGGGCGAGCCGTTCCTCGAAGTAGGACGTGGGGATGCCGGCGGCGCCGCTGATGACGAGGCGGTCGGCGGGGACGTGCGGGGCGAGCTCTTCGAGGAGCCTGCCCATGTCCTGCGGCTTGACGGTGAGGATGAGGGTGTCGGCGCGCTTGGCGGCCTCGGCGTTGCTGACGGCCTCGACGCCGTAGCGGGCGCGGAGCTCCTCGGCGCGCTCGGAGCGGCGGGCGGTGACGAGGAGCTTCCCGGCGGGCCAGCCGCCGCGGATCATTCCGCTGAGCAGGGCCTCGCCGATCTTTCCGGTACCGAGGACTGCGACTGTCTGGGTCATGCGGTGTCACCTCGCCGAACTGGGTGCGCGTACGTGTGCTGCGTCCTCCTCATCCTTGCACTCGGGCGCGGGCATGGGGGCGGGTGTCCGCAGTACGGGCGGTCAGGGGGTGCGGCGGCGGAGGGTGGCCGCGCCGAGGACGAGGACGAGCAGGGCGCAGGCGGCGACGACGAGGGTGTCGCGGACGAAGTCGGCGGTCATGTCGGTGTGGGTGAGGACCTGGGTCATGCCGTCGACGGCGTAGGACATGGGCAGGACGTCGGAGATGCCTTCGAGGACCGGGTGCATGGTGCTGCGGGCGGCGAACAGGCCGCACAGCAGCAGCTGCGGGAAGATCACGGCCGGCATGAACTGGACGGCCTGGAACTCGGAGGCGGCGAAGGCGGAGACGAACAGGCCGAGGGCGGTGCCGAGGAGGGCGTCGAGGAGGGCGACGAGCAGGAGCAGCCAGGCGGAGCCGACGACGTCGAGGCCGAGGAGCCAGAGGGCGAGGCCGGTGGCGAGGAGGGACTGGACGACGGCGACGGTGCCGAAGGCGAGGGCGTACCCGGCGATCAGGTCGCCCTTGGCGAGCGGCATGGCGAGCAGGCGTTCGAGGGTGCCGGAGGTGCGTTCGCGCAGGGTGGCGATGGAGGTCACCAGGAACATGGTGATCAGCGGGAAGATCCCGAGGAGGGACGCGCCGATGCCGTCGAAGGTGCGGGGGCTGCCGTCGAAGACGAAGCGGAGCAAGGTCAGCATCAGGACGGGGACCAGCAGCATCAAGGCGATGGAGCGCGGGTCGTGGCGCAGCTGGCGCAGGACGCGGGCGGCGGTGGCGGTGGTGCGGGCGGCGTTCATCGGGGCTGCTCCTGGGCGGCGAGGGCGTTGGCCTCGTCGACGAGGCGGAGGAAGCCCTCCTCGACGGTGGCGGAGTGCGTACGGGCGCGCAGTGCGTCGGGGGTGTCCTGGGCGAGGATGCGGCCCTCGCGCATGAGGAGGAGGTCGTGGCAGCGTTCGGCCTCGTCCATGACGTGGGAGGAGACGAGGATCGTCGCGCCGCGGGTGGCGGTGAGCTCGTGGAAGAGGTTCCACAGGTCGCGGCGCAGGACGGGGTCGAGTCCGACGGTCGGTTCGTCGAGGACGAGGAGTTCGGGGGCGCCGAGCAGGGCGACGGCGAGGGAGACGCGGCTGCGCTGGCCGCCGGAGAGGTTGCCGGCGAGGGCGTCGGCGCAGCCGGTGAGGTCGACGTCGGCGATGGCCCGGGTGGCGGCGGCGCGGCGGCGGTCGGCGGCGGCGCCGCGGCCGGGGTCGAGGACGGCGGCGAAGTAGTCGAGGTTCTCCCGGACGGTGAGGTCGTCGTAGATGGAGGGGGCCTGGGTGACGTAGCCGATGCGGGAGCGGAGTTCGGGGTGGCCGGCGGGGCGGCCGAGGACGTCGAGGGTGCCGGTGACGTGGGCCTGGGTGCCGACGACGGCGCGCATGAGCGTGGATTTGCCGCAGCCGGAGGGGCCGAGGAGGCCGGTGATGCGGCCGCGGGGGACGTCGAAGGCGAGGGAGTCGAGGACGGTCCGGAGGGTGCGGCCGGTGCCGCGGCGGACGGTCAGGCCGTCGGCGTGGACGGCGGGGGTCGGGGCTGGGGTCGGGGCTGGGGCGGCCCCCTGCCCCTGGTTATTCATCATGCGATGAATAATGCTTCCGGGGGTGCCGGCCGTCAACAGGTCGGGCGCTGTGGCGGGAGGCGGGCCCCGGAGGTGGGCGCAGTGGGGGGTGGCTGCGGCGCCGGGCTGGTTCTTCGCCGGCTGCGGACCGGCTACTTCCTGCGCTTGGGGCGGCGCGCGGCCGGGTTGCCCGTACGGGCGCGGCGGCGGCGTTCGTACTCGGCGACGGCCCGTTCGTACTCGGCGCGGCGGAGCCGTTCGCCGGGGGCCTCGGAGAAGCAGCGCAGGAAGTACGCGATGAGGGAGCCGATGAAACCGATCATCTTCAGGCCCTTGAGCGAGGCCTCGTCGGAGGACGGGGCCGGGCGGCGGCTGAAGGACTCCCAGGTCTTGAGGAACGCGATGGCGCTGGCGATCGCGAAGAGGGCGACGACGGAGATGCTGAGGAACGGGCCGACGTTGCCGATCTCCAGGCCCTCGTAGGCCAGGCGCAGCAGGTAGGCGGCGGCGAAGGCCGTGACGAGCGAGCCCGCGCCGGCGGCGGCGCGGCGGAGGGCGTAGCCGCCGTCGTGCTCGACCCAGGTGGTGCCGAAGAACGGGATCGGCTCCGGCTGCGGGCCGGCGGGCGGGGCCGGGGGCGCCGCGTCGGGGGTCTGCTGCTGTTCGTCGCTCACACCGGCGATTATCCCCCGCGGCCGGCGGACGGCCCGGCGCGTCTCACGTTCCAGACGCACCGGGCCGCGGCGGCTCTGCCGCCGGTGTCAGCCGCAGGGGGAGGCGACGTAGCCGTCGCTGCCCGTCCTGACGTAGGCGTCGGAGACGAACTGGCCGTTGCCGATGCAGTCCCAGATGCGGGTGGTGCCGTACGGGCCGCTGACCATCTCGCCGTCCGTCTGGCAGCGGATCGTCACGGACGCGCCGTACGGGAGGACCTTGACGATCGAGTAGCCGGTGCCGGGGCCGCTGCGGACGTTCACCCGGTAGCCCGGCGCGACCGGGAAGGTCTGGAATCCGGACCCCGAGTCGAGGGCTTGGACTTGGCCGGATTCGTTCTCTGCGGACATGTGAAAACTCCCCCCTTTGGTGTTGCTCTGCGCAACTCGCGCAGGGTAGCAGGCCCTTGGAGATTCACACGGAGCATCGACTAGGCTCCGGCGGGGGTGGTGAGCAGTGCAGTCACTGCACGCGGACTACGTGGGCTTTCCGGAATACGCCGGCTCATACCGGCTCGAATCCGTGCTCGGATCCGGCGGCATGGGTGTCGTCCACCTGGCCACGTCCGGCTCCGGGCTGAAACTCGCCGTCAAGATCGTGCACCCCCAGCACGCGGTCGACCCGGAGTTCCGCGCCCGCTTCCGCCAGGAGGTCGCCGCCGCCCGGCGCGTCAGCGGGGCGTTCACCGCGCCCGTCGTCGACGCGGACCCCGACGCCGAGCGGCCCTGGATGGCCACCCTCTTCATCGACGCCCCCACGCTCGCCGAGCGCGTACGGGATAGGGTGCTGGACCCCGCCGAGCTGACCCGGCTCGCCGCCGGGCTGGCAGAGGCCCTGCGCGACATCCACCGGGCCGGGGTGGTGCACCGCGACCTGAAGCCCGGCAACGTCCTGATGGCCCCCGACGGGGTCCGCGTCATCGACTTCGGCATCTCCCGCCCCGCCGACAGCGATCTGCGCACCGAGACCGGGAAGCTGATCGGGACGCCGCCCTTCATGGCGCCCGAGCAGTTCCAGCGCCCCCGGGAGGTGGGCAGCGCCGCCGACGTGTTCGCGCTGGGCGCCGTGCTCGTGCACGCGGCCACCGGGCGGGGGCCCTTCGACTCCGACAGCCACTACCTCGTCGCGTACCAGGTGGTGCACGGCGAGCCCGACCTGACCGGGCTGCCGCCGCAGCTCGCGCCGATCGTGGCCCGCTGCCTGTCGAAGGACCCCGCCGAGCGGCCCACCGCCGATGCCCTGATCTCGGAGATGCGCGCCCTCGCGTACCCGACGGGCGAGGACACCCGGACCTTCGTCCCGCAGCCCCGGCGGCCCGCCTCCCCCACCACGGCGGACGCCGCGCGGCGCCGCGCCGAGGAGCCGACGCACCAGCGCGCGCAGATCCCCACCGGGTCCGCCGAGTCCGCCGGGTCCGCCGGGTCCGCCGAGGGCGCCGAGGCCGCTCCGGGTTCGGGCCGCGGCCGGCGCCGGACGCGGGCGGCTGTCGCCGCCGCGGTCGGGCTGCTGCTGGCGGGCGGGGCGGTGGGCACCGGCTGGTACCTGCGGGGCGACGACGGGGGCCCGCAGCAGCGCGCGGGCGGGGACGCGCAGTCGGCACGGGGCGCGCAGAAGCCGTTCGCGCCCTGGTCACGGGTGCTGGGCAGGCCGGGGACCGCGGAGGCGGGGCCGGCCGGGACCGCGCCGTCGGCCTGCTCTTGGGCGGACGGGACCCTGTACTGCTCCGGCTACGGGCTGGCCGCGGCCCGGCTGGACCCCGCCGACGGCGCGGTGGTCTGGTCCGTCCAGGCCTCCCCCGGCGCCGTCGAGACCGCTGCCCCGCTGCACGACGGCGGACTCGTCCTGACCACCTCGGCCGGCAGCCGTACGCTGCGGGCACTGGACCCGGCGACCGGGGCCGAGCGGTGGAAGCGGGTGCTGTTGGCCGGGTCGCGGGTCGTGCCCGCCGGGCCTCGGGTGATGATCGCACTGCCCGACGGCAAGGCGGTCTCCGTGGACGCGGCCACCGGGGTCGCGCAGTGGACCAAGCAGTTCGGCGGGGTGGGCTCGGTGTGGTGCGCTGACGGGACGCCGGCACAGCCGGACGGGGCTCGCGCGCTGTACGTGGCCACGCCCGCGGCGGACGGGAAGTCCACCCAGGTCTCGGAGGTCGACCCGGTCACGGGCTCGGTGCGCGCGCTGGCCCGGACGGCGGGCACGGCGGAACCGGTCGGCGTGGCCGGCGGCGGGCTGTTCCTGCTGGAGAACGACGCCGAGTCGATGGCCCGGTCGGTGCTGCGGGTGGACCTCGGCTCGCGGGCGGTGCGGTCGGTGCCGCTGTCGGCGCCGCTGCTCCAGGCGCAGGCGGCCGTCGCCGCCGACGGGACGGCGTACGTGTTCGGGGTGTCGGGAGCCCTGGCGGCGGTGGGCGCGCAGCGCGAGGAGTGGCGGCTGCAGACCGGTGTCACGGCGGCCTCGCGGCCCGTGCTGGGCGCCGACCGGCGGGTGTACCTGACGGCCGTCGACGGGCGGCTGCTCGCGGTGGACGGCACGGCCGGGCAGCTGGCGGGGCAGACGCAACCGCGGATGGGGGCGGGGCGGGGCACGTTCACGGCGACCCTGCCGGCGCCGGTCGCGGCCGACGGGCGGGTGTTCGCGACCGCGCCGGACGGCTCGGTCTTCGCCGTGGACGCCCGCGACCCGGCCGCCTGGTAGCCCCCCGGCCCGGCGCGGCCGGGGACTCCCGGGGCACCGCGCCGGGAGCGCGCCTCGGGCGTCGGCGGGCTGCATGGGCCGGACCCCGGCTCGCGCGGGGTGGGCCGGACCCCGCCCGGGGTGGTCGGGCGGGGGTGGCGGGGTGGGTCAGGCGAGCTTGGTGACGTCGCGGACCGCGCCCTTGTCGGCGCTCGTCGCCATCGCCGCGTAGGCGCGCAGGGCCGCGGAGACCTTGCGCTCGCGGTTCTTCGGGGCGTAGACGCCGCCGAGGGCCTCCCGGCGGGCGGCCAGGGTCGCGTCGTCGACCAGCAGGTCGATCGAGCGGTTCGGGATGTCGATGCGGATCCGGTCGCCGTCCTCGACCAGGGCGATGGTGCCGCCCGAGGCCGCCTCCGGGGAGGCGTGGCCGATGGACAGGCCGGAGGTGCCGCCGGAGAACCGGCCGTCGGTGATCAGGGCGCAGGCCTTGCCGAGGCCGCGGCCCTTGAGGAAGGAGGTCGGGTAGAGCATCTCCTGCATGCCGGGGCCGCCGCGCGGGCCCTCGTAGCGGATGACGACGACGTCGCCCTCCTTGACCTGCTTGGAGAGGATCTTGTCGACGGCCTCGTCCTGGGACTCGCAGACGACCGCCGGGCCCTCGAAGGTCCAGATGGACTCGTCGACGCCGGCGGTCTTCACGACGCAGCCGTCGACCGCGATGTTGCCCTTGAGGACGGCCAGCCCGCCGTCCTTGGAGTAGGCGTGCTCGACGGAGCGGATGCAGCCGTTCTCGGCGTCGAGGTCGAGGGACTCCCAGCGCTCGGACTGGGAGAAGGCCGTCGCGGAGCGCCTGCAGCCGGGGGCGGCGTGCCACAGCTCCACGGCTTCGGCGGTGGCGGTGCCGGAGCGGGCGTCCCACTTCGACAGCCAGTCGTCGAGGTTGGCCGAGTGGACCGTGGTGACGTCCTTGTTCAGCAGGCCGCCGCGGTGCAGTTCGCCGAGGATGGCGGGGATGCCGCCGGCGCGGTGCACGTCCTCCATGTAGTACGTGCCGCCGGGGGCGACGTTCGGGGCGACCTTCGCCAGGCAGGGGACGCGGCGCGAGACGGCGTCGATGTCCTTGAGGTCGTAGTCGAGGCCGGCCTCCTGGGCGGCGGCCAGCAGGTGCAGGATCGTGTTGGTGGAGCCGCCCATGGCGATGTCGAGGGCCATGGCGTTCTCGAAGGCCTCGCGGGTGGCGATGTTGCGGGGGAGGACGGACTCGTCGCCGTCCTCGTAGTACCGCTTGGTGATCTCCACGACCGTGCGGCCGGCCTCTTCGTAGAGGTTGCGGCGGGCGGTGTGGGTGGCGAGGACGGAGCCGTTGCCGGGCAGGGCCAGGCCGATGGCCTCGGCGAGGCAGTTCATCGAGTTGGCGGTGAACATGCCGGAACAGGAGCCGCAGGTCGGGCAGGCGTTCTCCTCGATGCGCAGGACGTCCTCGTCGGAGACGTTCTCGTTGACCGCGTCGACGATCGCGTTGATCAGGTCGAGCTTGCGGACGGTGCCGTCGACGAGGGTGGCCTGGCCGGCCTCCATCGGGCCGCCGGAGACGAAGACGACCGGGATGTTGAGGCGCATGGCGGCCATCAGCATGCCGGGGGTGATCTTGTCGCAGTTGGAGATGCAGATCAGGGCGTCGGCGCAGTGCGCCTCGACCATGTACTCGACGGAGTCGGCGATCAGGTCGCGGGACGGGAGCGAGTACAGCATGCCGCCGTGGCCCATGGCGATGCCGTCGTCGACGGCGATGGTGTTGAACTCGCGGGGGACGGCGCCGGCCGCGCGGATCGCGTCGGAGACGATCCGGCCGACGGGGGCGAGGTGGGTGTGGCCGGGGACGAACTCGGTGAAGGAGTTGGCGACGGCGACGATCGGCTTGCCGATGTCCTCGCTGGCTACGCCCGACGCACGCATGAGGGCGCGGGCGCCCGCCATGTTGCGGCCGTGGGTGACAGTGCGGGACCTCAGCTCGGGCATCGGGTTCACTCCCCATGAGTGCGGTGGCGCTCGCGCGCCCGCCGCGACTGTGGATATGGCTCGGTTACGAGGCTACGCCCCCGGCCCGGGATACGGACAGCTCGTCCGGATGGCGGGATGCGAGGGTCAGCCCTCGGTCAGGCCCGGGCCATGGGCCGGTCCGGCCCCGGTCAGGCCCCGGTCAGGTCCCGGTCAGGCCTCCGTGAGGTAGCGCTGGAGGGTGGGCGCGACCAGGGCGACGATCGCCTCCGGGTCGGCGGACGCGAGGGGCTCGACCTGGACGACGTACCGCAGGATCGCGATGCCGACCATGTGCGAGGCGGCCAGCTCGGCCCGGAAGGTGGGGTCGGGGACCTCGAGTTCGGCGGCGACCCGCTCCAGGACGCGGCGCAGGATCAGCCCGCGCAGGACCTTGGCCGCGGCCTCGTGGGTCAGGGCCGAGCGGATCACGGCGAGGAGCGGGGCGCGGGTGACCGGGTTCTCCCAGATGCCCAGGAAGTAGCGGGCCAGGCGCTCGCCGATGCCGTCGGGGCCCTCGCCGAGGATCGCGGGGACGACGAGGGCGGGCTCCATGCTGAGCTCGATCGCGGAGGCGAAGAGCTCGTCCTTGCTGCCGAAGTAGTGGTGGACCAGGGCCGGGTCGACGCCGGCGGCCTTGGCGACGCCGCGTACGGAGGTCTTGTCGTAGCCGCGGGCGGCGAACTCCGCGCGGGCGGCGAGGCGGATGCGCTCCTGGGTGCCGGGGCCGTCGTCGGCCTCGTCGTGGCGGGGCCGGCCGGGGCCGCGGCGGCGGGCGGGCCGGGCGGGCTGCGCTGGTTCGGTCATGGGCGGGGGGCCGGGGTGGTGGGGGCGGTGGCGAGGTGGAGGCGGGTGAAGGCCAGGGCCTCGGCCAGGTCGGCCTCGCGCTCCGCTGAGGACATGGCCCGGCGGGTGTTCACCTCGATGACGACGTGGCCGTCGAAGGAGTTCGCCGCCAGGCGTTCCAGCAGCTCGGCGCAGGGCTGGGAGCCGCGGCCGGGGACGAGGTGCTCGTCCTTGGCGGAGCCGTTGCCGTCGGCCAGGTGGACGTGCGCGAGGCGGTCGCCCATGCGGTCGACCATCTCCATCGCGTCCGTACGGGCGGTGGCGGTGTGGGACAGGTCGACGGTGAAGTGCCGGTAGTCGTCCTTGGTGACGTCCCACTCGGGGGCGTACGCGAGCATCTCGCGGTCGCGGTAGCGCCAGGGGTACATGTTCTCCACGGCGAAGCGGACGTCGGTCTCGTCGGCCATCCGTGCGATGCCGGTGACGAAGTCCCGGGCGTACTGGCGCTGCCAGCGAAAGGGCGGGTGCACGACGACGGTGCTCGCGCCGAGGCGTTCGGCGGCGGACCGGGCCCGCTGGAGCTTGGTCCACGGGTCGGTGGACCAGACGCGCTGGGTGATCAGGAGGCAGGGGGCGTGGACGGCCAGGACGGGGATGCCGTGGTAGTCGGAGAGGCGGCGCAGGGCCTCGATGTCCTGGCTGACGGGGTCCGTCCAGACCATGACCTCGACGCCGTCGTAGCCGAGGCGTGCGGCGATCTCGAAGGCGGTCGCCGTCGACTCCGGGTACACGGAGGCGGTGGAGAGGGCGACTTTCGCGGTCGGGATGCGGACGGGTTCTGCCACGGGGACAGGGTACCGAGGGCCCGGCCGGCCGGAAGGACTCCGGTCCGGGCCCGCAGCGCGCTGCCCCGGCCCGCCGCCCCGGTCCGCTGCCCCGGTCCGCCGCGGCCTGCGTCCTCCGGCGGGCGTCAGGCGTCAGGTGGGGAGGTGGTCCAGGCGGCGGAGGATGACGCCCTCGCGCAGGGCCCAGGGGCAGATTTCGAGATCGTCGACCCCGAAGAGGTCCATCGCGCCCTCGGCGACCAGCGCGCCGGCCAGCAGCTGCGCGGCGCGGCCCTCCGAGACCCCCGGCAGGGTCGACCGCTGCGCCACCGTCATCTCGGCCAGCTTCGGCACCCACTCCTCCAGCGCCTTGCGGGTCAGGTCCCGCTGGACGTAGAGGCCCTCCGCCGAGCGGGCCGCGCCCGCGATCCGGGCCAGCTGCTTGAACGTCTTGGAGGTGGCGACCACGTGGTCCGGCACCCCGAAGCGGCTGAATTCACCGACCGTGCGGGCGATCTGGGCCCGCACGTGCCGGCGCAGCGCGCGGATGTCGGCGGGGTCCGGCGGATCACCCGGGAGCCAGGTGGAGGTGAGGCGGCCGGCGCCGAGCGGCAGGGAGACGGCCGCGTCCGGGTCCTCGTCGATGCCGTACGCGATCTCCAGGGAGCCGCCGCCGATGTCGAGGACGAGGAGCTTGCCCGCCGACCAGCCGAACCAGCGGCGGACGGCGAGGAAGGTCAGCCGCGCCTCGTCCTCACCGCTGAGGATGGGCAGGTCGACGCCGGTGTCGGCCTTGACCCGGGCGAGGACCTCGTCGGCGTTGGCGGCCTCCCGTACGGCGCTGGTCGCGAACGGCAGCACGTCCTCGCAGCCCTTGTCCTCGGCGGCCTGCACGGCCCCGCCGATCACCGCCACGAGGCGCTCGATGCCGTCGGGGGTGACCGCGCCGCTCTCGTCGAGCAGCTGGGCCAGCCGCAGTTCCACCTTGTGCGAGTGCGCGGGCTGCGGGCGCGCGCCGGGGTGCGCGTCCACCACCAGCAGATGCACCGTGTTCGAACCCACGTCAAGGACACCGAGTCTCATACGAGGAAACGCTACTGTGCGGCGGGAGTATGGGTGGCGGTAGGGGCGCTTAGGCTTGGGTGTGTGCCACACACGAAGAAGGCCGACAAGTCCGAGACCAAGACGAAGATCAAGCCCAAGCCCAAGCCCAAGGCCAAGGCCAAGGCCAAGGCCGCCGAGCAGGCCGCGCCGGGCGCGCTCGCGGGCGACGAGAAGGGCCTCGACTTCCCCCGGGCCTGGGTGGAGTTCCCCGACCCCGCCGACGCCGAGCAGGTCTTCCGCTGCGACCTGACCTGGCTGACGTCCCGCTGGACGTGCATCTTCGGCAGCGGCTGCCAGGGCATCCAGGCGGGGCGGGCCAGCGACGGCTGCTGCACGCTGGGCGCGCACTTCTCCGACGAGGACGACGAGAAGCGGGTCGCCGGGCACGTGGCGCGGCTGTCCCCGGAGCTGTGGCAGTTCCACGACGTGGGCACCGAGTCGGGCTGGGTGCAGAAGGACGAGGACGGCGAGCGGCAGACCCGCCGGTGGGAGGGTGCGTGCATCTTCCTGAACCGGCCCGGCTTCCCGGCCGGCGCCGGGTGCTCGCTGCACATCCTCGCCCTGCGCGAGGGGCGCGAGCCGCTGGAGACCAAGCCGGACGTGTGCTGGCAGCTGCCGATCCGGCGGACGTACGAGTGGATCGACCGGCCCGACGACACCCGGGTGCTCCAGGTGTCGATCGGCGAGTACGACCGGCGAGGCTGGGGCCCGGGCGGGCACGACCTGCACTGGTGGTGCACGTCGGCGACGTCGGCGCACGGCGCGGGCGAGCCGGTGTACGTGTCGTACCGGGCCGAGCTGACGGAGCTCATGGGCAAGGAGGGGTACGCGGAGCTCGTGAAGCACTGCGAGGCGCGGCTGGCCTCCCTGCTGCCGATGGCCCCGCACCCCGCCGACCCGGTGTAGGCCGGGGCCGGCGGGCGGACGCCGGCGGGCGGTACGCCGCCAGGGGTTACGTCTGGGGCTGGGGCGTTCACCGGGCCCGGGGCGGCTCGTCCTGCCCGCTCTCCGGGTTGCCCAGCTGCTCCTTCAGCTTCTGCTGGGCCGTGTCGACCTGGCTCGAGTACTTGCCCCGGGTCTTCTCGTCGACGAAGTCCCCGGCCTTGTCCATGCCCTGCGCGGCCTGGCGCTCATGGCCCTTCAGCATCTGCTTGAGCTTGTCCAGCATGCTCATTCCGGCCTCCTCGGCCTCGGGGGTCCCGACCTCTCCAGGGTCTCCAGGGTGATCCTTCCGTGCATCTTGTGGGTGGTGTGCCCTGCTTACGGGGAGGGGTCGGCGGGGGTGCCCGGGGTCGGGGAAACCGTTCCGCCGGGGCCGGGGCCGGGGGCGGATGCCGACGCGCTCGGGGTGGGCGTGGGGGTCGGCGTCGGGGAGCCCGTCGGATCGGGCGTGGGTATCGGGGTCGGGGTCGGGGTGGGGGCGGGTGCGGGGCGGCCGCGGCCCCGGATCGAGACCACGGCCCCGCCCGGGTCCACGGCGACCCGGGCCGCCCAGGGGCCCGCGGGCTCGGCGTCGGGGTCGACGGTGATGTGCAGGGTGACCGATTCTCCGGGGGCCAGGGTGCCCGCGGTCCGGCTCGCCCGCAGCCAGGGCGCGTCGGAGCGGAGCTGCCAGTCTGCCGGGGCCCCGCCGGACGCGGTGAGGGTGAGCACGGTGGCCCCGCCCTGCGGGGCGGCGGCGACGGTGAGCCGGCCGGGGGCGCCCGGCCCGGCGGGGGCGGGGGGCGGCCCGGTGCTGATCACCGCCACGGAGACGTCCCGGCCGGGGCCGGAGGTGCCGGGGGTGCCGGTGGTGCGGGCGGTGAGGCCGGCTCCGGCGTTCTCGTACACCCGCATCGGGCCGCCGCCCTGGTGGGGCGACGGGATCTCGGACTGGCTCGCCGAGATCCGGCCGGATGGGGCGCCCGCGGGCTCGCCGGTGCCGGGCGCCCCGCGGTAGCCCGCCCACAGCGCCAGGACCGGCGCCGCGACGACGGTGGCGACGACGGCGGCGGTCACCGCGCGGGCGCGCAGCCGGTCGCGGCGGGCGGCCCGGTCCCGGGGGTCCACGGGGAAGCCGGTGCGGTTGAAGCGGGGGACGGCGGGGCGGCGGCCGCGGCCGGTGCGCTGCATGGCCGCGTGGACGGCGGTCCGGGGCGCCTGGACCAGCGGGAGGGCGGCGTCGATGCCGCAGGAGCCGGGCCAGGGGGCGGCGGCGCCCGCGCGTTCGGCGGCGCGGCGGCAGCGCGGGCAGTCGTCGACGTGGCGGACGAGCTCGGCGCGCAGGGTGGTGGACAGCAGGAGCTGTCCGTCGCCGGTGAGCCGGGACACCGACGGGCAGCCGCCGGTCTCGACGGCGGCGAGGGCGGCCCGGGTGCGTTCGACCTCGCAGGCAGCCCCGGCGAGGAGCTCGCGGGCGGTGGCGGGGGGCGTGCCGAGGACGGCGGCGAGTTCGGGGACGCCGAGGCGGTGGCGGACGGCCAGTTCGAGGGCCTCGCGCTGTTCGGGTGTGGTGCCGGCGGCCTCGGGCCAGGCGAGGCGGGCGAGCTCGGTGCGCCGGTGCGCGCTCACGTCGAGAGAGCGGTGCGCCTCCGGCGCATGCTCGGCGCCGGCGTGCTCCGGCGCGCACCGGGCGGAATGCGCCCCCGGGCGCCCGCGCCGCTGCTCGGTCATGCGGCACAGGCAGGCCCAGCGGGCGAGGGCGTACAGCCAGGCCCGGCGGCCGCCCTCGTCGGGGCAGCGGCCGGGGTGCCGCTCGGCGACGGTGAGGACCTCGGCGAGTACGTCGGTGGCGGTGTCGTGGTCGCACAGGACCGACAGGCAGTACGTGAACAGGCCGTCCAGATACGGCTCGTGCCGGAAGGACGGCGTCTGCTCTGCGGCGGCGCCTTCACGGGGCGTGCGCCCGTGCGCCGGTTGTGCGCCGGTACACCGGGCGGGGCTCTCCTCGTTGTTGCTGTCCACCCTGGCGAAGGTAGGCGGCCGCCCGCCGAGGGCCGTGAAGCCTTTGGCTGTTTTAGCCCTTATGGGTGACGGGATCGAACAAGCGCTGACCGCGGCCCTGACGCCGGGCGCGGGCGGCGCCGTCGGCCGGGCCCCGGCGGGGGCTTCGGCGGGGGATGTCGGCGGGGGCGGATACCGTGGGCCGCATGGCTGCCCGTACATCCCGCTCATCCGCCAAGGACCGGCCCTCCTACCGCTGCACCGAGTGCGGCTGGACCACCGCGAAGTGGCTCGGCCGCTGCCCCGAATGCCAGGCCTGGGGCACCGTCGAGGAGATGGGCGCACCCGCCGTGCGCACCACCGCGGCCGGCCGCGTCACGGCGGCCGCGCTGCCGATCGCGCAGGTCGACGGCCGGACGGCGACCGCCCGCAGCACGGGCGTGGACGAGCTGGACCGGGTCCTCGGCGGCGGGCTGGTGCCCGGAGCGGTGGTCCTGCTGGCTGGCGAGCCGGGTGTCGGCAAGTCCACGCTGCTGCTGGACGTCGCGGCCAAGGCGGCCAGCGGGACCCACCGCACCCTGTACGTCACCGGTGAGGAGTCGGCGAGCCAGGTGCGGCTGCGGGCCGACCGGATCGGGGCCCTCAACGACCACCTGTACCTGGCCGCGGAGACCGACCTGTCGGCCGTGCTGGGCCACCTCGACGCCGTGCAGCCCTCGCTGCTGGTCCTGGACTCCGTACAGACCGTGGCCTCCCCGGAGATCGACGGTGCGCCCGGCGGCATGGCCCAGGTGCGGGAGGTCGCCGGGGCGCTGATCCGGGCGTCCAAGGAGCGGGGGATGGCGACGCTGCTGGTCGGGCACGTCACCAAGGACGGTGCGATCGCCGGCCCGCGGCTGCTGGAGCACCTGGTGGACGTGGTCCTCGGCTTCGAGGGCGACCGGCACGCCCGGCTGCGCCTCGTCCGCGGTGTGAAGAACCGGTACGGGGCCACCGACGAGGTGGGCTGCTTCGAGCTGCACGACGAGGGGATCACCGGGCTCGCCGACCCCAGCGGGCTGTTCCTGACCCGGCGTGCGGAGGCGGTCCCGGGCACCTGCCTGACCGTGACCCTGGAGGGCAAGCGGCCGCTGGTCGCCGAGGTGCAGGCGCTCACCGTGGACTCGCAGATCCCCTCGCCGCGGCGGACCACGTCGGGCCTGGAGACCTCCCGGGTGTCGATGATGCTGGCGGTGCTGGAGCAGCGCGGCCGGATCACCGCGCTGGGCAAGCGCGACATCTACAGCGCGACCGTGGGCGGGGTGAAGCTCACCGAGCCGGCCGCCGACCTGGCCGTCGCGCTGGCGCTGGCCTCCGCCGCGAGCGACGTCCCGCTGCCGAAGAACCTGGTGGCGATCGGGGAGGTCGGCCTCGCCGGCGAGGTGCGGCGGGTGACCGGTGTGCAGCGGCGCCTGGCCGAGGCGCACCGGCTCGGTTTCACGCACGCGCTGGTGCCGGTCGACCCGGGGAAGGTGCCGGCCGGGATGAAGGTGACGGAGGTCGCCGACATCGGCGACGCGCTGCGGGTCCTGCCCCGCCGGCGGTCCCGTGAGGCGGCCCGCGAGACGCCGCGTGAGGCGGCCCGCGAGACGGCCCGCGGGTAGCCTCCTGGCGGTCCGCGGCCGGGCCGGTACGGGGTCCCCCGCGGGTGCACCTTGCCAAGCCACGACGGGCGCGCAGCACGCGCCGGTAGACTTTGTGCTGGCCCGCCCGGCCCACGCAGGCGGCGCAACCCGCGACCGGAGGAGTGCAGTGGCAGCCAAGGACGGGGCAGCAGCATCCGGGAAGTCGGGCGCGAGCTCCAGGCAGGAGTCCATGATGCGTGCCTCGCTGAGCGCGGTCGCACCTGGTCAGCCCCTGCGCGACGGCCTGGAGAGGATCGTCCGCGGCAACACCGGCGGCCTCATCGTCCTCGGGATGGACAAGACCGTCGAGGCGATGTGCACGGGCGGTTTCGTGCTGGACGTGGAGTTCACCGCGACCCGGCTGCGCGAGCTGTGCAAGCTGGACGGCGCGCTCATCCTGGACAAGGACCTGACGAAGATCCTGCGGGCCGGCGTGCAGCTGGTTCCGGACGCGTCGATCCCGACGGAGGAGACCGGCACCCGGCACCGCACGGCGGACCGCGTCTCGAAGCAGTGCGGCTTCCCCGTGGTGTCCGTCTCGCAGTCGATGCGGCTGATCGCGCTGTACGTGAACGGGGAGCGCCGCGTGCTGGAGGAGTCGGGGGCGATCCTGTCCCGGGCGAACCAGGCGCTGGCCACGCTGGAGCGGTACAAGCTGCGGCTCGACGAGGTCGCCGGGACGCTGTCGGCGCTGGAGATCGAGGACCTGGTCACGGTGCGCGACGTCACGGCGGTGGCGCAGCGGCTGGAAATGGTTCGCCGGATCGCGACGGAAATCGCGGAATACGTGGTCGAGCTGGGCACGGACGGGCGGCTGCTGTCGCTCCAGCTGGACGAGCTGACGGTCGGTATCGAGCAGGAGCGGGAGCTCGTGATCCGCGACTACGTGCCGGAGCCGACGGCGAAGCGGTCGCGGACGGTGGAGGAGGCGCTGCCGGCGCTGGACGCCCTGACCCATCCGGAGCTGCTGGAGCTGGGCAACGTGGCGAAGGCGCTGGGGTACACGGGCTCGCCGGAGACCCTGGACTCGGCGGTGTCGCCGCGGGGCTACCGGCTGCTGGCGAAGGTGCCCCGGCTGCCGGGGGCGATCATCGAGCGGCTGGTGGAGCACTTCGGCGGGCTGCAGAAGCTGCTGGCGGCCAGCGTCGACGACCTCCAGACGGTCGACGGGGTGGGCGAGGCCCGGGCGCGGAGCGTCCGCGAGGGCCTGTCCCGGCTGGCGGAGTCCTCGATCCTGGAGCGGTACGTCTGAGGCGGTGACGCCGACGGACGGGAAAGAAGGGGTGGGGGGGGGGGGGGGGGGGGGGGGGGGCGACCCCCCCTTCCGCTGTTCTTGGTTCCTCGGCGGGGGGGGGGGGCTTCTCTTTCGTTGGGAAGGGGGGGTGGGGGGGGGGAATGGGAT
>NZ_JBWKDK010000090.1:0-17231 GCF_056436005.1 Streptomyces sp. NPDC043854
GTCCCTGTCTGCCCCCCGCTCCCGACGAACAAAGAAAAGCGTCCCCCCCGCCCCGGTCCCCCCGCTTCCTTGCTGTGGAGCTAAGGAGAATTGAACTCCTGACCTCTTGCATGCCATGCAAGCGCTCTACCAACTGAGCTATAGCCCCTTGTTTCTCTCTGCCGCCGGGCCCCTTCTCGGTTTCCCTTGCCGGTTCCCCCTGGCGACATCGAGAACATTACACGGCCCTGACCCAACTCCCAAAATCGGTTTCCCGGTGGGTCGGTTTGTCCGCTTCGCCCCGTTAGGCGCGGGCGAACTGGTAGAACCGCTTGAGCGTGCAGTGCTCGTCGAGGAGGCGGCCGTAGATCGGCTCGCCCTCCAGCTCCCGGTACGTCTCGATCGGGTCGCCTTTTATGATCAGCGCCCGCGCGCATTCCTCGCACCAGTACTGGTAGTCGGGGTTGACCGGGTCCATGTCCCGCACGATCGGCGTGCCGTTGTTGCACCAGTCGCACCGCCGCCGGTGTGCACCCATCCGTCAGCGACTCCCTCCCGCGTCGGGCCGTCGACTCCCCCGCCGGCCGTCCGATTCTGCCACGCGGGTGCGCGGCAGGTCAGCAGCGCACGGGGATCAAACGCCGAGGATCCCGCCCCCTATTGGGGACGGGATCCTGATTGTGGAGCTAAGGAGAATTGAACTCCTGACCTCTTGCATGCCATGCAAGCGCTCTACCAACTGAGCTATAGCCCCGCTCTCCGCCTCGCTCCCCCGTTTCCGGTGTTCCGCGCTGCGAACAAGAAGAACTCTAGCCTGTGACCGGCCCGAACGCGAAATCCGGGCCCTGGCGGCCTCCGGACGGGGCCCGGCCGCAGCTCAGTCGTCGTCGCCGAGCACCGGTTCCGGCAGCGTGCCGGCGTTGTGCTCCAGCAGGCGCCAGCCGCGGGCGCCCTCGCCCAGGACGGACCAGCAGCAGTTGGAGAGCCCGCCCAGGCTCTCCCAGTCGTGCGCCGCCAGCCCGAGCAGCCGGCCGATGGTCGTACGGATCGTGCCGCCGTGGCTGACCACGACGAGCGTGCCGTCCTGCGGCAGCCGCCCGGCGTGCTCCAGCACCACCGGGGCCGCCCGGTCGGCGACCTCGGTCTCCAGCTCGCCGCCGCCGCGGCGGACGGGCTCGCCGCGCTTCCACGCCGCGTACTGCGCGCCGTGCTTCTGCAGGATCTCGTCGTGCGTGAGGCCCTGCCACTCACCGGCGTACGTCTCGCGCAGCGCGGCGTCCCGGGCCACGGGCAGGCCCGTGACGGCGGCCAGCTCGGCGGCCGTGGCGGAGGCGCGCTGGAGGTCGGAGGCCACGATGGCGTCCGGCTTCAGGGAGGCGAGCAGCCGGGCGGCGCGGCGCGCCTGCGCCACACCGGTCTCGGTCAGCGGGATGTCCGTGGAGCCCTGGAAGCGGCGCTCCAGGTTCCAGGACGTCTGGCCGTGCCGCCACAGGACGATCTTCCGGCCGGTACGGGCGGCCGGAGCCTGAGCCGCCGCCCCCTCGCCCGTGCGGGCGCTCGTGCTCGTGTCGGGGCTTGTGCTCAGAACAGATCACCGTCCAGGTCGTCGCCCTGCGCCTCGCGCAGCTTCGCGTACTCCTCCGCCTTGCCCTTGGTGAGCTTGGCGTCCTCGGGCAGCTCGATCTCGGGGCAGTCCTTCCACAGGCGCTCCAGCGCGTAGAAGACCCGCTCCTCGCTGTGCTGGACGTGGACGACGATGTCGACGTAGTCGAGCAGGATCCAGCGGGCGTCGCGGTCGCCCTCACGGCGCACCGGCTTGGCGCCGAGCTCCTTGAGCAGCTTCTCCTCGATCTCGTCGACGATCGACTTGACCTGGCGGTCGCTGGGCGCCGAGGCGAGCAGGAAGGCGTCGGTGATCGACAGCACGTCGCTGACGTCGTAGGCGATGATGTCGTGCGCGAGCTTGTCGGCCGCCGCCTGGGCGGCGGTGGTGATGAGCTCGATGGAGCGGTCCGTGGCGGTCACTGGCCATGCTTTCGGGTTGGCGGGCAGATTCCTACAAGGGTCTCATGTACCGCCGACGCCGCCCGCGCGGAACGTCCGGCACGGGCGCCGGCACGACAGGGGCCCGGCCGCGGGCCCGACCGGGACCGGTCAGGACGGCTTGTAGTCCTTGCCCAGGGTCACCACGACATCGGCGTTCACGGCGTTCTCGCCCTTCCTGACCACCGTCTCCGCAAGCCCCAACGTCTTGGCGACCTCGACGGCCTTCGCACGCTGCGCGTCGTCCTGGTACGTGATCTGCGTGGCCGACTGGGTCGCGCCGGCCCTGCCGCCCTCGACGAACGTGTAGCCGCCGTTGACCAGCGCGGCCTTCGCCGCCGTCTGCGCCTTCTCGTCGCCGGTGGCGTCCCGCAGGCCGACGCGCGGGGCGGCGCCCGCCTGGGCGGCCGTGAAGCTGCCGCCGAGCACCTCCTTGACCACGCTCTTGTTGGCGTCGTCGGTGAGGGTGCCGTCCGGCTTCACGCCGAGCACGTCGGTGCGGTACCCGGAGGTGCCCTCCTTGGCGTGCTCGCCCAGCTTGGACAGCAGGGTGCCGAGGGTCTGGGCGTTCAGGGAGGGGTCGAGGATCTGGCCCATGCTCTCGACCGTGACCGTCGCCGACTTCGGATCGCCGGGGATCTTGCGGAGGGTGCCGTACAGCACCTTGCCGAGCCGCTCCAGCTGCTTGGCCTCCGGCTCGTTCTGAGCGCGGTGGGTGGCGTACGCGACGGCCATGGCGCCGCTGAGGTGCTGCTTCGCGCCCTGGGCGACGGCCGGGGCCTTGACGGCGTCGTCGGCCGGGACCGCGGTGTCGGTGTCGACCTCGATGCCGCCGACCAGCTCGACCAGGTTCTCCAGGAACGGGGTGTCCAGGCGCCAGGTGCCGCCGATGCGGGTGCCGAGCACCGAGTCGAGGGACTCGCGGACGCCGAGGCCGCCCTCCTCCACGGCCTTGCCGAGCGGGGTGCCCGTGCCGTCGTCCCCGGGGACGCCGAGGGTGTTGGGCAGCAGGACGGTGGCGCCCTTCTGCGTCGTCACGTTGTCGACGAGCAGGGCGGTGGCGGTGCCGCCCTTCTTGGTGTTGTGGACGTGGACGACGATCACGTCGCGCTTCTGCGGCCCGGTCGCCGCCGCCGCGTCCTTCTTCCGGCCGGGGCCGTCGAGGAAGGGCAGCTTGCCCGCGTACCAGAGGTAGCCGGCGCCGCCGACCACGAACAGGGCGAGGACGACGATCAGGGCGATCACCCGGTTGCGGCCGCGGCGGCGGGCCTCCTCGCGGCGCTCGGTGCGGCTCTCGGTGAACTTGAGCCAGTCGATGACGTCCTCGGAGTCCTCGTCCGGCTGGTCGAGGAAGGCGAACTGCTCGGTGCGGTAGCCGGGGGCGTCCTCGAAGCCGTCGGAGTCGTCGGAGTCGTCGGCGCGGCGCGGCTGGGGGACCTGCGGGGTCCTGGGCTGTCCGGGGGCGGGCGCGGGCGCGGCGGGCTCCCGGTCAGCCTGCTGGGGGATCCACTGCTGGGCCTGGAGGGGCGGCTGCGGCTGCTGTGCCTGCGGGGCCGGGTGGGGCTCGTCGCCGCCGTACCCGTCGTAGCCGCCGTACCCGCCGTGGACGCGGCCGTGGCCGTCGTACGGGTCGTAGCCCGGTGTCGGCGGCTGGTCCTGCGCGGCGGGCTGGGGCTGCTGCCCGTAGTACTGCTGCTGTCCGCCGTAGGACGGGCCGCCCTGGTCGTAGCCGTAGTCGTACGGCCGGCCGTACGCGTCGTACTGCGGGGCCTGCGGTGCGGCGGGCTGCGCGTGCGCCCTGCCGTACACGGGCCGCCCGTACGCGTCGTAGCCGATGAGCTGCTGCTCCTGGGAGGCGTACGGGTCGTACGGCTGCTGTCGGTCGTTCACCGCGGGCCCCTTCTGTTCCGGAAGCTCAGGCTCCCCGATACAGCTCACGCTTGTCGATGTAGCGCACCACACCGTCGGGCACCAGATACCAGACCGGGTCGCCCTGGGCGACCCTGGTGCGGCAGTCCGTGGACGAGATGGCCAGCGCGGGCACCTCGACGAGGGAGACGCCGCCCTCGGGCAGCCCGTCGTCGGTGAGGACGTGGCCGGGCCGGGTGACCCCGATGAAGTGGGCGAGGGAGAAGAGTTCGTCGGCGTTGCGCCAGGTCAGGATCTGCGCGAGGGCGTCGGCACCGGTGATGAAGAACAGGTCCGCGTCCGGGTTGAGCGCGCTGAGGTCCCGCAGGGTGTCGATCGTGTACGTCGGCCCGCCGCGGTCGATGTCGATGCGGCTCACCGAGAACTGCGGGTTCGAAGCCGTCGCGATGACCGTCATCAGGTAGCGGTCCTCGGCGGGGGACACGGCCCGCTGCGATTTCTGCCACGGCTGGCCGGTCGGTACGAACACCACCTCGTCGAGGTGGAACAGGGCGGCCACCTCACTGGCGGCCACCAGGTGTCCGTGGTGGATCGGGTCGAATGTCCCGCCCATCACGCCGAGCCGGCGCTTGACCGGACCGGTAGGCATCTCCTGCTCTCCCATGAGCGCAGAGCCTACTGGCCCGGCGGAGCGGTGCGGGCTCGCATTCGAGCGCGTGCGCGAGCGCGGCTCAGCGGTCGCGGTTCAGGCGCGTGGTCACCCAGAGCATCAGCAGCAGGATGACGAGCGCGGCACCGCCCGTGAGGTACGGGTTCAGGCTGTCGTGGTTGCCGCCGTGCTGCTCGGCCCCCTCCGAGGCGAGGAGAACCAGGGATTGGGCGGTGGAGGTGAGGCTCATCAGGCAGGTACCTATCGAGTCGGGGAGCGGGCGGAGACTTCGCTCACATCGTATGCGGGGGCCTGGGGCACGCTCGCGCCGACTCAGGCGTTGGAGAGGATAGACGCAAGCGAAGAGCTGGCCGATCAAGGGGGAGGCGTCATGAGCGGGACGGTTTTCGAGAAGGCACCGGCGCGGGACCGCAGGAGGTTCCCCGGGATCTCCTCACGGGCGTACGAGCACCCGGCGGACCGGTCCGCACTGGTGGCGCTGCGCAAGCTGAGCGGGTTCGACACGGTGTTCAAGGCCCTGAGCGGCCTGCTGCCGGAGCGCAGCCTGCGGCTGCTGTTCCTGTCGGAGTCGGTGCGCGTGGGCGAGACGCAGTTCCCGCACCTGTACGAGATGCTCCGCGACGCCTGCTACATCCTGGACCTGGACAAGGTCCCGCAGATGTACGTGCAGCAGGATCCCAAGCCGAACGCGATGTGCATCGGACTGGACGAGCCGATCATCGTGGTGACCACGGCGCTGGTGGAGCTGCTGGACGAGGAGGAGATGCGGGCGGTCGTGGGCCACGAGGTGGGCCACGCGCTGTCGGGCCACGCCGTGTACCGCACGGTGCTGCTCTTCCTGACGAACCTGGCGCTGAAGGTGGCGTGGATCCCGCTGGGCAACGTGGCGATCACGGCGATCGTGACCGCGCTGCGGGAGTGGTTCCGCAAGTCGGAGCTGTCGGCGGACCGGGCGGGCCTGCTGGTCGGCCAGGACCCGCAGGCCTCGATGCGCGGGCTGATGAAGATCGCGGGCGGCAACCACCTGCACGAGATGAACGTGGACTCCTTCCTGGCCCAGGCCGAGGAGTACGAGCAGAGCGGCGACCTGCGCGACTCCGTGCTGAAGATCCTCAACATGCTGCCGCGGACGCACCCCTTCACCACCGTCCGGGCGGCGGAGCTGAAGAAGTGGTCGGAGAGCCGGGACTTCCAGCGGATCATGGACGGCCACTACCCGCGGCGGGAGGAGGACAAGGACGCCTCGGTCACGGATTCCTTCCGGCAGTCCGCCGCGCACTACGCGGACTCGGTGCGCACCAGCAAGGACCCGCTGATAAAGCTGGTGGGCGACATCGCCGGCGGGACGGCCGACCTGGGCGGACGGCTGCGCGACAGGTTCACCGGGGCGAACGGCTCCGGATCCAGGCCGGGATCCGGCTCGGCTGCCGGGGGCAAGGACGGGGGCACTACCCCGCGGGACTGACGGGGACCGCAGCCGTCGCCGCCGGGGCGAGCACACCGCAGAGGGCGGTGCTGCGCCGCGGATGGCCGCTGGCGTACGGGTCGCTCGCGGCGGGGCCGACCGTGGTCGGCCCGGCTCCGGCCAGGAGCGGGCGGAAACCCTCGGCGGGCTCGGAGGAGCAGGACTGGGGTCCGGCCATGACGTGGGCCGCGACCAGTTCCGCCCGCCGGGTCGCGAGGTCCTCCCGGTCGAAGCGCAGCCGCAGTTCGCGGCGGACGGTGAACAGCGAGGCCCCGTCCGCGGCTGACGGGGCGCCGGTGGCCGGCCGTACGGCGTACACGAAGGTGTGATCGGTGAACACCTCCAGCACGTCCGGGGAGACTTCCTCGAAGGTGAGGATCCCGCTCACCCTGATGCGGGAGTCGGCGACGACGGCGGTGCCGGGGTCGAAGCGGACCAGCCAGCCGGTGGCCGCGTGCCGCCCGTCGCCGGAGGGCGAGGCCATGCTGTGGTCGAACTGGTCCAGCTGGTCGGGGTCGACCAGGACGCGCACCGGCCGGGTGGTGGTGCCGGCCAGGACGTCCGGGTCGAGGGAGGACTGCACCAGGTAGTCCTTGGCGACGGACAGGGCCGTGACGACCTGCTCGTCGGTGAAGTGCCGGGTGCGGCGTACGGCGGGCAGGGCGACCCCGGCCGCCCCGACCCGGTAGTCGGCCGCCGGGCTCTGCGCGAACAGGTCGACGGGCCGCCCGCCGGGCACCGGGACGGTGGGTGCCAGCGGGACGACCGTGCTGGTCAGCGGCTCGGCTCTGGTGTCGGGCACGGGTGCGGCGGGGTTGCGCAGCCCCATGTAGACGGCTGACGCGAAGGCCAGGGCGATGAGCAGCACGATCAGCAGCCCCTGCCGGGCGCCGCGGCTGGGGGTGCCGTTCCCGGGGCGGGTGGAGCCGCCGCCGGACCAGAGGGATCGGCTGCGTACGGCGCGGGCGTGCTCGCCCATCCGCTCTTGTGCGGAGAACTCCTGGAGGCGGGCCGCCCGGACGAAGTCCTCGTCGAACACCACGGACCGGTACTCGTACTCGTAGTCGTCCCGCCGGAACTCCTCGTCGCCCCCGCCGATGCCGTCGGGGGTGCCGTCGGGTGGATCTGCTGGCACGGCCATTGCTTCTCCCGCTGGTCCCGCTTCAGAGAAGCCCCCTGCTCCGGTGAACGGGAGTGGGGTCGTACCTTCAGGGTTGGCGGCGGGCGGGGTCCATAAACGCTCCGACGCCGCTGACTTCCTTCAGCGGGGTGCTGGCGGGCGCGGGAGCGGGCTCGGACTCGCCCGAGGCGCTGCGGTAGACGGCGCTGAAGGCGAGGGCGACCATGCCGAGGCCCATGACGACGGCGAGCACCCAGGCGACCGGCCGCAGCCACGGCGAGCGGCCGCGGTAGGGGCGGAGGCTGCCGCCGTAGGCCCCGTACGGTGCGTCGGGGTGGCCGGTGCCGTGGCCGTACTCCCAGCCGGGGTCGTCCAGGCCGTAGCCGTCGGGGCGGCCGTAGCCGTAGCCGTCGGGGTCCTCATCGGAGGTCCAGCCGCCGGGCAGGGCGCGGGCGGCCTCGGCCTCGGCGCGGGCCCGGTGGTCGGCGGCGCGCTGGCGTTCCAGCGCGCTCGGTTCATGGATCTCGGCCCTCCGGACGAAGTCCTCGTCGAACACCACGGAGGCGAAGTCGAAATCCGCGCCTCCGCGGTCGTCGTCGGGCTCCCCGTTGTCCGGGTACTGGCCCCCCACGTCGTCCGGCACGGGACCAGGGTAGACCTGAGGGGCTGCTTTGGGCAGGCTGTCAGCCGAAATCCGGCCACACGGAGTTCAGCGGCCGGCTACCGGACGTGACCGTCGCCGGTGACGATGTACTTGGTGGAGGTCAGCTCGGGCAGGCCCATCGGGCCGCGGGCGTGCAGCTTCTGGGTGGAGATCCCGATCTCGGCGCCGAAGCCGAACTGGCCACCGTCCGTGAACCGGGTGGATGCGTTCACGGCGACGGTGGTCGAGTCGACCAGCTGGGTGAACCGGCGGGCGGCGGCCTGCGAGGTGGTGACGATCGCCTCGGTGTGGCCGGAGGTCCAGCGGCGGATGTGGGCGACGGCGTCGTCGAGGGAGTCCACGACGGCGGCGGCGATGTCGTAGGACAGGTATTCGGCCTCCCAGTCCTCGTCGGTGGCGCGCAGCGCGGTCACCTTGGAGTCGCTGGCGGCCTCGAGGACGCGGTCGTCGCCGTGGACGGTGACGCCGGCGCCGGCGAGCGCGTCGAGGGCGAGCGGCAGGAACGCGTCGGCGATGTCGCGGTGGACGAGGAGGGTCTCGGCGGCATTGCAGACGGACGGCCGCTGGGCCTTGGAGTTGATCAGGATGTCCACGGCCATGGCGAGGTCGGCCTGTGCGTCGACGTAGACGTGGCAGTTGCCGGTACCGGTCTCGATGACCGGGACGGTGGACTCCTCGACCACGGTCTTGATGAGGGAGGCGCCGCCGCGCGGGATCAGGACGTCGACGAGGCCGCGGGCGCGCATCAGCTCGCGGACGGAGTCGCGGGACTCGCCCGGGACGAGCTGGATCGCGTCGGCGGGGATGCCGGTGCTCTCGACGGCGTCGCGGAGGATCCCGACGAGGGCGGTGTTCGAGGCGTACGCGGAGGAGCTGCCGCGCAGCAGGACCGCGTTGCCGGACTTCAGGCAGAGGGCGGCGGCGTCGACGGTGACGTTGGGGCGGGCCTCGTAGATGATGCCGACGACGCCAAGCGGGACGCGGACCTGGCGCAGGTCGATGCCGTTGGGGAGGGTCGAGCCGCGGACGACCTCGCCGACGGGGTCGGGGAGGGCGGCCACGTCGCGCACGTCGGAGGCGATGGCGCGGACCCGCTCCGGGGTGAGGGTGAGGCGGTCGATGACCGTCTCGCTGGTGCCGGCGGCCCGGGCCTTGTCCGTGTCGACGGCGTTGGCGGCGACGATCTCGTCGGTACGGGCCTCCAGCGCGTCGGCGATGGCCAGGAGCGCGGTGTCCTTGGCGGACCGCGGGAGGGGGGCGAGGGCCGCGGCGGCGGTGCGGGCGCGGTGCGCGGTGGCGAGGACGGGGGAGGTCGTGGCATCGAACGAGGTCATGCCGCCAGGGTAGTCCCCGCCACTGCGGGCCCACCCGCTCTTCCACCCCCCGAGACACGGCCACGGGCCGCGGCCCGGACGGGGCCGGTGCGAGCCCGGGCAGAGTCAGGACCAGCCTGGGCCGGCCTGGGCCGGAGTAGGCCTGGGCGGGTCCAGGCAGGCCGAAACCCGGGCTTGGCCCTTTGGCCCAGGGGTCGGGGGCCGGGCGCAGCCCGGGGAACGGTGAAGGGGCGGGGTGGGGAAGGGCGCCGCGCAGCGGACCGCACGCGCCCGCCCGGCAGCCGAAGCAGCCGGCCCCGCCCCGCGATTCGCCGGGGGCGGCCCGGCACCGGTGCCGGAGCTCCCGGCACGGCCCAGGCCCTGGGGCCTGGCCCGGGTCACGCGGCGGGGCCCCGGTCGCGCGGCAGGGCCCCGGTTCCCTGCCCCGGGGTCGGGCCCGGGGCAGGGAGGGTCAGTAGGGGTGGACGCCCACCGGGTGGGCGGGGGGTGGGCCGTAGCCCTCCGCTACTCGGAGGTGGTACGTCGCGCGGTCGATGACCTCCAGGCCCACGATCTCCCACGGCGGGAGCTGGGCCGAGGACCGGTGTTCACCCCACAGGCGGAGCGCGACCGCCGCCGCGTCGTGGAGGTCGCGCGCCTCCTCCCAGTACCGGATCTCGGCGTGGTCGTCGGCGTATCTGCTGGTCAGCAGGAAGGGATGGTCGTGGGCCAGTTGCTCCAGCCCACGCCGCACCTCCGACAGCGGCGCCGGCTTGCCGGAGACGCTCAGGGTGACGTGCCAGAGGCGGGAGGGCTCATCGTGCTCGTCCCCGCCGCCGTTGATGCTGGTCAGCGCTCGTCTCACCAGCCGCCTCCTGTCTGCACCACTTCCTGCCGCCGGCATGTCCGCCCCTCACAGTTGACCAGTCCCGGGCCCGCCGCGCGGCGGTTTTGCCGAACCTCAGCCCTGGAGCAGGACCAGATCATCCCGGTGGACGACCTCGCGTTCGTACTCGGGTCCGAGCTCGCGGGCCAGTTCGCGGGTGGAGCGGCCGAGGAGCTGCGGGAGTTCCCTCGCGTCGAAGTTGACCAGGCCCCGGGCGACGGGGCGGCCGTCGGGCGCCCGCAGTTCCACCGGATCGCCGGCGGTGAACTCGCCCTCGACGGCGGCGATCCCGGCGGGCAGCAGGGAGCTGCCGCGCTCGGTGACCGCGGCGACGGCGCCCTCGTCGAGGACGAGGTGCCCCTGCGGGGTCGACGCGTGCTGGAGCCACAGCAGCCGGTCGGCGGAGCGGCGGCCGGTGGCGTGGAAGTACGTGCCGGTGGTCCGCCCGGCGAGGGCGTCGGCGGCCTGGCTCGCCGAGGTGAGGACGACCGGGATGCCGGCGGCGGCGGCGATCCGTGCCGCCTCGACCTTGGTGACCATGCCGCCGGTGCCGACGCCGGCCTTGCCCGCGCTGCCGATGGAGACGTGCGCGATGTCGGCCGGTCCGCGCACCTGGTCGATGCGGGTGGTGCCGGGGAGCGACGGGTCGCCGTCGTACAGGCCGTCCACGTCGGAGAGGAGGACCAGCAGGTCGGCCCGGACCAGGTGGGCGACGAGAGCGGCGAGCCGGTCGTTGTCGCCGAAGCGGATCTCGTCCGTGGCAACGGTGTCGTTCTCGTTGACGACCGGGAGGGCGCCCATCGCGAGGAGCTGGTCGAGGGTGCGGTAGGCGTTGCGGTAGTGGGCGCGCCGACTGGTGTCGTCGGTGGTCAGCAGGACCTGGCCGACGCGGACTCCGTACCGGGCGAAGGAGGCGGTGTAGCGGGCGACGAGCAGGCCCTGCCCGACGCTGGCGGCGGCCTGCTGGCGGGCCAGGTCGGTGGGGCGGCGGCGCAGGCCGAGGGGGGAGAGGCCGGCGGCGATGGCGCCGCTGGAGACGAGGACGATCTCCTTCTCGCCGCCGCTGCGGGCCTTGGCCAGTACGTCGACCAGGGCGTCCACCCGGTCCGCGTCGAGCCCGCCGGCCGCGGTGGTCAGGGACGAGGAGCCGACCTTGACCACGATCCTGCGGGCGTCCACGACACCTTGCCTAGCCGCTGACACGTCTGTCCCCTTGCCCCTTGCCGTGCGTGTACGTCTTGTACCTCTGCCACCTCAATCTACGGGTTGGGCGCGGATGGCTGCGCGCCGGTTTCAGACCCTGGACGACCTGGGCTTGCCGGATGCCCGCTCGGGCGGCGCGGGGGCGTCCCCGGTCTGCTTCCGGCCGCCCGGGACGAGGATCTTGCGGGAGAGCAGGAAGGTGAAGGGGATGGCGATGACGGCGGCGACGAGCGGCGCGATCCGGGTGTCCATGCCGGCCCAGGTCACGAGGGCGTAGAGGCCGGCGGACTGGATGACGTAGTTGGTGACGTTCGTCAACGGGAAGAGGAGGAATTTCTTCCAGGTCGGCCGGGTCCGGTAGGTGAAGTAGGTGTTCATGAAGAACGAGCCGACCATCGCCAGCAGGAAGGCGAGGGTGTAGGCGAGGAAGTACGGCATCCACGGGTGCAGCAGCAGGTAGATGCCGAAGAAGGTGCCGGTGTTGACGGCCCCGACGAGGCCGAAGCGGAAGATCTGGCCGAGCTGCTCCTTCATGGGTCAGCCGGCCTGGTTCTTCGCGGCAGCGGTGGTCCGCGCCCCCGACAGGCCGCCGCGCTCGCGCTCGGCCGGCACGTCCGCCGCAGCAGCGGCCTCCGCCCCGGCGGCGGCCTCCGCCCGGACCGCGGAAGCCCGGACCGCGGCGGGCCGGGCCTGCGGGTCGGCGCCGTGCGCCTCCTTGACCAGGAAGTGCGGGCGGCGCTTGGTCTCGTAGTAGATGCGTCCGATGTACTCGCCGATCAGCCCCAGCATGATCATCTGGACGCCGCCGATGCCGACGATGATCGCCACGAGGGTGACGTAGCCGGGGACGTCGACGCCCTTGGTCATGGCCATGACCGCGATCCACACCGCGTACAGGGCGGTCAGCGCGACCAGCGAGACGCCCGCCCAGATGCCGACGCGCAGCGGGCGGTTGTTGAAGGAGATCAGCCCGTCCATGGCGTAGTTCAGCAGCGAGCCGAACTTCCACTTGGTCTCGCCGGCCTCGCGCTGGGCGTTGCGGTAGTCGAAGTGGACGGTGTCGAAGCCGATCCAGGAGAAGAGGCCCTTGGAGAAGCGGTTGTACTCCGGCAGCGACAGCAGCGCGTCCACGGCCGGCCGCGACAGCATCCGGAAGTCGCCGACGCCGTCGGTGAGCTCGACGTCGACCCACCGGTTGACGCCGCGGTAGTACAGGCGGCTGAGCGCGGAGCGGACCTTCTTGTCGCCCTCGCGGGTGCGGCGGGCGATGATCTGGTCGTGGCCCTGCCGGTGGTAGTCGAGCATGGTCGCGATCAGCTCCGGCGGGTGCTGGAGGTCGGCGTCCATGATCACGACGGCGTCGCCGGTGGCCTCGCGCAGGCCGGCGAGCATGCCGGCCTCCTTGCCGAAGTTGCGGCTGAAGGAGACGTACCGGGTGCGGTCCCCGTGCTCGGCGGCGATCTTGCGGAGCTTTTCGAGGGTGCCGTCGCGGCTGCCGTCGTCGACGTAGCAGACCTCGTACGCGACGGGCAGGGAGTCCAGGACCCTGCGGATCTCCGCATCGAAGCTGTCGATCACGGCTTCTTCGTTGTAGCAGGGGACAACTACGGACAGCTTCGTCATGAACACTTCCTGCGGAGTCCGAACGGGTGATTGTCGGCGACCGGACCCGCCACTCACCTCTTCCTCAGAAGTATGCACGCCGGGGTCGGGAGGCCGGATCCGAGCGCGGCACACGGTAGCTTTGACGGGTTAAACGGAATGGAACGAAGGGATCGAGGTGCACGTGCCTGACGTCTCCGTGGTCGTCATCGTCTACAACGACGCAGAGCGCCTGCCGACAGCCGTCCGGTCGGTTCTGGACCAAACCCTGCACGGGGTCGAGGTCGTGATCGTGGACGACTGCAGCCAGGACCGGTCGTTCGCGGTCGCCCAGGAGCTCGAAGCCGCGCACCCCGGGCGGGTGCGGGCCTTCCGGCTGCCCGAGAACAGCGGCGGCTGCGGCGCCCCCCGCAACCACGGCATCCGGCAGGCGACCGGCACGTACGTGATGTTCCTGGACAGCGACGACGTGCTGGAACGAAACGCCTGCCGGAACATGCTGGAGGCGGCCGAGCGGACCGGCTCCGACCTGGTCTCCGGCATGTGCGTGCGCGTCCACCTCGACAACCGCTGGGGCAAGACCACCGAGTGGTACCCCTGGATCTACTCGCGCACCCGCACCCTGGAGTCGATCACCGAGGACCCCGACCTCCTCGTGTACGACACCCTCTCCACGAACAAGTGCTACCGGCGCGCGTTCCTGCTGGAGCAGGGCCTGGAGTTCCCGGTCGGCATCCACTACGAGGACCTGCTCTTCTCCGCCCAGGCGTACGTCGCCGCCCGCCGCATCACGCTGATCCCCAACCACGTCTACTACTGGAACGTGGTCGAGAAGGCCGCCACCAAGTCGATCAGCAACCGCCGCCACGAGATCGCGAACTTCGTCCACCGGATGGAGATCCACCGCCGCGTCGACGAGCTGCTGGCCGCCAAGGGCTTCACCGAGATCAAGACGGCCAAGGACGCCAAGTTCCTCAAGCACGACCTGGTGCTGCACCTGCGCGACCTGCCGCTGCTCGGCGACGCGTACCGCCAGGAGTTCGCCCGCCTGGCCAACGGCTACCTGGCCGGCATCGACCCGGCCGCCTACGACAACGTCACGCACCTCCAGGCGATCTGCGCCTACCTCCTGGGCAAGGAGGACTGGGACAGCCTGCTCGCGGCCGCCGACGCCATGACCAACAAGGGCCGGCTGACCTCGCCGCTCGCCGAGCGCGACGGTCGGGTCTACTGGTGTGGCGAACATCTCGACGACGCCGAGGCCCGCCGGATACTGGACGTCACCGAACAGGGCTTCCACACCACCCCGCTCACCTCCCTCACCCTGGGCAACCGCCTGACCTCGTACGCGGACGACGGCCGCGGCAGCGTCACCCTGTCCGGCGCCGTCGTGAACCCGCTGGGCCGGATCGCGCCGGAAGCGGAACTGAAGGCCACCCTGGAGCTCAGGGCCCGCCGCCAGGTCGGCGTCCGGTCGTTCAGCTTCCCGGTGGAATCCGTGCGGCATGCCGGGGACACCATCGAGTGGCGGGCCACCGCCGACATCGGCAGCACCGTGCGCCCCCTCGGCATCGTCGACGCCGTCTGGGACGTCCGGCTGAAGCTGACCGCCGGCAGCGACCGGCTCACCACCCGCGTCTCCGTCGGCGGCGTCGACCTGGAGTCGGCGGCCCGGCTGCGCGTGCGCCCGCGACTGACCCGGCTGGTCTCCGACCGCTTCGAGCCCGAGGTGACCAAGAAGGGCAACCTCTCCTACGTCCTGACCGCCGAGGGCCCCGCCGCCGTCCGCACCCAGGCCCTGATCAGCGGCGCCATGCACGGCAGGACCGCCGGCATGGTCAAGAAGACCCTGCGCCGGGCCCTGCGCGCCCGCCGGAACCTCGGCTCGGGCGAGCAGAAGGTGAAGGTCTACCACGAGGTCTTCTCGAAGCTGCCGGTCAAGAAGGGCACGGTCGTCTTCGAGAGCCACATGGGCAAGCAGTACAGCGACAGCCCAAAGGCGATCTACGAGGAGATGGTCCGCCAGGGCGTCGCCTTCGAGGCGGTCTGGTCGTACGCGGGCGCCAAGCCCACCGGCTTCCCCAAGGAGGCCACCCTGGTCAAGCGCTGGAGCTGGCCGTACCTGCGGGCCCTGGCCCAGGCCGAGTTCTGGATCGACAACCAGGGCTTCCCGCTGGCGCTGACCAAGCGCCCGGGGACGACGTACATCCAGACCTGGCACGGCTCCGCCCTCAAGCGGATGGGCTTCCACGAGCCCCGCACGAAGGCCCAGGGCCGCGCCGGCCAGGACCGCTTCCAGGCGGCCGTCAACCGCTTCGACCACTTCCTGATCCGCTCCGAGCACGACGTGCGCACCCTGGCCAAGGGCTTCCGGCTGCGCGACGAGGTGCTGCTGCGCACCGGCTACCCGCGCAACGACGCCCTCGTCGAGGCACACCGCGCCGAGACCCAGAGCGGGGAGCGGGTCCGCGGACCGCTCGCCGCCGAACTGGGCATCGACCCGGCGAAGAGGGTCCTGCTGTACGCTCCCACGTTCCGGGCGAACGCGGACGGCGCCGTGGAGGGCTTCGAGTTCCCCTTCGACGTGGAGGAGTTCGCCGAGCGGCTCGGCGACCGCTTCACCCTGCTGGTGCGCACCCACTACCTCAACAGCGTCTCCCTGCCGCCCTCGGTCGCGGGCCGGGTCGTCGACGTCTCCGGGCACCACGACATCACCCCGCTGCTGGCGCTCGCCGACGGGCTGATCACCGACTACTCGTCCGTGATGTTCGACTACGCGGTCCTGGACCGGCCGATGCTGTTCTTCGCGTACGACTACGACAGCTACGCGGGCGACATCCGCGGCACGTACTTCGACCTGAAGGAGAAGGCCCCGGGCCCGGTCGTGGCCACGGCCGACGAGCTCTTCCAGGCCATCGCCGCCTTCGACGAGGCGGACGCCAAGTACGCGGAGGCGCGCCAGCGCTTCCTCACCGAGTTCGGCGAGTACGACCGCGGGGACGCGGCCCGCCAGATCGTCGAGAAGTTCTTCACCGGGAGCGGCAAGTGAGCCAGCAGACCGCCCAGACCGCCGAGGCGGCCGGGACCGCAGCGGCCGACGAGACCGCGGCGGCCGCCGAAACGGCCGGCGGCCGCGACGTCTTCATCGTCTCCAACAGCGTCGACGAGCTCGGCGGCGTCACGACCTGGTCGCACCAGATGGCCCGGCTCTTCACCGACCGCGGGCACCGCGTGCACCTCGTCGGCATCGCCCCGGTCGCCGAGGAGATCCGGCAGAAGCTGCCGCAGGACCTGCCGTACGCGATGACCACCCTGTACGACACCCACCCGCCCAGGGCCCGCCGCCTGCGCGGCATCAAGGGCCGGCTCAACGCCCCCGAGCGGCGCCGCCAGGCCGCCCGGCGGGCCCTGATGTGCGCCAAGGCGGAGGAGCTCAGCGCCCTGCTGCGCACGGCCCGCCCCGGCGGCGTCGTGATCGTCACCCAGGTGTGGGCGATGGAATGGGTGGCCCTCGCCGACACCAAGGGCCTCACCGTCATCGGCATGAGCCACGAGTCGTACGAGGCCAGCCAGAAGTCCACCCGCGGCGACCGGGTCCGCCGCCACTACCGCGAGGTCGACCGGCTGCTGGTGCTGACCCCGGAGGACGCGGACCTGTGGATCCGCTCCGGCATGGAGAACGTCTCCAGCATGCCGAACCCGCTGCCGTTCATGCCGGACTCCCCCGCCCCGCGCACCGGGAAGGTCGTCGCGAGCGTCGGCCGCCTCGCCTTCGAGAAGGGCGTGGACCTGCTGCTGGACGCCTGGGCCGAGGCCGCCCCGCAGCACCCCGACTGGGTCCTCAGGATCTACGGAGCGGGTGTGGAGGAGGCCGCGCTGCGGGCCCACTGCACCGCGCTCGGGATCGACGACTCGGTGGAGTGGATGGGCAGCACCGACGACGTGCTGGGCGCGCTCCGCGGGGCCGCGGTCTTCGCGCAGGCCTCCCGGGCCGAGGGCTTCCCGATCACCCTGCTGGAGGCGATGGCCGCGGGCGTGCCGGTCGCCGCGTTCGACTGCGCACCCGGCGTGCGCGAGATCGTCTCGCACGGGGAGGACGGGCTGCTGGCCCGGCTGGGCAACACGATGGAGCTGGCCGGGCACCTGCGCGTGCTGATGGCGGACCGGGAGCTGCGCGACCGGCTCGGCGACCGGGCGTTCCGGTCCGTGCAGCGGTTCTCCGGTGCCGAGATCACCGACCGGTGGGAGGAGCTGTTCGCGTTCCTGGAGCGCTGAGCGGCCCCGCCCCGGCCCTGGGGCGGGGAGGGGGGGGGGGGGGGGGGGGGGGCCCCGCGTGAGGGAGAGGGGGGGGGGGGGGGGGTGGGGGGAGGGGGGGGGGGGGAAGAAGACCGGAAAGGAGGCAGGCGCCGTCGATTCC